>JAZKRN010000006.1:0-33196 GCA_036628655.1 Desulfohalobiaceae bacterium | reverse complement strand
CTCCCCGCGCACCATTTGCATGCTTGGTTGTGCCTGGGTCGGCCTGGGAATGAAGGTTGTATGGAATTATGAATAACTTTCTGATTTGTTGAACAAAAATCGAATGTGATTCCCCTTCGTGCCTCGCATCATTGTATGCTTCATTGTTGCCGCGCCTGGGCAGGGATGGGGAGTATTGGGTCGGAATTGCCGCGGCGTGAAATTGTCGGGAACAGGGAGAAGAGGTGGCCGGGGAGTTAGGCCACTTTGGAGTCCGCGAGATAGGAGGATTCAGAGGGGGATCCGTTCCGGGCGAGATCGCCCACTGCGACATTCCAGAAGGCCCTGTTCCAATAGAGGATGATGCTTTCCTCCTGAGACTCGATTTTTTTGAGGGTCTGTCGCGTCCAGGACGTGTTGAAACCGGGGCTCGTGATGATCAGAGCGGATGTTCCCAGGATAAAGGGGGAGGTTTCGCAGTCTATCGCCTGGAGAAGGTATTCCTGCCAGGGAGCGATCAGTTCGGGACGGGCCTGGGCCAGCCTGGCGATCCCCCAGTAGGCGCCCTCCCGCAAAGGGGAGTGCTCCAGATAGTTGCAGGCCTCTTCACGTTCGAGCACAAAGGAGACCAGGATGCTGGCGTATTCTTCTGCGATGCGGGGAACACTGGCCAGGATCTCGGCCATCGCCTCGGGAGCGCCCCATCCGATCCCCCCGGATTCGTCGTTGAGACTCCAGGTGCATCGACGCAGCACGATGCGCACCTGTTCCGTGTTCTCCGCGGCAAGCTCCGAGGCGGCGATTCCGAAACAGCTGACCGCATGCCAGCGCATAATGCGTAATTTGGAGAACAGGGCGGCAAAGAGAGGGGAAATGGTTCTTTGCGGCGGAATTTCGGAGATCAGGCGGGTGAAATTTTCCACCCAGTCCTCGTCCGCAAGGATGCGGCGGAGGTGCGCTTTGATCTGTCTGGTGCTGGAGAATGTCTGGGTCACACCGAACCATCCTTGCTTGCCCGGCCCCTAACAGGGGCCGGGCGTTCCTGGTCTATTCCTTGCTGAACTCGTCCTTGCCTGCGCCGCAAACAGGGCAGGTCCAGTCATCGGGCAGGTTCTCAAAAGGGGTGCCCGCCGGGACGCCGTTATCCGGATCGCCCTGCTGGGGGTCATAGACATAGCCGCAAACGTTGCATACCCATCGATCCATGCTGTTTACCTCCTGGTTTGTTCGTGCGGTTTAGCTCGTTTCCATCCGGAAACGAGCTCCCATTTCGTTTTCCCGAAAAGGAAATAACGCGACAACGTAAGTTTGGCTGTAGCCGAGAAGTTCCTTTTGCTCTGGCTGATCGTCCTGCGATGTTTTTTCGCCTCGGCTCCGGGCGCTTTACGATGCGAGCATGAAACTTTGACCCTCATTGCGGCCATGAAGCAACGCATACGAGTCTCGAGATAAGTATGAAGCACCGACCGCTGCGCAAAGCGCTTATCCTCCGCCTCGGCGTAAAACATTGGCGCAATCCGATCAATGAGCACAGGCAACTCCACGGCTACGGCCTCAAATATGCGAAGTTACGTTGTCGTGATAAGTGGTGATAGAATTTCTTGATTTTCCTGCTTCTTCTTTTGTCAAAACAAGAAACGGAGCGAGTTCCCGTTCGGACAGGGGGCATTACTGACGGGAGCTCGCTCGTACAAGACGGCAGTCGTCCAGCAGAATAATGCTCTCAAGATTATGGCATTATCCCTGGGCCTGCCACAACCCGTGAATATTGCAGTATTCCCTCGCCGTGATTCGGGAGGCCTGAATGCAGAATTCCGCCTCCGGCGCCTGTCCCGGCTGCAAAAATGCGGTGTAGCTGATGCCGTCGGCAACAAGCTCGATCCATTCGATGTAGTGCTTTTCTTCCATGGGATGGGCAACGGACCCTACACTCACCTTATATCCGTTTTCCGTGTTTTCAATGACCGGGACATGCTTTTCGCGAGCAGCGTCCACCGTTCCGGGCTGAATGAGCTGCATGGACTGACCGCAACAGACGAGCTCGCCCTGACCACCGTGCATGACTTCCACAATGTTGCCGCAAACATTGCATTTGTAGATTTCCAGCTGTTCGGCCATGGGATACCCTCCTTTGCAAGTTGGGGGTTTTAGATCGGCGTTTGGGGGACGATTCAACCCCAAAACGCCTTATGAGTTGAGGGCCTTGCATCTCAGAGGCCAGGGCGGGGCAGTGCGTTCATGCCGTAGTCCCATTCGGTCTGTTCAAACTGGACAGCAAGCACGCAGGGTGCTCTGCCTGGCTCTGACCTTTAAGCATACCACAAGAGAGGTTGAAGAAGCACGTCTGTTTTCTGTGTTTGTTTGTGTCGGCCAAGAGAAACACAGGGTATTCCGCCATTAAAAATTTGATGCACAACCTCCGTCTAAACGGCTCGAAGCCCCCCAGTGATTGGCTATTCCCGCCATCTGAAATCGTTGGGACAGTGATCTACTTTGAACCTCCATGAATGCCTATTGAAATCAATGTACGCATTTGATGGTTCCGAATGAATACAGATTATATGATAATAGTTATTGTTATTAAGTCAAGCTATTCCTGGGTAAAGATATAGCGGCGCATGGATATGTTGAACACCAGGGCGAGGAGGATACAGTTGATCAGGGTGGAGGAGCCCCCATAGCTGAAAAAGGGCAATGGGATGCCCACAATGGGCATAAGGCCCAGCACCATGCCCAGATTGATGAGAATCTGCCAGAAGAAATAAAAGAAGACGCCGCTGGCGATATAGGCGCCGAAGGAGTCCTTGGAAGTGCCGGCCACTACCACGAGCTGATAGAGAAAGAGGCAAAAGAGGCTCAAGAGGAGTGCACAGCCCACAAAGCCCCATTCCTCGCCAAAAACGGAAAACACGAAGTCTGTGTGCTTGGCCGGAAGGAAGCGAAGCTGGCTCTGGGTGCCCTCCAGAAAGCCCTTGCCCCATATCTGGCCCGAACCTACGGCGATTTTGGACTGGATGGTGTTGTATCCCGCATCAAGGGGGTCGCGATGGGGGTGGAGGAAGGTGAGGATGCGCTGTTTCTGGTAGTCGAGGAGAAAGAACCAGGTAACCGGTGCAAGCACGGGAATGCCGACGAGACAAATATACAGGATGCGCCGGTTGATCCCCTTGAATAAGAGCATCCCTCCAGCCAGCATGAGGATGTTCAGCCCCGAGCCCAGGTCGGGCTGAAGCATTATAAAGGCGACCGGAACGGCGACCAGAACAAGGATCTTGCCCAGATCCTTCCAGCCCAATGGTCCGGGCATGCGGGCCAGCAGGGCGGCGCAGATCAGGATGACGCTGACCTTGGCGAGTTCCGTGGGCTGAAAGCTGGCTACGCCGAGGTCGATCCATCGAGTGGCTCCGGAAATGGCAGTGCCGTAGACAAGAACGTAGATCAGCAAAGACAGGGTCAGGCCGTACAAAGGCCAGACGATGGCCTTGAGGTGCCGATAGTCGAAAAAGATGATTACAAGGATGGACAGAAATCCGAAGGCGAGCCAGTAGAGCTGTTTTTGGTAGTAATAGGCGGTGGTCACACCCTGGTCCTGGCGAAGGGTGCCCGCGGAGTAGAGGTTGAGAATGCCCACACCGGCCAGAAGCAGGAGAAGGAGCAAAAGGGACCAGTTGAAGTGGGCCAGGATGCGTCGATCCAGAAAAGGCATGAGATATTCCCTTAGGGAAAAAGATAGTCGTACACGGACTTGACCACGGGTCCGGCGGCGGAGCTGCCGTGCCCGCCGTGTTCGATAAGGGCCACAACAACGTATTTCTTTTTTCCCCGAATTCCGTAGCTCGCCATCCAGGCGTGATCGCGGAATCGATAGGGGATGGCCTCAGTGTCCTCCCCCCGGAGCTCCTCCTTGAGCTTGATGACCTGCGCCGTGCCGGTCTTGCCTCCGATGGCCGCGTTTTTGGTTCGCAGCCGCCAGGCTGTCCCGTGGGGCTCCTCCACGGTGACGCGCATGCTCTCGAGGAGGAAATTGATGCTGTCGCCGGAAAGGGGAAGCCGGCCCTGTTGGGATGGCTCGCTCTCCGCCAGGAGGTTGGGCTTTACAAGGTGGCCTCCGTTGACCAGGGCCGCGACATAGCGGCCTATCTGAAGCGGGGTGACCAGGGTGAATCCCTGTCCGATGGCTGTGTTCAGGGTGTCGCCGCCCTGCCAGGAACGGCCGATGTTCCGGAGTTTCCATTCCCTGTCGGGTACGACCCCGGAGTGCTCGTTGGGAAGGAGGATCCCTGTCTTTTGATGAAAACCGTTGCTGCGAGCGTAATCGGAGATGGCATTGATCCCCAGCTCTTCACCGAGCTGATAGAAGTAGACATCGCAGGACTGCTTGATGGCCTCCTGGAAGGCCACATCACCGTGACCGCCAGGCTTCCAGCACCGGAAAACCCGATTGCCCAAACGATAGTACCCCGGACAATGAAGCTCTTTGTCAATGGGAATGGTCTCCCGCAGAAGAGCCGACGAAGCGACGACCAGCTTGAAAACGGATCCCGGCGGATAGGTGCCTTGAGTAGCGCGATTGCGAAGAGGATCCCGAGGGTGACTCAGGAGGTCCTGCCACTTTTGATCCGATATTCCCTCCACAAAGGAGTTCCCGTCGTAACCCGGCTTGCTGACCATGGCCAGCACCTCGCCGCTGTTGGGCCGCATAACCACGACGGCACCGCTCTTGTCGCCCAGTTTCCGCCAGATGTGCCGCTGCAGATCAGCATCGATGGTCAGGCGGAAAGTCCGTCCCGGTTCCGATTCGGCGACAATACGCTCCTTAAGTACCCTGCCCTGCGCGTCGACTTCCAGGACCTTTTTGCCCTTGCTGCCTCTGAGCTCCCGGTCCAGGGCGCGTTCCAGGCTCCTCTTGCCAATGGTGTCGCCGAGCTGCAGAGACGGGTTTTCGCGCAGCTCTTTAGGGGTGGGCTGGGCCACGTAGCCGAGGAGATGGGAAAAGACAGGAGCCCGGGGATAATAACGCTGCGGCCTGGTGATGATCTGCAGACCGGGCCAGTTCATCAGCCGCGTTTCGACACGGGCCAGTTCGGAAAAGGTTAAGCTGGGAATGAGGATAAGGGGCTTGAAGGATTTCACGCGACTTTTGCGGGAATTATAGCGCTCTTCCAGGTTCTGGAGGGAAATATCGGCCCAATCGCTGATACGGGTCAAGGCGGCCTGGATATCCCTGCAGTCCTCACGTACCAGAGCCAGGGCGTACGCGGGTCGGTTGCCGGCCAGGATCTCTCCGTTCCTGTCACGGATGAGTCCTCGCAAGGCATAGATGGAGCGCTCCCGCAGAAGGTTCTGCTCGGCCTCATTGGCGTATTCCCGGCCTTGCAAGACCTGCAGATGCCACAGCCGCAACAGGATGAGGCAGAAAAGGCCGACAACGAGGATTATAAGCAGCAGGTAGCCCTTGCTGCTCGGCTCATAGGGATCAGATTCGTGCATAGCTGGGCATAATCCGGAAATAGTATATAAGGCTGATGAGGGCCCAGAGCACTGGGAAAACGGCTGCTAAGCGGATGCTCTGGAACAAAAGCGGCTGCATGGCGACATGGATTTCCTGCAGCGAGGAGAGGGCTTGAATGATGCTCAAATGCCACAATCCCGCAGCCAGAGAGAGGGAGAGGATGTACAGCGGGCTGGTGATGCTGATGTAGGCCCTGACCAGGATGACGAAATAGATAAGACCCATATAGTAGAGCAGCATGCTGCCAAAAGGCAGTGAACCGGCTCCTTCCTGTATCAGGATCCAAACGGGAAGGAGGCAGGTCAGGCTGCCGTAGCGACGGGTCTGGAGACAAAACACCACAGCCGGTCCGAAACAGTCGGCTCCGAGAACCTGGCTCTGAATCCAGACGGCGATGATGGTGTAGAGGGTCCACCAGATGGTTTCGGTCAATCGTAAACCTTATGCGGATTTCCTGGAATGTTTTCTCCGGGCCGGTCCCGCACGTAGGGATCAATCGAGAGAGGTCATCGAAGCGGGATCCAGGATCCAGCTTTGGGGCGGATTGCGGTCCGACTGGCGAAGCAGGAGGATTTCCTCCTGGCCATCGATATCAGCGACGGGCTCAGCCTGAACTTTTTGGAACAGCGCGTCTCTTGGCTGATTGATCGCAGTGACGCGAGCTACCGGAATTCCCTTGGGGAATAGCCCGCCAAGCCCCGAAGTCAGCATGATTTCACCTTCGGAAAGTGGTCTGTTCCGGGGCACATATTCCAATTGGAGGTCGGATCTGGGCCCTTTCCCTTTGAGAATGGCCTTGGTGCGGTTGTTGCTGCCGATAACCGGTATTTTGCTATTGGGGTCCGTGATGAGCAAAAGCTTGGAGAAATGAGGGCTCGCTTTCAGGACGTGGCCCAACAGACCCGCGGGGGTGAGTCCCGGCATGCCCGAGTGGACAGTGTTCATGCGTCCCTTGTTCAAAAGAACTGTCTGCAGTGCGTCCGAGGGGGTCAATCGCTCTGCAACGATGCGGGCCCCTGTACAGTTCCAGGCCGGTGGCGGAGAAAATTCGAGCAGTCCGCGAAGCCGTTCCGCTTCCGCGGCCCGGCTCTGTAAGCGCATCAGGCGTACACGGAGATCCCGGTTCTGTTGCAGGAGCTCCTTGTTTTCCTGGCGAACGTCCCACAGGGCCACGTAGTCGCGCCACAGGCCATAGCTCGTTTCCTTGGCCCAGTCGCCCGGAACAGTAACCCATCCCACGGCCTCGAGTCCGCTCACACTGGCTAGGCGGTCCAGCAAGCCCGTCCTCTGATTCAAGGAGTAAAGGGCCAGATACAGGGCCAAAGGGAGCAGGAAAAGGGCGACAAACTTGGATTTGGTGCCGGACACACTAATCGATGGTGACGTCTTTGAGAATATTCAATTCATCCAAGACCTTGCCTGAGCCGGTTACTACGGTGGTCAATGGATCGTCGACCAGGGTGATGGGCAAAGAGGTCTCTTCGCGCATGAGCTGATCCAGGCCCTTCAGGCTGGCCCCTCCGCCGGTGAGCACAATGCCCTTGTCCACGATATCCGCAGCCAATTCCGGGGGAGTCTGTTCCAGGGCCATGCGCACGGTCTGAACAATGGTATCCACTTCCTCGGATATGGCTTCCCAGATTTCGTCCGTTCGCACGGTCAGGTGCTGAGGGATCCCGGTGACCAGATCCCTGCCCTTGACCACGAGCTCCTGCTGTTCCCCGCCGCCCGGATAGGCGGATCCGATCTTCTGTTTGATGATCTCGGCGTTCCCCTGTCCGAGGAGGAGATTGTACTTCCGCTTGATATAGTGCAGAATGGATTCGTCCATTTTATCCCCGCCCACGCGGACCGACTTGCTGTACACGATTCCGGCGAGGGAGATGACGGCCACTTCCGTGGTTCCTCCACCGATGTCGACCACCATGTTGGACGTGGGCTCGGTGATGGGCAGGTTGGCCCCGATAGCCGCGGCCATGGGCTCCTCGATGAGGTAGACTTCACGGGCTCCGGCACTCTGGGCGGATTCCTTGACTGCGCGCTTTTCCACCTGGGTGATACCCGTGGGGACGCAGACAATGATGCGCGGCCGAACGAGCCTGCGGCTGTTGTGAACCTGGGCGATAAAGTAACGGAGCATGGATTCCGTGATCTCGAAGTCGGCGATAACGCCGTCCTTCATGGGACGGATGGCGAATATGTTCCCCGGTGTGCGGCCGAGCATCTTCTTGGCTTGGTTGCCCACGGAAAGGACCTTGTTCTGGCCCTTGTTGTCCTTTTTGACAGCGACAACCGACGGCTCGTTCAGAACGACATCCTTGCCCTTGACATAAACGAGGGTGTTCGCAGTTCCCAGATCGATCGCCAGGTCGTTGGAAAAAGCTCCCAAAAACTTGTCCAGGATGTAGGCCATTTCTCACTCTCGCGCTTATCGGCTTGCTAAGGGTTGTTCAAACGCGTACTCTATCTGCTGCGGGCTGGGCCTTGTTCTTGAAGAAACCCTGTCCGTTGCCTGCATGTCGTGCATGCGGGGAAGTCGTTTGGTGGAGGGCAGGGAGAGGCCGCTTGCTGAGAGCTCACAGCCCGCACGCGGAAGGAGCACACAAATCTTTTACAACTATGCGCCTCAAATGACAACCATAAATTTCTCTTGGGTGGCCTTTTTTTCGGAGCTTATCCAAACAGCTGCCCGTGGGGTGCCCTGAATGCGTGATATCCTGCTGCTGCCACCGTTTCGCCTGGGGCTTCTGTGGCACGGGGACCAGGTATGGCGAATCGATTTGGGATGGGCCGAACAGCTGGAAGGTGAGGATTCCCTGTGGGAGAGCCCCCGCGCCTGCGAGGCCGAAAGGGTCTTGGGCGCCTGTATAAAGGGCAATGGACCTGGCGCGAAGGACCTTCCCCTTGCCTGGCACAGAGTGGGGGGCTTTGCCGGCACGGTGTTGCACACACTGTATGACCGTGTAGCACCCGGGGAGTGGATCAGTTATTCCGTTCTGGCCCATATGTGCGGCGTGCCTGGAGGCGCCCGGGCGGTGGGGAAGGTGATGCGGGAGAATCCCTGGCCCCTGATGATCCCGTGTCACCGTGTGCTTCGTCGCGACGGAAACATCGGAGGGTTTTCCTCCGGCGTCGGAATGAAGCGCTATCTGCTTGCCTGTGAGGGGGTCCTCACCGATCAATGGGGGAGTTGATCGGGCGGCGATTCCGGGAGGGAATTCGTTCCCGGTTTTCGGGATCTGCATGGTGAGCGGATCAGGGACCTATCGCTCCTCAGAGGGATAGCCCACCACGGAAATATCGTGGGCGTCCGCGAGATCGATGGCGTCCTGCCGATCGAAGAAAAGACCCTCTTCGGCCTCGAGCGCAAGGCATGAGGCACCTGCCTGGATCATGGTTCGAATGGTCTGAAGCCCCACAGCGGGTTGATCGATGGTTTCGGCCTGCCCCGGCTTGAACACCTTGAGCACGACACAGCCGGACCCGGCCAGCTCGCCCGCCCGAAGGATGGTCGCGTCGCTGCCCTCCACGGCCTCAACTGCGATTACGATATTGTCCTTGACCACAATGCACTGACCGATGTCCAGATTCCCGATCTGCTTGGCCAGGGGCCAGCCGAAGCTGATATCGGCTTCTTCGTTCTTGTTCGGCTTCCTCCGGCTCAGGATCCCCTCCGGCGTTTTCAGGTCCGGAACGAAGGAGAGGGGGGACAGGACCTCGATGCCCTCGCAGTTGAAAGTCCGGATCAGACCCTGAAAAATCTCCCCGTCGTGCCTGCTCCGTATCTGAAAGAGGAGCTTGGTCGCGCGCAGGTCGGGAATCATGCCCATGGCCCTGGGCTTGTTGATGGGTCCGGCAAAGACCACTTGATCCACGCCGTTGTCCTTGAAAAAGCTCAAAAGCTTGCCCAGCTGGCCGAATCGAAGCCAGATCATCCTGTCTGCGAGGGGATAGAGCTCTTCACTGGTGTGTTGCCGGAATCCGGCGACAGCAACGCGATATCCCTGGTGCCGTATTCCCTGGGCCACGAGAAAGGGGAAACGGCCCTCGCCGGCGATCAGTCCGACGGCATTGCCCCTTTTCCCCTTCATTTGGATCGGACGATTCCTCGCTCACTGTTTTGCACGAAGGCGACGAGCTGATCGATTTCCGGGCTCGTCCCGATCTCGGACTGGATACGTTCCATGGCCTCCTCCTTGTTCAATCCGGATCGCCACAGGAGCTTGTACGCCTTCTTGAGATTGTTCAGCTGGTCGCGATTGTATCCCTGGCGTCTCAAGCCGATGGAATTCACTCCCTGGAGCCAGCCCCGTTCACCCGCTATGAGCATAAAAGGGGGCACATCCTGAGCCACGCCAGTCATACCTCCGATATAGGCATGGCTGCCGATGTGGACGAACTGATGTACCGCGCAGAGGCCGCCCAGTGCTGCTCCGTTATCGATCTGTACGTGGCCCGCGAGATTGACGGCATTGGCCAGGATGACCCAGTCGCCCAAAAGGCAGTCGTGGGCCAGATGGGCGTAGGCCATGATCAGGCAGTTCGACCCGACACGCGTGACACCGCCACCTTCACCGGAACCCCGGTGCAGGCTGGCGTACTCGCGAATGCGATTGTCGTCGCCGATCTCCAGGAAGCTCACCTCGCCCTTGTACTTGAGATCCTGGGGAGTCCCTCCGATACAGGCATAGGAATGGATGTGGTTCCGGCGTCCGATGGCGGTATAGTCCTTGATTTGGGCAAAGGCGTCGACCCAGGTTTCGTCCCCGATGCTGACCCTGTCCTCGATGACGCTGAACGGCCCAACGGTTACATTCTGCCCGAGCTCTGCCTTTGAGCTCAGCACGGCAGTGGGATGGATTTCAGTCGCCATTAGGCTTCCTCCCTTGAGACGACGGATGCGGTTAGTGTGGCTTGGGCGGCGGTTTCCCCGTGAACGAGGGCTTGGGCATCTATCTTCCAGAGGTTGATCTTGTGCCGGACCTGTCGCACATGGAGGACCATCTGATCCCCGGGATAAACCGGCTTGCGGAATCTGGCCTTCTCGATGCCGCTGAAGAGGAAAATGGCGTTGGAGGGGACTTGCTCCACGCTTTTGAGAATAAGCAGCCCTCCCGCCTGAGCCAGAGCCTCGATAATCAGGACTCCCGGCATGACGGGATACTCCGGAAAGTGTCCCTGAAAGAAGGGCTCGTTGAGGCTGATGTTCTTCAGAGCGGTGAGCCAGCTCTCGGGCTCGAAATCCTCGATCCGGTCCACGAGCAAGAAGGGGTATCGATGGGGGAGCAGCCTCATGATTTCTTGGGGGGAAAAGTCATTCCTCTGGGGACTCATTGCTTCTCTCCTTCCTCTCCAGTTCGGTTCTGAGCCTGTCGCACTCAGATTCCAGCCGTTTGAGGCGATTGTGCATTTCCGGCAACTTGGAGCGCATGCTGGAAAAACGCAGAAAATCCCTGTGCTCCATGGCCGGATGTCCGGATATCTCGGACTTCGGTTTGACGCTGCGGTGGACTCCTGTCTTGGCCCCGACACGGGTGCCCGCGCCCACGGTGAGATGGCCGCCCACACCGACCTGGCCGGCGAAAACCACATTCTCCCCGACATGTGTGCTTCCGGCAATGCCCACCTGGGCCACCACGATCACATTCCGGCCCAGGGAGACGTTGTGTCCGATCTGCACCTGATTGTCGATCTTGGTGCCCTGGCCGATGCGCGTCTCGCCCAGTGTCCCCCGGTCAACAGTGCTGTTGGCCCCGATTTCCACGTTGGATTCCACGATAACGCGGCCCAATTGGGGGACCTTTTCCAGCCCGGTGTCGCTTTGGGCGAAACCGAACCCGTCGCTGCCGAGCACAACCCCGGAATGGAGCGTTACCCGATCTCCCAGGCTGGTTCCGGCCATAAGGGTTACATTGGGGAAAAGGCGGCAATCGCGTCCTATTTGGCAATCCCGCTCCACAACCGTTCCGGAGTGGAGCGTGCTTCCGGAGTGGATTACCGTGCGGGGACCAATGGATACAAAGGGATGTATGGTCACGTTTTCCTCAACCCGCGCGTCAGGATCTATATGGGCCTGCTCGCTGATTCCCGAAGATTGTTCTTCCTCTCCGGCGAAAAGATGCATGATCTTGGCGAAATCGAGGTAGGGATTAAAGGTAATAAGACACACAGGGTATCTGTCGCTGTACTCCGGGGTGAGGACCACCGCTCCGGCGCTGGTGGTCTCCAGTTGCGGCGCGTATCTGGGATTGGCCAGGAAACTGATTTCCTCGGGTCGAGCCTGTTCGAGGGTGTTGCAGCCGTGAATGCGAATGTCCCCGCCCTTGTGCTCGCATCCCAACTTATGGGCCAATTCACTGAGAAGGAAGCTCATTGTTACGGGCTCGCGATTTCTTTGTCTTGTTCTTCCCAAGCTTGGTTCAATCGTTGGATAATCGTCTCGGTGATCTCGAGCTTGTCCTTATTGTACATGACGCCGCTGTTCTTTTTATCAATAATGAGCTTGTAGTCATGATTTTCCCCGTATTCATTTATGATGTTCATGAGAACATCAATAATGGGCTCTCTGATTTTTTGTTCTTTCTTTTTGAGCTGTTGTTGATATCTTTGATATTTGGATTGAAACTTTTGAGCCTGTTTCTGGAATTGGGATTGCTTGTTTTTCTTGGCTTCCTCGCTGAGCATCATGCTCTGTTGTTGAAGCTCTTTCTTGAGCTGGTCCAGGGAACGTTTTTCTTGTTCCAGCTCTGAACGCAATCCTTTTTGAAAGTTTTGCAGCTCTTGCATGGCCTTTTTGCCCGGATCTGACTTTTGCAGGATGGCTTGGAGGTCGATAACAGCTATCTCTGCGGCCCCGACTTGAAAAGGCAGAAGCGCGATAAACCCGAGAAAGAGTGCGGTACTGATTATTTTTTTCATGATTCGCTCCTTTTTGCGCTTGGTCCTTGGAATTTGTGAAACCTATGCCTGATATGGTCTCCTTGAGAGCCAGTTAGAAGGCCTGCCCCACAGAGAATTCGAACTGGCCCTCTTGCCTCTCGCCCTCGATCTTGTCCAGGGGATAGCCGTATTCCAGACGCAGAGGACCCATGGGGGAATTCCAGCGTATTCCGGCTCCCACGCTTTTGTAAAGGTTGTCGTCGGGATGTTCATCCTTGTTCCACACGTTGCCCGCGTCGAAGAAGACAAGGAACTGCAGCCCCATGTCCTTGATAAGGGGGTAGGAGATCTCCGTGTTGGTATAGAACTGCTTGTACCCGCCGACTTTCTTTCCCGCATCATCCTCGCTGGCGATGTCCTGGTAGTCGTATCCCCGCACGGTGTTGATACCGCCGAGGTAGAAGCGCTCGAAGTCCGGCACCGGCTCGGAGGTGTTCTCGAAGAGATGGGCGTATTTCCCGTGCCAGCTGAACACGAAATCCGCTACGAGGGATTGATACATGGTCAGCTCGTAGCTGGGCTTGACGAAGTTGTCGTCGCCCCCCAGGGGACCGCCTGAATATTCCACTGTGAGGGTGTTCTTGCTGCCGCGGGTGGGATAGAGCCGTCTATTGGTGGTGTCGCGCACTGCGGAGACATTGGCTGCGCTGGACCAGTTGGTCCCGTCTATGTCCTGGATTGCATCGCTTGCTGTGGAATCGATGTCGTAGACACGGTATTCTTCCAGGTTGTAGTTCCAGAAAAGACGGGTGTGGTCTCCGATGGTGTAGGCGAACTTGGCCTTGCCCCCGGTTCGTTCCAGTTTATAGTCGTCGTATTCCCGCCTGGAATTGTACGCATCAAAGCCAAGGCCCAGGGAGCTGTCGTAGAGGCGTGGATTCCAGAAGGACACCTGATATTGGGTCTGGGTGCTGCTGAAGCTCCCCTGGAAGCTCAGGTTGTACCCCCGGCCCAGGAAGTTCCGCTCCTGGACCTTGCCGGTGAAGAAGAGCTTGTTCACAGTGGAGTAGCCCGCTCCGAGGCTGAAGGATCCGGTGGGCTTGTCCTGGACCTGGACCTGAAGGTCCATTTCTCCGGGCTCTCGGCCCGGAATAGTGTCGATTTCCACGGACTTGAAGTAGTCCAGTCTCTGCAGGTTTTGCTTGGAGCGGGAGATCTTGTCACTGTCGAAAAGGTCGCCGCCGGAGATGGCGAGATTCCTGCGAATAATGCGGTCCCGTGTCTTGGTGTTTCCCGTGATCCGAACGCGATCGATGTAGACCTTGCGTTCCTTGCTGACGGAATAGGTCACATCAATGGTCCGGTTCTGTCTGTTCTTGTTCAGGCGGGGATCGGCCTGGGCGAAGGCGTAGCCGTATTTTTGATAGAACTCCTCAAGGCCCCGGGTATCCTCGCGCAGCACGGAGCGGTCGAAGTAGGCGTCATTTCGGGCCATATCGTCGATGCGTATTTTGTCCATCAATTCCTCTTCGGAAAGGATGAGATCGCCCTGGAAGCCGATTTCGCCAAGTCTATAGCGGGCTCCCTCCCGGACACGGAAGGTGATCCGCAACCCGTTCTCCACGGACTCCACATCGGGCTGGCCCACCTTGACGTCCACGAAGCCCCTATTCGCATAGTAGGCTTCCAGCGCAGCGGCGTCCCTGTTGAGCATTCTTTCCTTGAGGACCCCGCCTCCGGTGAACCAGGAGAAAAAGCCCCGTTCGGAAAGGGCGAGCTGGTCCTTGAGCTGTCCCGGGTCGAGCTTGTCCGCACCCTTGATCCGGATCTTCTGGATATAGCGTTTCTTCCCCTCCTCGATCCGGACAATGAGCTTTACCTGGCCTGTATCGATCTTTTCCGAGGCATAGTCCACATTGACGCTATAATAGCCATCCTTGCGATAGAGCTCGCGCACCGCTTCCAGATCCTGGGAGATGGTCTCGGGATTGAGAATGTTTCCGCTCTCGCTGGACATGGCCTCCAGGAGCTCTTCCCGGTCCAGGGCCTTAGCCCCTTTGATGACGATTTCCTCGATCTGGGGCCGCTCCTCGACTTCGTAAACGATCTTTTTCCCATCCGGGAGATCCCGCTCTCGCACGGTGATATTCTCGAAGTAGCCGCTCTCATAGAGCCTGCGTATATCCCGATCGATGCGTTTTGGATCGTAGGGCTCGCCTTCCCGGGTTTGGATGCGTTGCAGGACCGCCTCCGCATTCAGCCTGTCGTTGCCGGTCACTTCAATGGAGGACACTCTCTCCTTCGGGACGAGCACAGAGGCGATCCGGTTTGCCAGCTCTTCGACGGCGGGCAGGAGATGATCCTGCCCCTTCCGGGATACGGAAACCATCGGATGCTTTCCAGCGGCATCGGCGTGGGCCACCCTGGCATCCAGTCCGATCCATTCCCCGGCCTGGGTCAGGCTGCCGTAGACCGCGTAGGTGGCTCCCGTTACTCGAATGAGATCCCTCACTGTCTCAAGATCCGGAGATCCTTGAGAGGGATCGTCCAAAAGCTCTTTCGCTTGGGCAAGGGGAAGGACTTCGTGTCCCCGCTTTTCCAGGGCGTCACGAATGACGGACGGGATCTGCCGCTCGAGCTCGGAGAGCGGCTCCATGGCATTCACCTGAAAGGGCAGGATCAGGACTGTTTTCTGTGCGGCGGCCGCTTGAGAGGCGGCGCCGAGAAGCAGGATGAGGATCAAAGCGCCGAACAGGGCGCGCAGGGTCGTTCTAGGCATGGGTGTAATCATGAATTTCTCCGGAGCTGATCCCAAGTATGCGATCCATCTTGCCTGCCAGGTGATGATTGTGGGTGACGACGACAAGCGTGCATCGCAGATTTCGACTTTGGTGGATGAGGAGGTCCGCCACCTTTTCCCCGTTTTCCGGATCAAGGTCACCGGTTGGCTCATCTGCGAGGATGACCTCGGGCTCCAGGGAGATGGCCCTGGCGATGGAGGTGAGCTGGCGTTCCCCCCCGGACAGGGTGCTCACCTGCTGGTGAGCCTGCCGGATGATCCCGGTGCGCTCCAGGGCCCGGCTCGCTCTGTCCAGAGCGTCTTGTTTGTATTCGCCGCGGATCATGGCCGGCAGGGCCACGTTTTCCACGGTCGTGAATTCGGGCAGGAGATGGTGGAACTGGAAGACGAACCCGATCCCCTCGTTGCGAAGCCGGGATTTGGCGTCCCAGTCCAGATGCTGCAGGTTTTCGCCCTGAAAGATGATTTCCCCGCTGCTGGGCGTGTCCAGTCCGGCCATCATCTGCAGCAAAGTGGTTTTGCCGCATCCCGAGGCCCCAACGATGGCGACCGATTCCCCGGCCCGGACGGTGAAGCTGATGTCCTGCAGGATGCGCACAGGTCCCTTGTTTTCGGGAAAGACCTTGTGCACGCTATTGAGCTGGTAGACAGGATCGGGCTCTTTATTCATAGCGCAGCACGCGTGCGGGCTCGAGTTTTGCCGCCCTGGAGGCGGGATACAGGGTTGCCAGAAAACAGAGTCCGATAGCCGCGATTCCGATCCAGGTCAGATCGGTCGCTGCCAGCTGGATGGGCAGATGATCCAGATAGTAGATATCCTGGGGCAGCTGAATAAATTGATACCTCTGCAGGCAATAGCTGATGCCCAGGCCCAGAGCGTATCCCGCTGCCGTGCCGATGGCGCCGATCAGGGTCCCCTGGTAGATGAAGATGCGCTTGATGTTCCCGGGCTTGGCGCCCATGGACATCAATACGGCGATGTCCTGCTTCTTTTCCATGACCAGCATGATCAGAGTGGTCACAATGCTGAAGGACCCCACCATGATCATGATGAGCAGGATGACCCCCATGGCGGTCTTTTCCAGCTTCAGGGCGGAGAAGAGCTCCTGGTTCATTTCCATCCAGGTCCGCGCGGTCAAGGGCTCGCCGGAGACGGATTCCTCGATGGCCCCGGCGGTCTGCGGTGCGGAGTAGATGTCCGTCAGGCGCACCTCCAGACCGGTGACCTTGTCCTCTTCGAATCCGAGGATGTCCTGTGCAGCAGAGATGGAAACATAGGCGAGAGAGGAGTCGTATTCGTACATCCCGGTATCGAAGACACCAGCCAGGCGGAAGGTCTCGATCTTGGGGCTGAATCCGGCGGCGCTCTTCTCGCCGCTGGGGCTCATCATGTGCAGGGAGTCCCCGAGTGAGAGCCCCAGTCTGGAGGCGAGCTCCTCCCCCAGAAGAATGGGGGGCGGTTTTCCTCCCGCCTCGAGCTCCTGAAGGCTCCCGCGGACCATGTCCCGATCCAGGCTGAGGGCCTGTGATGCGGCCTCGGGGTCGATTCCGCGCAGGATGGCCCCCTTGGCCTGCCGGGTGGAGCTGAGCATGACCTCGGCGTAGACAAAAGGGAGGACGGCCCGTACTTGGGGCATATCCTCGATGCTTTCCCTGTGGACTTCGTAGTCCTCGAAGGGGCCCTTGAGGCTGGAGACGAGGACATGGGCGTTCACCCCGAGGATCTTGTCCCGCAGATTCTGGCTGAATCCGTTCATCACCCCGAGGACGATGATCAGAGCGGCCACGCCGAGGGCCACCCCGAGCATGGAGATCAGGGAGATGGCCGAGATAAAGCCGTGCTTGCGCCCGGAAAAGAGGTAGCGCAAGGCAATGAAGAGCTCGAAGCGCATCAGTCCGTTTTCGCCTCGGGTTTGAGTAGGGGAAAGAGGATGACTTCCCGGATGGACGAGGAATCGGTGAAGAGCATGGCCAGCCTGTCGATGCCGATGCCTTCGCCGGCGGCCGCGGGCATGCCGTGCTCAAGGGCGACGAGGTAGTCCTCGTCCAGAAAGTGGGCTTCGTCGTCCCCCTGGGCCTTGGCCCTGGCCTGTTCCTCGAAGCGTTCCCGCTGATCCCTGGGGTCGTTGAGCTCGGTAAAGGCGTTGGCCATTTCCCTGCCGGCGATAAAGAGCTCGAAACGGTCGGTCAGGGAAGGGTCGGCCTCGTTCTTGCGGGACAGCGGGGAAATATCCGTGGGGTATTGGGTGATGAAATGGGGCTGTATGAGCCCGGGTTCCACAAGCAGGTCGAAGAGCTTGGCCTGCAGCTTGCCCAGCTTTTCCTTTTCCTGGACATTCTCCCCGTGTTTGCGCACCAGCTCCCTGGCTCGGTTCCAGTCCTGGTAATCCTCGGGGGCCAATCCGCCGAGCTTCTCCAGGGCCTGGTGGAAGGTGAGCTTGGGCCAGGGCGGGGTGAGGTCGATCTCATGGCCCTGATAGGCAAGGGCGTGTGCGCCCAGGATGGAATGGGCGAGCTCGGAGAAGAGCTCCTCCGTGAGATCCATGAGGTGGGTGTAGTCCACGTGGGCCCAGTAGAATTCCAGCATGGTGAATTCAGGGTTGTGCTGGGTGGAGATGCCCTCGTTCCGGAAATTGCGGTTGATTTCGTAAACCTTTTCCAAACCGCCCACGAGGAGCCTTTTGAGGTAGAGCTCGGGCGCGATTCGAAGATAGAGCTCCGTATCCAGGGCCTTGTGGTACGTGGTGAAGGGCTTGGCCTCGGCACCCCCCGGGACGTGCTGCATCATGGGGGTCTCCACTTCCAGGAAGCCCCGATTGTCCAGAAAGTCGCGAATGCCCTTGATTATTCGTGTGCGGGTGCGGAAGGTTTCCCTGCTCTGGGGATTGACCGCCAGATCGAGATAGCGCTGCCTGTAGCGGGCTTCCACGTCCTTGAGGCCGTGGTATTTTTCCGGCAGGGGGCGAAGGGATTTGCTCACCAGGCTCACGTTTTGCGCGTCCAGGGTGAGCTCGCCCTTTTTGGTGCGGAAGAGGGGGCCCTGAACGCCGACGATATCACCGATGTCGTATTTCTTGAACCGGGCGTATTCCTCCTCGCCCAGATTCTTCTTCTGGACGAAGATCTGGATCTGGCCCGACTGATCCTGGAGGTGGAAAAAGGTGGCCTTGCCGAAGGAGCGCAGGGTCATGATCCGGCCCGCGAGGGCGAAAGGGGTGGACAGGCCTTCCAGGTCCTGTCCGCTCCAGGATTCGTAATGGGTCCCGATTTCTTCCACATCGGAGTCCTTGCGGAAGTCGTTGGGGAAGAGCTCGATTCCGTCATCCTCCAGATATCGGGCCTTTTCATAGCGTTGGCGCAGTACTTGGCTGCCCTGTTCTCTGGCCTGCTTTTGATCGCTCAAGCATATCCTCCGCGAAGGGGTTCGTTGTTTGGGAAACAAGGCGAGGAACTCTATGTATGAATTCATAAAGCCAACCATTTTTAGGCCAATTCCTGTACAGCGTCAAGCTGGGCCGGCATACAAGGGGGCTTCAAAGCCTCGAGGCGTTGTCCTGGCAGAGGGGGGTTAAGGGCCAAAACGTTTTGCCCATAAGCTCCGTCGCTTGGTCCGGGCGCCCAGTTTGAACAGAAAGGAAACTTTCAGGACATTGTTTCAGCTTCCGGGCTCTGGCTAGAGGTTATGGGCGACGTATCAGTGAGTCGGTAAATCGGTGAATCAGTGATTCAGTAGGTCGGTGGATCATTGTCTCCGACCTCCGGAACGCGCCAGCCGCCAGTCACGAGTCACGAGTCACGGCTTCCAGCATGAAGTTTGATACAACCATCATTCCCGGGCCATCCCGGGCACCACGAAGCATGACAATGCGAGGCGAGTCGGGGATTGCGCTGAGGCCAGTGTTTCATCACGGAGTTGAATGCCGGAATCAGCTCAAACTGACCGGCTCCAGCTCATTTGAGAGAGTGTATGTTCTCCTCTCACCCGCTACAGCGCGGGCTTTCCAGTGGCTATTCACCAGATGCGCCTAACGCTGACGTCGACAAGGGCGCGCCCGTATATGAAACACGGCTTCAGCGCATATCCCGACGAGCCGCGCCAGACAGTTTCTTGCAATAATTCAGAGAGTTGGACACATTTTCCTACAAAAAAGCTCCAAAGAGGTTTGGGTTTCCCGAGCTACGGGGCTGGATTGTCTTTCGATCTATGATGGGTTAAAATATCACCTTGTTGAGCAGACAGGATGTTTTCGTGCCCTTCCCAACAGAGCGGTTCTTGGTGAAGTCCTTCCAGTGTCTTGGAAAGGCTGGATCGCCTGGGTCAGGTCTGCGAAGAAGTGGTCCGGCACGTTTCTTTTTCCCGAGAAAATCATAATGTGGTGCTCAAACCACTGCCCGAGTTGCCTCTTCTTTCGCCAAAAGAAGAGGGCTTGTTTGCCTCCGGAAAATGGCTTTTCCGAGACGCATGAAACGGACTGCAGGTAGAGCAGGGCTTGTGTTCGTGAACGGGATGGCGCTCGAGAAGAACAAAAGCTCTGAATAGTGAATGTTTATCCGTAAGAGGTGAGTTCGTATGTTACCAAACATCCGGCAATTGCTGGTATGCACCGACTTTTCCATGACCTCCTGGAAAGCCCTGAAGTACGGGGCTTCCCTTGCGAAGAACGCCAACGCCCAAATGACCCTTTTGCACGTATTGCCCACACTCCCCCAGGAATTCAACTATAGCGGTGTGTCCAACCTGTTCGACTTTGGCCCCGGACTCGCCGGAGTTCCGCCCTTGTTCCCCGATTCCGAGAAAAAGGGCCACAAGAAGAGTCAGGAAAAGCACCCGGGCGAATTCGTGGAAAAGGCGGAGAGGGTGACCAAGGATCAGCTCAAGAGCCACTTGATCCAGCTGAAAAGCGAGGAATCGGGGTACAATTGGCAGTCGGTCCAGCTTCAGGTTCGTGTCGGCGAGCCCGTGCGGGGGATCCTCCAGGAGTTGGAAACGGATAAATACGACATTGTCGTGATCGGCAGGCGCGGCCACGGCAAGAGCCGTAGCGGCCGCAGCGGAGGGGTGGCCCGGGAGGTCTTCAATTACGCCACTTCGCCTGTTTTCGTTGTGGATTTGGAGCGCAGCGAATAACCGGATTAATTGATTCCGTGCTTGGAAAGGCGGTAGCGTAGCTGGCGGAAGCTCAGTCCCACCAGCTCTGCCGCCTTTTTTTTGTTTCCCCGTGTGCGTTCCAGTGCGCTGGAGAGCACCTCCCTGTCGATCTGTTCCAGATATTGGTCCAGGGAAAGCTTGCCACTCAATACCTGTTCTCCGTTGGTGCAGGATTGAGGAGGGCTTTGCTCGTAGATGACCAGAGAGGGAGGGGTGATGTAGGGACCGGTCTCCAGGGCTACCGCGCGCTCGATAATGTTCTCCAGCTCACGGATGTTGCCGGGATAGTGATAGTTGCGCAGCTTGTGCTTGGCCCCGGTGCTGAATCCCTTGATCAACTTGCCCTGTTCCCTGCAGAAGCGTTCCAGCAGGTGATCGGCCAGAACATAGAGATCCTCCTTCCGCTCCCGCAGAGGCGGCAGGTGGACCCTCACTCCGCTGAGTCGATAGTAGAGATCCTCCCTCATTCCCCCTTCGGCGACTTCAGTGTCCACATCCCGATTCGAGGCGGCGATGAACCGGATATCGGTCTGTATGCTCTCCGTTCCCCCCAGGGGGATGAATGTCCCGTCCTGCAGGCAGCGGAGAAGCTTCACCTGGAGATTGGGGCTGAGCTCGGCGACTTCGTCCAACAGAAAGGTCCCCTGATCAGCCGTTTCCAGAAGACCGGGCTTGGCCTGTCCCGCTCCGGTGAAAGCCCCCTTGCGGTATCCGAAGAGCTCGCTCTCCACCAGCGCTTCCGGAATCCCCCCGCAGTTGATGGTCCGAAAGGGCTTGTCCTTCCGCTCGCTGTTCTCGTGGATGGCCCGGGCGATAAGCTCCTTTCCCGTCCCGGACTCACCGCTGATCAGCACATTGATTCCCGTCGGGGCGATACGGGAGACAAGGGAAAAAACCTCCTGCATCCTGGAGCTTTCGCCGAGAATGGGTGTGCTTACGCCGTGGTCTTGGAAGCGAAGATGGAGATCCTCTTCCCTGGAACACGTCTCTTCCAGGATCTGGTCCACTTGAAGCAGGAATTCCTCGACATCGAAAGGCTTGGAAATGTAGTCCCTTGCCCCGAGCTCCAGAGCCTGGAGCGCCGTCTTGCGGTCCGCATAGGCGGTAATCATGAGCACCGGGGGGGTGTTCCGATTTTCCCGGATCCTTTTCAAAAGATCCAGACCGCTTTCCCTTCCCAGCCGCAGATCCGCAATGACCAGATCAAAGCCCTCCCTGCCCATGAGCTGAAGGGCCCCTTCGACATCCGATGCCTGGCTCGGGGCGTGTCTTCGGTTGGACAGGGCGATTTCCAGAACCTCCTGAAGGCTCGGATCGTCGTCTACAATGAGGATGTTCGCCATAGCTTTCCGTGTGAAATTGTATTGAGTTTGTTGCACAGTGAAGAAAAAAGAATGGAGCAATTTTGGCCAGCCGGCAAGAGGCAGCCACAGCACGGCTCATGGAAACAGTGGGGCTCGATCGCCTTCAGCAGGGCGCAGAAACGATGCGGCTAGGCGGCCTCATGGGGGAATTCTCCGTAAAGGGGCGTCCCCTGCCGGCAGTTGAGCCGGATGCGTCCGGGAAGCTCCCTGTTCAGACACGGCGTGTTCTTGCCCCGCGAACGCATGCTTTCCGGTGTCGGGATCCAGCTCTCGCGCGGATCGAAAAGGATGAAATCCGCGGGGTCGCCAGGGTTGAAGCCGTTGTCGCGCAGGCCGAATATTCGGGCCGGTCCGCGACACCAGAGCCGAATCAGATCCTGTTGAGTCAGGACCCCATCCTGCACGAGAGTCCAGCATAAAGACAGGGCGGTGTCCAGTCCGGAGATCCCGTTCGGGGCAAGGGAGATGGGGGCCTCCTTTTCGAATAGGGCGTGGGGAGCATGATCCGTGGCCAGGATATCGATGACCCCTTCCCGCACGGCCTGACGGAGGGCGGTGACATCGTCTTCCGAACCCAGGGGGGGATTGACTTTGGCCAGGGGATCGTAATCCGCCACCCTTTCCTCGGACCAGAGAAGATAGTGCGGACAGGTCTCGGCAGTAACAGGGACCCCCTTGTTCTTGGCCCAGTTGATGAGCTCCACGGACTCGCGCCGGCTGATGTGGGCCAGATGGAGTGGGAGGTCCAGATAGGAGGCCAACAGGATGTTCCTGGCCACCTGAATGCTTTCCGAGATGCTCGGAACGCCCCGAAGTCCGAGGCGATCACTGACGGGGCCTTCGGAGATGACCCCTTCCGGGGCGAGGCTGGGATCCTCGCAGTGATCGATCACGGGAAGCCGCAAATCGGAGCTGTATTCCAGAGCCCTGCGCATGAGGCCGGAATCCGGGACCGGGACCCCGTCGTTGGAGAAGGCGGCGCATCCGGCACGGGCCAGCTCGTGCATGGGTGCGAGCTCTTTGCCGGCAAGGCCGTGGCTCAAGGCGCCCACCGGATACAGGGCCGGGCCGTGGGGGTGCCCTTCCACGGCGGTGGACAGGATCGTCCCTGTGACCGCGGCGTTGTCGTTGACCGGCTTGGTGTTGGCCATGCAGAAGATGCTGCTGAAACCTCCGGAGGCTGCCGCTGCAAGTCCGGAGGTGATGTCCTCCTTGTGTTCCTGGCCCGGTTCCCGTAAATGGGTGTGACAGTCGATGAGACCGGGCAAGAGCACGAGCTCCCCGCCGCGGGGGTCACCGGCCGCGGACCGGAGCTCGGTGATGCGGTCGCCCTCCACGATGCAGTCGCAAAGCTGTCCTTGCCATACCACGCCTTGTATGATCCGGCTCCCGGACATGGCTATTCGCTCCTTTGAGTGGTCGAGGTGAGAAAGAGATAGAGCAGGGTCATGCGGATAGCGACCCCGGAGCTGACCTGATCCAGTATGAGGCTGTCGGAGCCCTCGGCGATATCGGGATCGATCTCGATACCCTTGTTCATGGGGCCCGGGTGCATGATCCTGGCTCCCTCGCGGGTCAGCTCCATGTGCCTGCTCCGGAGTCCGAAGCGGGTGGCGTATTCGCGCAGGGACGGCAGCAGCCCGGACTGCTGCCGTTCCAGCTGAAGCCTGAGGCACTGCACTGCGTCCACCCCGCGACAGGCTTCGTCCAGATCGGAGTACACCGTTACCGGCCAATCGGCCACGTGGCGCGGAAGCAGTGTCCGGGGGGCACAAAGGCGCACATTGGCCCCCAGCTTGCTCAAGAGCTCGATATCCGATCTGGCGACACGGCTGTGGGCGATGTCTCCCAGAAGGAGGATCGTTTTGTCCCGGAAGCCGCCCCAGAGCTTGTACAGGGTGAAACCGTCCAAAAGGGCCTGTGTGGGATGGGCGTGCCAGCCGTCTCCGGCGTTGAGGATGCTGCATTGGAGATGATGGGCAAGGAATCCGGCAGCGCCGCTCTGGCTGTGGCGGATAACAATGGCGTCCGGCTGCATGGCCTGAAGGGTGAAACCTGTGTCCTTGAGATCCTCGCCCTTTTCCAGGCTGCTTCCCTTGGTGGCCAGGGAGAAGGTGTCCGCGGACAGCCGTTTGGCGGCGATGTCAAAGGAGGTCTTGGTGCGCGTGCTCGGCTCGGCGAAGAGCAAAAGGACGCTTTTGCCCTTGAGCGTGGGTGTCTTCTTCACAGGGCGGCTGTTGATTTCCTCGAAATTCTGAGCCAGCTGGAAAAGCTCGAAAATTTCCGAGGAGGTGAGCTGGTCCACGCTCAAAAGGTCCTTGTGGGCCCAATCCATATGCCTCTCCTGGGTATTGGGGGGAGCGACCGGAGGAGCGTTCCTCGAGCCACCCCCGAGATTGTCCGCAATCGATCTTTCCCGCTCGAGGTTCCTTTTTTTTGTATGAAAATGTGGCCAACGTGTTGAATTGTTTCGTGAAAGTGTTGGGCGCGGGAAGACGGGGATGTGCGCTGAAGCCGTGTTTCATAAACAGGCGCGCCCTTGTTGTTCGCGATATGGGGACCTAGCAGGTAGCGACCGTAAGGTTCGCGATGCCACGTGTTTGTGGAGAACCACCGGTGTCTCGCGGGCATGAGTCGCTCAGCGTGAGTCCTTCCCTGCACTGGACGCCGAGATGAAACACAGGCATCAGCGCAATCCCCGACTTGCCCTGTTGAATGCAGCGTAGCTGCCCTGCCGAAGGCAGGATTCAACAGGGCTCCCCGCGCACTATTTTCATGCTTGGTTGTGCCCGGGTCCGCCCGGGAATGAAGGTTGTACAAATCCCTGCCTCTTGAACGGACAGCTTCCTGCGCTTGGGCAGCTGGTTCGTGTGTTCCCTTTGTCAGGCCAGGGGAAGGCTCTGGGTCAGTTCCCGGGGCACAATGCTGGTCACGGCCAGGGACCCGGGCTGGAGCGTGCCCAGCTCCGGATAGCGGCCCAGTGCGCGTGCGGGGTGCGCTGTGAGCATTCCCACGGCCTCTTGCAGGGAAAAACCTTGCGGAGCCTCCTGCAGAAGGAAGGTGAGCTCCTGCCATAGATTCAGATCCGTGTTGGAGGCCAGACTGTCGGTCCCCAGACAGAGGGGGATTCCGGCATCGCGCATGGCGCGCCAGGGAGGTGTTCCCACGTTGATAGCGGCGTTGCTCCTGGGACACAGGCAGACAGTGGCCCCGCGTTTACGCAGGATTTGCATATCCCTGGGTTCGAGCTGTACGCAGTGGACTGCCAGGGTCCCCTGGTCCAACAGCCCCAGTTGATCGGCGTGCTGGACAGGGGGAATCCCGGGAGCGATATAGTCCTCAGGCAGGAGAGTGGCCAAAAGGAGATCCGCCAACCCGCCTCTGCCCGTGGTCAAAAGCTCCACTTCCTCCTGGGCTTCGGCGAGGTGGAGCGGAAAGGGCCGTTGCTTGGCGTTGGCCCATGTCTTGCCGAGCTGCAGTGTGCCGGGATGAGTGGAATACAGGGCATGGCCCGAGAGGCTCAGTCTGTTGTCGCGCAAGGGGTTGAAGGACTGGGGCCATACCTCGCGGATATCCTTAGTAGGTGTGTAGCCGAGGAGCTCTCTGCACAGGGCGTATTCCAGCCGGCTATTGCGGAGAAAGCGGTAAACCCTGTGGGGGCTGTGTCCGGTGATATCTGCGACACATGCGGTCCCACACTCCTTGAGCTCATTTGCTGCCTGGGTCAGACTCTTCTCGCTTGCTTCCTTGATGGGAAGCTGGACAAGGCTTTGGACCCAGGGGGTGAACCCGTGTCCCTGAAGCGTTCGCCCTCTCAGATGGGAGAGCTCCAGATGGGTATGGGCGTTGATGACTCCAGGGGCGAGGATTTCCGGCCCCAGGTCCTTGATCGGCCCGCTGCATGTGTGCTTGAGCTCGCGATAGGAACCTACATCCGCTATACGCCCTCCACGGAGCAGGAGCATGCCGTCCTCGAGGAGAGGACGTTGCGCATGCATGGTGAGAATATGCCTGCAGCGCAGACCGTGCTCGTTGGGTTGAACGTCCGGATCATTCATCGCGAAGGCTCTATGGATGACGTGACTGCATATTCCCGTAACCGAGCTCGTGTCTTGCAAATGTGAATCGTCGCTGTTTATCTCATTCGCTTATTGATTGAAATCCGCATTCAAACATGTTCGAGGAAGATCACTATTCTAACGGTTTCAGATGGGCTTGAGCGGATTTCAATGAATAAGCGAATTGTGAAAAAGAGACGAATTTAGTGTCTTGTCAACCCAAGCCACCGTATTCCTTTATGTCTCTGCAGTTGTTTTTTTTCCTCTTTGACGAAACTTGAAACGTGACAAGACACGAGAGCCTTCCCGTAGACTAATCCGAGGAGGGGCTGCCTCGACCGTTGATCTTTATAAACGTTTCCCGCCCTCGTGACAAGCAGAGCCCCCTTCGATTGGGTCCGGATGTCTCGTGGTCTCCTTCGGCCCAGATCGTTAGCGCCGGAAAAACGCCGCCTTTTTTTCGGGGTCCTCTCGTTTATGGCTTGAAGACTTCCCGAGGGGGTTATCCTCTCAGTGCTGGAGATAGAGAGTGAATTCACTATGGTCCGTATAGCGGACAGTTTGGGAGGATAGCCCCAGGCGGCGCAGTCTTGGGCGGTTTGCGCCGCGATGCCCCCAGAGCTCTCCCTGGTACTTTTTCGGGCAATCCAGACCGCGGATGGAGCTTTTTTCCGATCCATGCGAATGGCCCATGAGGAGATAGAACAGAACGCGGCTGCGGACCAGGCTCCCCAAAGCCGTATGCCACGGACCGGCAAGGATTTGGGGGAGCATGTCCCGCTCCGGTGGTAGCCCGATCCGGATCACCGAGATATTGTTTCGCCACAAGCGAAGAGTGGCGCGGCTTATCGCACTGATGGCCCTTTCCCTGTCCCAGGGTCGATAGTCTCCGCTATTCCAGAACTCCGCCAGGGGTGTTCCCTCCAGAACCAGACAGGGATAGATCCGCACGGAATGTGGTCCGAGCCGCGATACCTCGCGAGCTTCCCCAAGCCAGCCCAAGGGTGTTTGCCCAGGCAAACCCGGCATCATTTGAATGCCCAGTTCCAGGCCCTGATCGCGGACAGTGCTGCAGGCCCGTCTCGCCGTCTCCGAGGAATATACCCTGCGACTCGCCCGGAGTACCTCGTCATCCAGGGATTGAACCCCGAGCTCGACCATGTCCAGGCCCATCTGCTTCAACTCGTTGAGAAGTCGGGGATCCACGGCATCCGGCCTGGTGGAGCAGCGAATACGGGTGAGCAGGCCACGTTGCTTGTACTCGGCTGCAAGGTTCAGAATACGCTGTTGCCACATCCGGGGAAGACGCGTGAACGTGCCGCCGTAGAAGCCAATTTCGGGGGGAGTCTTTTTGTGAGGAAGGGTGCCATCGAGTTTTTGGCGCAGATCGCTGTGGATTTCGGCGAGGTCCCTTTCCGGAGTACCGGTCTGCAGATCCTGGGCACAGTAGATGCATTTGCCAGAGCATCCCCCAAAAGGGAGAAAGACGGGCCAAATTGAGGGAGAACGGCCCTGTGGCTCGGGATGGGAAAACTGGATGGCCTGGCGCATTGCTGGAACGGATCCTGGGTTTACAGACTTTGAACGGTCAATTGCTTAAGCCGCAACAGGCCCCAAGGGGTTGGTGTGCCCGACATGGGCGGGTTTATCCGGGAATTGGTGACGTGTTGTGCCCAAAAGGCTTCTTACGTTATGTATAATCAATTCGATATGTTACGTATGAACTTGGTGGGGTTCCCAAAAAAAACCGCATAGAATCGATTGGTTAAGAAAGAAGTTGTTGTCAAAGGACACGCATTGGGTTATAAATGTAATTATCTGTTTTCTCAGTATCCCGGGGACCAGAGGCCGGATAAAGGGCTTCTCCTGAAAAACCCCTTACTGTCAAGGAGCGGGCTATGGAGGAATGCATCTTCTGCAAGATCGTTCGCGGCGAGATACCCTGCGCGCAGGTGTATTCCGGCGATTCAGTCATGGCCTTTCTGGATATTGCCCCCATCGTCGAAGGGCATACACTCATTATTCCCAGAACGCATTATTCCACACTCTGGGATTTGCCTCAAGAGCTCGCCGGTGAAATGCAAAGGGTGATGCAGGATGTCGGGGTGGGGATCTTCCATGTGACCGGGGCGATGGGATTGAATGTCGTCATGAACAACTATAAGGCCGCCGGTCAGGTGGTCCCCCATGCGCACTGGCATCTGATACCCCGTCGCGAGGGTGACGGGCTCATGCCCGTGGAGCAGAAGGAATACGAGTCCCAGGAGGCCATGTACGAATTGGCCACCAAGATCCAGAGCGCCATGTAAGCATTTGAGGGGCTTGCATCCGTGGTGACCGTGTGACTCGTCCCTGGGATTTGATGAGGGAGAGTCCTTTAAGGTGAACATTCACCAAAAAACCTGTATGCCTCCCCGGAAACGCTTCTGGGACGAGCAGCCGGGTGTGAGCGGATACCGGCAAAAAGCGTGTCCCTCATGGTGTTCCGGAATGTCCGTCTAATGCGTAATGGGCCTCAATACCGTGAAAGGCGATGCTCTACCAGCCCGTTGAAAAAGTCCTTATCAGGCAGGGCGTTCAAAAATTTCAAGGGTCAAGCGCGACCCGGCACTCACTTTCCCCCCGAAGTTCAATATATTACGAGCAAACATAAAAAAAGTGAGTGCCGGGCAAGGTCGTCGTTTACCCAGTGAAACCTTCTTTTGTTTCACTGGGGCGTAGTGAGCCTCCAGGAGAGTTTGAATCCCGCACCTATTTCTGAAGCCAAGTCAATCAGAGGCTCGTTTGTCAACTCAAATAGGTGCGGGACAATGCAGCAATTGGAAGATTTTCAACGCCCTGCTACGGGCAAATCCAAGGGCAGGAACGAGAACAAGGAGGAGCCATGTCGGAAAACACATTGACCAAAGCGGATCTGGTGGAACGGATTCATGAGAAGACCAACAGAAACCGATCCGAGGTGAAGAATCAGGTTGAAGAGCTCTTGTCCATAATGAAGGAGTCGGTCAAGCAGGACTACTCCTTGCTGATCAGCGGTTTCGGCAAATTCGAGGCCTATGACAAGAGGGCCAGGCGAGGGCGGAATCCACAGACGGAAAAGGCCATTACCCTTCCGCCTCGAACAGTGTGTGTTTTTCGACTCTCCCGCAAGTTTCGCTCCGAGCTCAATCCGCAAGGATGAAGCTCTCCGGGAAGTAAGAGCTGACCCTGGCCCGTGCTGTTTCGGCCTCGGATCTTGAAGCGAAGCGCCCAACCAGAACCCGATAATAGCGCTGCCCCCGGAGCTCGGCTTCGCTGACTCGCGAACGGGAAAGTCCCAATTCCCTGGCCTTTCGCTGCACATGGCGCGCATTTTTTTCACTGGTGAAGGAACCGAGCTGCAGGCTGTAGCTTTTTTCCCGCGATGCGCCGATTTTCTCAATGCGTACTCTCGCCGTCCCCGGATCAACGATGTCCAGCTCCTGAGCCGCGGCGAAGGAGAGATCCAGGACCCGTTGCTTGCGGAAGGGGCCCCTGTCGTTGATTCGGACAACCACGTGCTCGCCGTTGTCCAGATTGGTCACCCGTATCCTCGAATCAAAGGGGAGCTGTTTGTGCGCCGCGGTCAGGGCGTACATGTCATAGGTTTCCCCATTGGCGGTTTGCTGGCCATGGAATCCGGGTCCGTACCAGGACGCCACGCCTCTCTGGACAAAGCCCTCCTTGCCGAAAGGGGAATCCCCTTGTCTTTCCCGGGGAGCACTGTCCTGAACGGGGAATGTCGGCCCGCAAGCGGAAAGCACCACCAAAATCAGGATCATGCAGCAGGCTCGAGCGACTGCGAGGGTCCGGCTGTCTGGAGTGTTTGTTTTCGGTGCGGGCGACGGCCGTTTTCCTGAGTCCAATTCTCCGTGGTATGAAAGAGATCGCACCATGAGCCGTGTTCTTTCCGGTTTGGGGAGTTCCTCTCCCGGTATCAGTGCGCCTCGGGTTCTTCTTCCGGCCCTTGTTCGATGTCTTCGTGGAGCTTGATGAGCTCCTCAAACCGTACGTCTGCGCCCAGAATGGCTGTGATCTCGTCGTTTTCGTCCAGAACGGGGGAGGATACGGTCAAGCACAGCTTTTCCGTGAACATGGACCGATAGAAGTCGGTGACATGGAGCTTGCCGGTCTGGATGGGAACCTGGAACCATTCCCTGTTGGACAGGTCCTGACCGATGAAGATGTGCCTGTACTTGGGCTTGTCTTCGGGATAGCTGATTTGCCAGGTGAACAGCCTGCCGCGGTCGTCGGTGAGATACACGTATTGGATAAAGGGATATTCCTCGATGAGCTGGCTCATCTTTTCCTGCATCTCGTCCTCGTCCTCGACACCCCTCAGATCCTCGCTCAACTGGGAAATCAGCCTGGAGGCGAAGGTATGGGCGGTCTGCTTGAGGTGGTCGAACTCCGAAATGAAGTATTCCGGCAGATAGCGCTTCACCAGGCTGCGCATTTCCTCGTACGCCATTGAGGTGTTTCTGCCCCGTTCGTACTGCTGCATGATGCGGCGGTATATCTTGCCCACCGCGGGGTGGGACTTGCTGATCTGCTCCTCCCCTTCCAGCTCCAGGGCCTGGTTGATCCAGTAGGCCACACCGGCTTTCCCCGACTTGTCCGTGATGATGATGGGCAAGGACTTGCCCAGTATGTGCTTGGTATCGAAGATGTTGTAGATTTCTTCGTTCTTGGCCAGTCCATCCACATGGATACCCGCGCTGGTGGCGTTGAAGTCGCGGCCGACAAAGGGATAGCTGGGCGGTATGCTGTAATTGAGCTCCTTTTCGAAGTAGTCCGCAATCTCGGTGATGACCGGCGTATAGGCAGCGTCGTCATTTCCGGTGAGGGAGATGTACTCCATGACCAGGGCCTCGATGGGGGCGTTCCCGGTCCGCTCACCGAAGCCGAAAAGGGTACCGTTGGCACCGCTGCATCCGTAAAGCCAGGCAGTGGTGGCGTTGATCAGGGCCTTGTGAAAGTCGTTGTGGCCGTGCCACTCCAGCCAATCCCCGGGGACTTCGGCTTCGTCCGTGAAGGCCCGTACGATCTTGCTCACATTCCGTGGAAGGGAGGCACCCGGATAGGGCACGCCATAGCCCATGGTGTCGCAGAGACGGATCCTGACGGGAATTCCGCTCTCGTGGGCCATGTACATAAGTTTTTGGGCGAAGGGGATGCAGAACCCGTAGATGTCCGCCCTGGTGATATCCTCGAAGTGACATCTGGGGCGGATCCCGAGCTCAAGGGCCTTCTCCACAACTTCGAGATACTCCTTGAGGACCTGCTTTCTGTCCTTCTCCAGCTTGAGATAGATGTGGTAATCTGACACCGAGGTGAGCATCCCGGTTTCCTTGAGCCCCATTTCCTTGACCAGATTCAGATCCTGCTTGTTGCACCTGATCCATCCGGTTACCTCGGGATAGCTGTAGTTTTTGGCCAGACAGGCCTCAACCGCTTTGCGGTCCTTGTCCGAATAGAGGAAAAACTCACTCTGTCGGATCAGGCCGCTTTGACCGCCCAGATGGTGCAGATAGTCATAGATGGTGCTGATCTGTTCAGCAGTATAGGGCGGACGTGCCTGCTGGCCGTCACGGAAGGTGGTATCCGTGATGACCATGGGGTCGCTCATCCGGGGCATGATAAAGACGTCGTCGAATTGGCATCGCCCAACATTCTTGAAGGGATACATGGAGCGGAGAAGCTGAGGACTTTCCGGGTTCCTGATTTCCCGCTCCTTATCCGGCTGCTTAAGCTGAAGAGGGTTTTTAGCCATACAGAATCGCTCCCAACGAGTGCTATTATTGAAGAAAGGACAATTCCCTGCCGGAAGGCGTGGAAAAATCAGCGGTCTCGACGGATAAAGCGCTTCACTGTGCGCTCATGCCGAATGGAAAACGGACATAGCGTGTTCCTTCCCCCCAAGGACACGCAACAAAATCAAAGGAGTATTCTTCCCTCGTGTTGATTCGGGGAAAGGAAAATGCTGACGAGTTTCCGTATGGAAACCGGCCAGAGGAGACCAGGACGCACTGCGACGAGGTGTTTGGGTGCGCAGATACGGCTCAAGCCAGTAAGCACAGCGCACTGGGATCCCGGTCCCTGGGCGGGCGGCAAAAAGCCTGGAAACTTGGTACTCTCTCATTAGGTTACTTTACTGTTCCTGAAACCAGGAGTCAATCCGTCGAGCTCAGGGCATGGGGGCTGCCGGCTCGGTTTTTGTCCTGCCCGATCCGGTGAAAACCGGAGAAGATGAGAGCTTCCCGGAGCGTAGGATCACATTGTGTTTTCCGCTTCTGCGAGCTTGGAATACAGGAGGGGAACCTCGCTGTGTTGCGGATTGATTTCCGCGGCGTGGTCCACAGCGGTTCTGGCCTTGTTCAGCCAGTTCCCCTGCAGGAGATGATGGGCAGCCAGGACATATTTCGTTTCTTGGGATGAGCCGTACAGGGCCTGTAGGAGATCCTGGTGGAGATCCTCGAAAACATTCTTGACCCGTTTTTCGTGCTCGAACAAAAAGCGTGCGAGCACACTGTTCATGCTGTGATGCGGGAGATAGCGAATAAAAATGTTCTTGCTCTCGTTGAGAATGAATTCAATACGATGTACTTCCTTATTGATACTTTCCCTGGTTTGCGAGGCGAGCCTGAAGAGGTTGGAGCCGACCTCCTGCTCCTGTCGGGAGTATTCCGGGTCGGACTGGACGAATTTGAACCAGGGAATATATGTTTGCAGCTGGTAAGCGTCTTCACGGAGCTTCATGCACTCGTGGAATATATAGGCTATGGACCAGTCCAGAAATATGCCTGAGAGGGGGGTGCCCGGTTGCTTGCGAAAGAGCAGGTGCGCAGTGTCCTTTAAGAGCCAAAGGCGACCCTGGGCCATCTCCTGACCCAGGATTTCATCCAGGGGCTTGAAACGTATCTCACCGGTTTGGTGGAAAAAGGAGAACTCCTTGTCCAGCTCCAGGTGGATCAGGCAGAAATTCCGGAAAAGATCCGTAGCGAGCTCATTGTGTTTTTTTTCCAGCCATTTTTCGTTCATAACAGAATCCATGGAGAAATGAATGGTTGTTGGGCTGTAACTATTCAGCACATTGCGAAACCGTAATCTTCAGGGGGCCTTTTTTCATCTTGCACCTTCGACTCTGGATTTTCTAACGCTCGCCACGTGGGGGAGGGATGCCCCCGCGTGGCGAGCGAAGAAAGTCTGTGTCCCATTCGGTTCGCGGCAGCCGCGTTCTCGCCCGCAAAAGGGTATGGGCAGATGAGCTTTGCCACTGGGTCCGGACGCCGATTTTGAACAGCAGGGAAACATCGACTGTTGGGTTCCGGGGTCCATGCACATCCCTGAAGTTTTATACAACCATCATTCCCGGGCCAACTCGGACACAACCAAGCATGAAAATAGTGCGCGGGGAGCCCTGTTGAATCCTGCCTT
>JAZKRN010000005.1:0-35653 GCA_036628655.1 Desulfohalobiaceae bacterium | reverse complement strand
TCACCTCAAATAGGTGCCGGACAACGCAGCAATTGGAAGATTTTTAACGCCCTGTTAGCTACTCATTCCGGAACCACGAGCCCCCAACGGTGCCCAAGATGACACGCAAGCCCCTCGCCCTGTTCGCCGTGGCGGCCCTTCTGCTGACCCTCTGGGGCTGCGCCGCCACAACACCGGATGTGTCCAAAAAAACCCGCGCCCGCATCGAGCTGGCCAACTCTCATCTGCAAAACAACCAGCCCAGGCGGAGCCTCCAGGAGCTCTTGCCCCTCAAGGACAGCGCGGGCGACATCCCGGAATACCATCTCATGCTGGGCATGACTTATCTCCAGCTCGAGGGCAAGACGGACAAGGCCATCGACGAGCTGAAACAGTCCACTGAACTCGCTCCGGGGCTGGGGATGGCCTGGAACAATCTGGGCAGGGCCTATATCGCCGCGGACCGGCTGGACAAGGCGGAAGAGGTCCTGAAGAGGGCCCTGTCCATCGACACCTATCTCACCCCGGAGTACGCCGCGTACAACCTGAGCCGCCTCTACAGGGAACAAAAGCAGCTGCAGCAGGCGATCGAGTACGCGGACAAGGCCTTGCGGGAAAACTGGCGCTATCTGCCGGCCTATTTCATCCTGGCCCAGCTCCACACGGAACAGGGCACCCCGGAGCAGGCCGAAAAGACCCTTCAGCAGGGCGTGGAGGCCTTTCCGGACAACCAGCAGCTCTGGCTCCAATACGGCAAAATCCAGCTTCGGCTGGACAAACAGGATCAGGCAGCACAGTCTTTCCAAAGGGTGCTCGACATTGCCCCGGATTCCGAACCGGCCCAAGTGGCCCGAGATTACCTGGATCTGCGCAACTCCTGAAGCAAGCGCTCCGGCAGCCCGGGACCGCCCGCGGGTCCTGGGCATCAACCCCTGGATCTACGACTACGCCGCGTACAATCTCTGGTCCCGCCCCCTGGGCCTCATCTCCGTCCTCCAGGCCCTGAACGTTAGCGGCTGCGACGTAGCCCTTCTGGACTGCATGGACCGCACCTGGCGGGATGTGCACTGGCCGTCCCCGGAAAAATACGGCTGCGGCCGCTATCCCAGAACCGAAATCCCCCCTCATGCAAGACTGCGCTACATCCCCAGGCGCTTCTGCCGCTACGGCCTGCCCTATGAGGCGGTCTCCGGAGCCCTGGCCCGGATGGAGTCCCCACCGAACCTGGTGCTCATTACCTCGATCATGACCTACTGGTACCCCGGGGCTGTGGCCGCGGCCCGCCTGGTGCGAAGCATCTGGCCGGATACCCCCATCGCCCTGGGCGGGGTCCACGCCACCCTCTGCCCGGAGCACGCCGCGGAGACAGTCCCCGCGGACGAGGTGCTGACCGGCCCGGCGGAAGAGCCGCGGAACTGGACCCGGATCTGGAAGCTTTTGGGAGAGGACGTCCCTCCCTCGACAACCGAGCCGGATGCGGGAGCCCTGCTTCCCCGTCTCTACCCCGAGGCCGAGTTCTCCGTGCTGCTCGGCTCGCGCGGCTGCCCCTTCTCCTGTACCTACTGCTCCAGCAGCCTGCTCTATCCCGGCTCCAGCCAAGGGTCCTGGAAGCGGCTTTTGGAGCAGGTCCGGACGGAGCACGCCAAGGGGGTCCGGGATTTTGCCTTCTACGACGATGCCCTGCTTGTGCGGCCCGAAACCTGGCTCATCCCCTTTCTGCGGGCCCTGATCGAGGAGGGCCCGCAAATCCGTCTGCACACGCCCAACGGGCTGCACGCCAAGTATCTTCGGCAGGACGTCTGCCGCCTCCTGTACAAGGCGGGCCTGACCACCGTTCGCCTGGGCCTGGAGACGAGCAGCTTCGACAATAGACCGGACAACAAGCTGACCCGGCAGGAATGGGACACCGGGGTCAAAAATCTCCTGCGTGCCGGATTTTCTCCGAAGAACGTGGGCGTGTACATCCTCTTCGGCCTTCCCGACCAGGATGAGCGGGAAATACGCGAGGCTGTGGCCTTTGCCGGGAGCTACGGCCTCCGTCCCCATCTGACCTACTATTCCCCCCTTCCGGGCACGGAAATGTTTTCCCGGGCGCAAAAGTCTTCACCCTTTCCCCTGGCCGAGGACCCCCTCTTCCAGAACCGATCCCTGTGGCCGTGCTATCCCGGCGGGTTCACCTGGCGGGAACGCAACCGCTGGATGGAGATCCTTCGCCAGGCAAGCGGCACCGATGAGAGGTCACCATCGTGACTGGTCACTTGTGCGTTCAGAGGTCGGTGTGTCAGTGCGTCAGTCGTCGGTGGTCGGTGATCGGAGTCGGATGTCGGATTTCGGATGTCGGACGTCGGATATCGGAATGAGATTCATTTATCGACTGACCCCCCGACCCACTGACTCACTGACTTACTGACCCACCGACCCACTGACACCTCGCCTCTCGCCTCAGTTGACCCCGAAAACCATGAACGGGCAACGCTGAACCCGGAACGGTGAACGGGGAACCCGGAACGGTGAACGGGGAACCCCTGGCGCTTGACGCGAGACCAAATAGCAGATACTCGACTCGTATTGTCCTGAGCTGAGCCGGAACGCAACCGGCTGCTGCACGGACAGCTCCAGACTGCGTTTCGTCCCGCCTCACGCTCCGAAGGCCGGATTCATTCAACATCCTTCCCGGCTGGAGCCACTAACAGCGTCGTCCTCTGATTGCTCCTGGCTCCCCCGCAGCCGGAGCCAGCGACGCTTTTCCTCCCTCAGCGCGTCTTTCAGTCGGACCAGCGCTTTGCCGGCTCGGGACAGAAGGCTCGTTTCACGCTACACTGGGACAATCCGCAGCCAATTTTTTTCGGAGGCAATATTTTGCGCGCACACGAAATCAGAAACAATACCTTTCCCAACATTCCCGACCGTATCGGCAGACTGGGCGATCTTGCGGAAAACCTGTGGTGGTGCTGGAACCCGCACGCCAGAATGCTCTTCAAGATGCTGGACCGGCAGGCCTGGAAGGACAGCGGCCACAACCCGGACCGCATGCTCAAGGCCCTTCCGGACGAGGCCCTGATTTGGGCCTCCCGTGATCAGAACTATCTGCGGCACTACGACCTGGTCATGTCCCACTTCGATGCGGAGGCCTATCCCGGGGAGTACCTCGGCGGGCCCATCGCCTACTTCAGCGCGGAATACGGCCTGCACCACTCCCTCCCCTTCTATGCGGGGGGACTCGGCTTTCTGGCCGGGGACCACCTCAAGGAATGCAGCGACATGGGCGTGCCTGTTGTTGCGGTGGGCTTCATGTATCCCTCCGGGTTCATGCAGCAGACCGTGGACAACAACGGCTGGCAGCAGAGCCAGACCCAGACGATGGACCGCGAATCCGCTTCCATCAATCAGGTCCTCGACGAAAGCGGCGACCAGATCGTCATCGAGGTCCCGCATATCCGGCCCAGGCTCAAGGCGGCCCTGTGGAAGGTCTCGGTGGGCCGCGTCTCCCTCTTTCTCATGGATACGGAGATCGAGGACAATCCGCCCTGGATCCGGGATATCGCCAAGCAGCTCTACACCAGCGACCGGGAGCAGCGCCTGCTCCAGGAAATCATTCTGGGCATCGGCGGCCATGCCGTGCTCAGGGAAATGGAGGTTGCGCCCTCCCTGCTCCACCTCAACGAGGGACACCCGGCCTTCGCCCTTCTCGAGGCCCTCAGGTGCCACATGGAACAGGGTGTGCCTTTTGAGCAGGCCAAGGAGCGCCTCCGGGGCTCGAGCTTGCTGACCACCCACACCCCTGTGCCCGCGGGCCACGATGTCTTCTCCGCGGACATGGTGGAGAAGTACTTCGCCCCCTATCGCGAGGCCCTGGGCCTGGACCGGGAAACCTTCATGGAACTGGGACGCCACCCCGAGCATCCCGATGAAGGGTTCAACATGACCGTGCTCGGCCTCAAGCTTTCCGGCAGGTGCAATGCGGTGAGCAAGCGGCACGGGGAGGTGACTCGAAAAATGTGGCAGCCCCTCTGGCCGGAGCGCAAGCAGGAGGAGGTGCCCGTGGGCCACATCACCAACGGGGTACACCTGCCCACCTGGCTCGAGCCCAAGATGCGCCTGCTCTTCAACCGCTACTTCGGGGACGGCTGGATCAGGGAGCATGACAATCCGGCGATCTGGGAGTTCGTTGAGGAGATCCCGGATCAGAAACTGTGGCGGACCCATTTCTGGCTCAAGATCAAGCTCCTGAACTTCGTCCGCCAGATCGCCAGGCGGGAATGGATCCAACGCCGAAGCACCGAGCTTTTGCCGGCCATGGGGACCATGCTCGACCCTTCCATGCTCACCTTTGGCTTCGCCCGCCGCTTCGCCACCTACAAGCGGGCGGACCTCATCTTTCACGATCTGGATCGGATCAAGCGCCTGGTCAACGACAGCTGGCGGCCCATCCAGATCGTCTTCGCCGGCAAGGCCCATCCCGATGACGACGAGGGCAAACGCCTCCTGCAGCACGTGGTCCACATGGCCAAGGATCCGGAGCTGAACGGGCGCATCGCCTTCGTGGAGAACTACGACGAGCAGCTGGCCCAGTACCTGATTCACGGGGTGGACGTGTGGCTCAACACGCCCAAGCCGCCCATGGAGGCAAGCGGTACCAGCGGCATGAAGGCCGCGATCAACGGGGTGCCCAGTCTGAGCATCCCCGACGGATGGTGGTTGGAGGGCTCCACCCAGACCAACGGGTGGACTATCGATTCCGGTCCCGGAGATGAGCAGAATCGCGACGAGCTGGACGCAGCGGAGCTCTACCGCCTCATCGAAGAGGACATTATTCCCGCGTACTATACCACATCCGAGGCGGGGGTTCCCCACGACTGGGTCCGAGTCATGAAGCAGTCCATCAAGACGGTGGCTCCGCATTTCTCAGCCAGGCGGATGATCAAGGACTATCTAGGCTTCGCCTACGGCCCCCACAGTCAGGGAGGTAAATAATTCCTTTATGCGACCGGATCAGCAAAAAATTCGCAACTTCAGCATCATTGCCCACATCGACCACGGCAAGTCCACCCTGGCCGATCGCATCATGGAGCTGACCGGGATTATTGAGGACCGGGACAAGAAGGAACAGTTCCTGGACCGCATGGAGCTGGAACGGGAGCGCGGGATCACCATCAAGTCCCAGACAGTGCGCATCCCCTATCGGCGCGGCGACAGGACCTATATCCTCAATCTCATCGACACTCCAGGGCACGTGGACTTCAACTACGAGGTCTCCCGAAGCCTGGCCGCCTGTGAAGGGGCCATTCTGCTCGTGGACGCCACCCAGGGCATTGAGGCCCAAACCCTGGCCAACGTGTACCTCGCCCTGGATCACGACCTGGAGATTATTCCCGTATTGAACAAGGTGGATCTGCCCAGCGCGGAGCCGGAGCGCATTTCCCGGGAAATCGAGGAGGCCATCGGCCTGGACTGCTCCGGAATTTTGTGGGTGAGCGCGAAGACCGGGGAGAACGTGGACCACCTCCTGCCCCGCATCGTGGACGACATTCCCTCGCCCAGCGGGGATACCGAGGCCCCGCTCAAGTCCCTGATCTTCGACTCCTGGTACGACCCCTATCAGGGGGTGGTGGTCCTGTTCCGCCTCTACGACGGCTACCTCTACCAGGATCAGAACATCCAGATCGTCTCCAACCACAAGCGCTTCGAAGTGAACAAGGTGGGCGTTTTCGCCCCCAATCCGCAGGAGTGCGAGGTCCTCGGCCCCGGGGAAGTGGGCTTTCTCTTCGCCAATATCAAGGACCTGCGCAACGCCCGCGTAGGCGACACCATCACCTCCGCGACCAAGCCCACGCCCGAGCCCTGTCCCGGCTTCAAGAAGATCCAGCCCATGGTCTTTTGCGGGCTCTACCCCACGGAGCCGTCCAAGTTCGACCCCCTGAAGAAGGCCCTGGAGCGCCTCCAGCTCAACGACACGGCCTTCACCTTCGATCCGGAGACCTCCCAGGCCCTGGGATTCGGCTTCCGCTGCGGCTTTTTGGGATTATTGCACATGGAGATCATCCAGGAGCGGCTGGAGCGAGAGTTCCAGGCCGAGCTCATCGCCACAGCCCCTTCCGTGGTCTACGAGGTGTACAAGCACGACGGCGAGGTCCTGCGGATCGACAATCCCTCCCTTTTGCCCGAACCCACGGAGATCTCCGAGATCCGCGAGCCCTTCGCGCGCATGGAGATCCACGTCCCCAGCGAGTTCGTGGGCAACGTGCTCGGGCTCTGCGAGGAAAAGCGTGGAATGCACAAGGACATGCGCTACTTAAGCTCCGCGAGGGTGATCATCACCTACGATATGCCCTTCGCGGAGATCGTTTACGACTTCTTCGACCAGCTCAAGTCCGTGACCCGTGGGTACGCCTCCCTGGACTACGACATCCTGGGCTTCTTCCCCTCGGACGTGGTCAAGCTGGACATGCTCATCAACCACGAGAAGGTGGACGCCCTTTCCTCGATGGTGCACCGGGACAAGGCCTACTACCACGGCCGCGACATCGCCCAGAGGATGCGCAAGCTCATCCCCAGACAGCTCTTCGAGGTGATCATCCAGGCTTGCATCGGGAACAAGATCATCGCCAAGGAGCGCATCCCGCCCCTGCGCAAGAACGTGACCGCCAAGTGCTACGGCGGGGACATCACCCGCAAGCGCAAGCTCCTGGAAAAGCAGAAGGAGGGCAAGAAGCGGATGAAGCAGATGGGCAACATCGAGATTCCCCAGGAGGCCTTCCTGGCGGCGATGAAAAAGGACGAGGACAATTGATCCAGCGCCCGGGCCCTGCTAGGATTCTGTGCGCGCAAACAGCCGGAGGTTCGCAAGCACCATGTTCCCCAGGAAGAGCTCAGACGAGTCCGAAAACGGCACCACGCAGGAAAAGAAGCAAAAGGGAGCCATACGGGAATACGCCGAGGCCCTGGCCATCGCCCTGCTCCTGGCCTTTCTGATCCGCTCCTTTGTGGTGCAGGCCTTCAAGATTCCTTCCGGCTCCATGCTCCCCACCCTGAAGATCGGAGACCACCTGTTGGTGAACAAGTTCGTCTACGGACTGCGCATTCCCTTCACGGACATGTTCATCTCGGACTTTTCCGATCCGGAGCATCGGGACATCGTGGTCTTCCGCTTCCCGGAGAACGAGTCCAAGGACTTCATCAAGCGGATCATCGGCGCGCCCGGAGACACCATCCTGATCAAGAACCAGCACGTCTTCCTGAACGGAGAGGCCCTTGAGGAGCCCTACGCCAGCCCCGCAAACACCGAGGTCCGCGGGAGCTTTCCCATGGACAAGTGGCCCCCGCACCGCTTCGACCCCAGAGTGCGCAACAACCTGGGGCCCATCCAGGTGCCCCAGGACAACTACTTCGTCATGGGCGACAACCGCGGGGAGTCCTACGATTCTCGCTTCTGGGGCTTCGTGGAGGAAGACAAGATCCTGGGCAGGGCGTGGATCATCTACTGGTCCTGGAAAAGCTGGACGGACATACGCTGGTCCCGGATCGGTCACCTGATCCACTGACCTTCCGCACGCCACGTCAGCTGGCTGGCCAACTCGAGACGCTGTAACGGGAGAGCACATGCTGGCAAATGTCCTGACCACCGCGCTGCTTGGAATCGATGCCTACACGGTGCAGATTGAGGTGGATCTGACCCGGTCCGGGGTCCCCGCCTTTGTTATGGTGGGGCTGGCCGAGGGAGCGGTCAAAGAGAGCAAGGAGCGGATATTCGCAGCCCTGAAGAACAGCGGCTTCCGTATCCCGCCCTCCCGCATCACGGTCAATCTCGCCCCCGCGGACATCCGCAAGGAGGGCAGCACCTACGATCTCCCCCTTGCAGTGGGTCTTTTGGCCGCATCGGAATACATGGACCCGGAGCTCGTCTCCGGGTATTTTTTGGCAGGGGAGCTCTCCCTGTACGGCGAGCTCAAGCCGGTGAGCGGCGTGCTGCCCATGGCCATACAGGCCCAGAAGGATGGCGTGCGTGGCCTGATCGTGCCAGAGGAGAACGCGGCCGAGGCCGCTGTGGTCCAGGACCTTTCCGTCTATCCGGTCCGCTCCCTGCAGCAGGCGGTGCGCTTCCTCTGCGGTGAGGAGACCATTCCGGCCTACCAATACGACATCGCCGACCTGTGGGCCTCGCGCGGCGAATTCGCCCTGGACTTCTCCGAGGTCAAGGGGCAGGAGCACGGCAAGCGGGCCATCGAGGTCGCGGCCGCCGGAGGGCACAATCTGCTTTTCATGGGCCCGCCGGGAAGCGGCAAGACCATGCTCGCCAAGCGCATCCCCACAGTGCTTCCCCTGCTGGAATTCTCCGAGGCCCTGGAAGTGACCAAGATCTACAGCGTTGCGGGACATCTCAAGCCGGAAACCGGCCTGGTCACCGAGCGGTCCTACCGCTCGCCGCACCACACCATTTCCGACGTGGGGCTCATCGGCGGCGGACAGTACCCCAAGCCCGGAGAGGTTTCCCTGGCTCACCGCGGGGTGCTGTTTCTGGACGAGATGGCGGAGTTCAAAAAGCACGTCCTGGAGGTCCTGCGCCAGCCCATCGAGGACGGAACGGTGACCATCTCCCGCGCCGCTGTGTCCCTGTCCTATCCCGCGGACTTCATGCTCGTCGCCGCGATGAATCCCTGTCCCTGCGGCTACCGCTTCAACGAGACCCATCCCTGCACCTGCACCCCCAAGCAGATCCAGCGCTACCACTCCCGCCTCTCGGGGCCCCTGTTGGACCGGATCGACCTCCAGGTGGAGGTGCCGGCGGTGCAGTACAAGGACCTGCGTCAGGAGAACGGCTCCCTGGACTCGCAGACCATGCGCGAACGCATCGAGGCCACACGGAGGCTGCAGAGGCAGCGCTACGAGGGCCTGCCCTGCGGGGCGAACAGCGAGCTTTCCGGCAGGTGGCTGCAGCGCTTCTGCGCCCTGTCCGAGGATGAACACGACTTTCTGGAGCAGGCGGTCAAAAAGCTCGGCCTCTCGGCCAGGGCCCACACCCGCGTGCTCCGCATCGCCCGCACCATCGCGGACCTGAACGGTGAGGAGTCCATCAGCACCGCCCACCTCGCCGAGGCGATCAATCTGCGTTTTATGGACCGGGAGAACGGGACGGCGGTCTAGTGTCCCGTCACATTCCAACTGTCGTCAAAGAGGAACACAGAGAAACAGCTGCAGAGACATACACCCATCATTCCCGGGCCAACCCGGGCACAACCAAGCATGGAAAAAAATGGTGAGTAGAATCTTCTGATTTTCTTGCTTCTTCTTTGGTCAAAAGAATAAGAGGAGCGAGTTCCCGCCCGGAAAGTTCTTTTTCCGAACGGAAACTCGCTCCTTTCCGTATGGAAACTAAACCAAGGAGAAACACGCTCCGATAAGGTTTTTGATGTAATCTTGTTCCGAAACCTGTCTCGCCGTGCTCCAAGGAAAAACTTCAGCCTGTTTGGCTGGCCCGCTCTGAAGAGCATGCTCTAGAGTTTATACAGAAAATGGGCGTTTTCAATTTCAGGTTGCGAACCAAATCAATGCTGGCCTTGGTGGTGGCCTGCCTCGTGGCTCTAGCTCCGACCATACTGATAGGGTGACATGTTCTGGAAAGGGGCAAGGCCCATTTTGGTCGACAATATGCTGAAAATTTCACCCTGCTGAGGGCCCAAAAGATCAAGGAGCCGGTAAGCAAGGAGTTGGCCCTGGCTCAACGTTTCGCTGATTCAGTTCTTCTCCGACAGTGGCTGATGGACGAAGACGCCCCCAAGAAAAAATTTGACCCAAGCCATGCAGGAGGCACAAGAAAACCCCGGAACCGTTGAGACTTTCTGGGCCGATCTGGATGGCAAAAAACAGCTTGTGGCCTTAACGTGGATCCCGCAGCTCAGCTGGCACGTGGTCAGTGCTGTGGATCTGCAGGCCGCGCAAGTGGTCGAAGGGACCTGGATCGCCATGGCTGTCGCCGCCTTAGCCGGAATGTTCGCAATCCTGTTGTTGGTATTCGGCTACGGAGTGGACAGGATCGTTTTGCGTCCCTTGAATAAGCTGTATCAATCAGCCACTTCTCTGGCCCAGGGGAACTATGAGGTCTCCCTGCGCTCTACCGGAGCTGATGAAGTTGGCGACCTCACTCGGGCTTTTGCCAGCATGGTTGAGGAGATCAAGAGTCATACCAGGGAACTGGAAGAAAAGGTCCGGGAGCGGACCAGTGAGCTGGAGGAAAAGTCAGACCTGCTTGAGAAGGCCAAGGAGGATGCCGAGGAAGCGAATCAGTCCAAGACACACATTTTGAACAAAGTCATGGAAGGCATCCACCACGCGCAAACCATTCAGCAGGCCATCTTGACCACTGAGGATCAGCTCAAGGAGTTCACACCGGAAAGCTCTTGCATCTGGCTTCCCAAGGACCTGATCAGCGGGGATATTATTTGGAGCAGTCAGCATCGGGATGGCTTTGCCACGGCTGTACTGGACTGCACCGGACACGGTGTTCCAGGAGGGGTCATGACCATGGCCGCTGTTTCCGCCCTGAATCGAGTAGTCAGTGAAATCGGTATGGACGATCCCGCCAGAGTCCTGCTGGAAGTAAGCCGTGTGGTACAAAAGATGCTTTCCAATCAGGATTCGTCCAGTTTTTCCGAGGACGGTCTGGACATGGGGTTGTGTGTCTACTCCCGCTCCCGGGAAACCCTGTTTTTCGCCGGAAGCCGCTTAAGCCTGTTCCAACTGTCAAAGGGAAAGGTCACACAGATCAGGGGAGATAGGCAAAGCCTGGGCTACCGCTCGGCAGATCCTGATTATCCTTTCCAGATCCACTCTATATCAATTCGGGACAAGCCGTGTTTTTATCTGTGCACTGACGGGATTCACGATCAAGTGGGCCAAGACAGTGGCCCCTGGGGAGGCAGCGCTTGATTTCCTTTTTGGAATCCATCCAGGACAGGAGCATGGCAGAGCAGAAACAGGCTCTGCGGCAGATGTTTGCTCAGCACCAGAGCAACGAGGAACAAAGGGATGATGTTCCCTTTGTGGGCTTTTGTCTGGAACCTTGATGCGCTGTATGAACTGAAGACGAAAACGCGAGAATCTCCGAAGAAGTCAGGCAGGAGAATATATTGACAGATCATGAGCTTTTTTCTCAGGAACATAAGATCATCGAAGAGGCAAAGGAACTCCTCCAGTCGGAAGATTTCAGTGACAATGCCTTATATGAGCCTTTCTGCGACCTCTTGGAAGCGTATAAGAAGTTTCTTCGCCAGACAAAGCGTCTCGTGAAAATGGGCGATCGTATGCAAAACGATCTCAATGAGCTCAACTCTGAGCTTCAATCGCATAAAGAGAAGCTGGCTCAGATGTCCTATGTGGACGGATTGACCTCACTCGCCAACAGAAGGCGCTTCAATGAATTCCTGGAAGCGGAATGGAACCGGGCCGTGCGCAGCGAGTCGCCTTTAAGCCTGATTATCTTGGACATTGATTTCTTTAAGCAATTCAATGATCACTATGGACACAGCGCGGGTGACGAATGTTTAGCGCTCGTTGCCCGAGCCCTGAGTAATTGTATTAAAAGGAGCGGCGATCTTGTCGCCAGGTACGGCGGTGAGAAATTTGCCGTAGTTCTCCCGGAGACAGACTTTTCCGGGGCCAAGTGCATAGCTGCACAAATCCAGACGAGTATTCGTGACTTGGCTATTGGCCATGAATATTCCCAGATTGCCCCACATATTACTGTAAGCAGTGGTATCGCCTGTTGCGTGCCTGCAGAAAAGAACACGCATATGGAACTGCTGGAGTCTGCAGACAAGCAGCTCTACGCTGCAAAAGAGGCTGGACGCAATCAATTCTGTGGACAAAACGGTCTCGACGCGCATTAAAAACTGGCGCAGGGGAAACAAAATCATTGCAGACCATGAAATAGGATGGACAGAAATGCAGAAAGGAATACAAAATTTTTATCATCAGATTCAGGAAAAGGGAATCAACTTTCGTTTCAGCGGAACTATTTCCCAAAGTCTCTTAGAGGGCTAGTTCAAACTTTGAAGCAGAAAATGAGCCTGGAAGAAACACACACGAATGTTACCCACAAAGTGTTTTCCATATTTGTCGATTTGATGCAAAATATAATCAATTATTCGGCTCAAAAGTGACTCCTCAAGAGGCAGAGCAGGAATTAAGCTATGGCGTGCTGATTGTGGGCAAAGAGGAAGAGCACTTCTCTATCATAAACGGGAACTATATCCAGGAAGATCAGGAAGAACCCCTCCAAGAAAAACTTGCCAAAATCCAATCCATGGATAAGGATGAGCTCAAACAATATGATACACAGCAAAGGCGCCTCCAAGCTGATGACGAAAGCAAGGGGGCTGGGCTGGGATTGATAGAAATGGCCCGGAAGGCCACGCATCCGATTGAGTACGAAATCTCCAGTATGGAGAACGGCTACAGCTTTTTCGTTGTCAAGGCAGTTATATAATAGGATCCGGCTTTCAGGGATAACTGTGTCAGAAGATGAATTTGACCAGAGAAATTATGGAGTTATTTACTCGTGAGCAGACCCAGTCCACTCCGTGGATCCATTTTGATCCCCAGGATAATCACCTACAAATAAAGGGTGACTCTTATCCCGAGAACTCTGCGAGCTTCTATGCCCCAATGATGGAATGGCTGGAAGAATACCTCAATAATGTCAGCAATTCCGGGATACGCGTTGATGTTGAGCTCGTTTACTTCAACAGCAGCAGCTCCAAGGTATTCATGAACCTATTTGACAGATTGGAAGAATCTGCCAGGAACGGTATTCATGGAGAGATCAATTGGATGTACCATGAGGATAATGATACCGCTCTGGAATGCGGAGAAGAGTTTCAAGAGGATCTGGAAAACGTCGAGTTCAACTTGCTGCCGATTGAAGAATGAGCCCATTCCGGCGAGCAAGCGGCTTTCTGCTGGAGAAGGTTTGTTCCGGCCCCCGCAATTTCCGGACAGGGTGTCCAGCTCTCGTGCTCGCTGATCCTGTTCCATGAAAGCTGAGGCCCAACTGAACTCATCTCCCTACGTAGATTATCCCCAAGCTTCAAGACTTAACTTGCTTCTCTCATTAGCTCTGAAACTCGGAAGAAGGTGGTGCCAAATCGACGCTTCCTCTTCCCCACCCAGTCCTAAGCAGGCGGTGAAGAAGCACGACCTTTCCGCCAGGGTCCACACCTGGGATCTTCCGTATTGCCCGCACCATCGCGGACCTGAACGGCGACGAATCCATCGGCACCGGGCACCTGGCGGAGGCGATCAATCTGCGCTTCATGGACCGGGAGGACGGGACGGGAGTGTAGCCGCTTCAAGGATCTTGTGATGAGCCTTGTTGAAGCTTTGTGACCCGCTCTCTCCAAACACACTCATCTGGTCCTCATCAGACAGATGGAACCTGCTCTATTCTCATTTTATCCAGTCAAACGGGGGCACGTTGTGAGGAGCTACCACGAGGGGGGTTTGTATATACTTGTTGAGTCATGGAGGATATGGGGGTTTGAAAATTGAAATCGAGAATAATGTTTCGGCTTAAGTATCATTGACCCGGGACACAACCGAGCTAATTGTCTGTTCTTGCGATAGGCCGGAAAGGCAAAGAAAATATATTTAGATGCAAAAAATCTTTGGGCTAATCGAACTGAAGGCGCTAAATCAGTGTCCCCGCTCATTAAGATTACAATATCGCATACATCGGAGAGAAAAGTTCCTGTAGCTTAAGCGCTATAGAAACGTCGGTTTCTTTTTCCTCATATTTATCAATCGCCTTCTTGCAATGAGGACATACTATTCCTTTATACTTAAAGCGGTTTATCTCAACATGAACTCCGGAATCCTGAAGACAACGAACAAACTTTTTGTGTCGGCGAACAATATCGGGATCACCTAAGTGATACGCATAAGCGGTAAAATAATATATACTTTCAAGCTCGATCCTTTCTCCTACTTGGGGACGGAAACTGGGAAGGATCGATTCACACAGGGCCTTGAGATCTAGCCATTTGGTAGTGACTCCTAACTCTTTAGAGGCCCTTCTTACGGAATGATACAGGTTGAAACCGTCTACGAGGAAAGAAGCTCTCTTGAATGACATAAAAAATCAAAAAAAACCCGCCAGGCCGCAACCTGACGGGAGCCAAGGTCTTGCCTTGGGGATGATTTGTTTATTTATATGACTTTACATCTGTTTTGTCAAGAACCTACCATCCTCGCACACCAGCATTTTCGAGAACCAAGCTTTTCACCCTGATAAGCGATCACAATTCCCCGTACCTCTCGTTTTTTGCTCCACATGCCACCAAAGCGTCTTTGCACTCTGCCCGCTCGTTTGCTACAAGCCACGCCCTATGCACGATTCATCTTTTTCCACGGCAAAACCCCTTCTCGACGCCGCCCGGGAATGTGGTGCCGACCTGGCGGCTGTAGCGGACACATCGCGTCTGGCTGGAATCGAAACCGACCCCCCGGATCTGCTGGAAAACTATCCCCGGGCGGTCTCCATAGCCGTTCGTCTGGCCGACGGGATCATGGATCCCCTCACCGACCGGCCGACCCCGCTGTATGCCCGGCATTACCAAAACGTGAACGCCCTTCTGGATCATATTGCGACCCGGGTCTCCGGTCTCCTGCAATCCTGGGGCGGAAAGGCCCTGCCCATCCCGGCCAGCCACATCCTTTGCGAAGAGCGCTTTGTGGCCTCCCTGTCGCACAAGGCCGTTGCACTCCACGCGGGACTGGGCTGGCAGGGCAAATCCCTCCTGTTGGTCACGCCCCAGTTCGGTCCCAGGGTACGCCTGGTCACCGTGCTCACGGATCTGGCCCTGCCTGCGGATGCGCCCCAAAAGAATCGATGCGGCAAGTGCACCCACTGTGTGGAGGCCTGCCCGGTCGGGGCAATCAAGAACTCCTCCACGGATCTTCACTTTGCCACGCGTCAGGAGGCTGTGGATCTGGATGCCTGTGTCCAACAACTGCGGCGCAATGAGCAGGACAAGCACATCCCTCCCTACGTCTGCGGCGTCTGTGTTTCAGCCTGCCCGTGGGGCAAGCCCAAACGTTCCGCTTGAGAAAGAAGTGCTCGAACAGCCAAAAGACCTGGACCCATAGAGTGTCCGGCCACTTCGCACAGTGTTTCAATTCAATGGAGCGGATTTCCAGACCGTATTGCCCTATAAATCACATCCTGCGAGGCAATCATGGGGTAAGGGAACGAATTCTCTGGATCAGGAAATGGAACGCAGACTCAAGGCTTTTCCGGAAAAGGCCAATGTGCCCAAAAGCTATTGGATCGCCTCTTTGATCAGGGAGAAAACGGCTGCGGATTGGCCTGGGAGTGTGGCAAGGCTTGCAAAAGCCTGGAAGGATTTTCCGGAAGCGGAGAACCTGAAAGGCGAACTCGGATCCGGCTCCCCGCGGGAGACATTGTAAGGTGTCTGCTGGACGTGCACGCTGATCTATTTATTCATAGTCCAGGATCGGGTGGCGGAAAAATTTGCTCTCCGTGGCGCACTGTGAACATTCCTTGCTCTATTCATATTTAATCTTCTCCGTCACTATTTGATGCACCATGTATATCAATTATCCTGACCCCGTTTATATAGTCACGGGTTTGATAACGGGTGATATTCATCATCTTCAAATTTATATCTCGGATTTTTTCAATGAATTGTTTCATATTTTCCAGTTCCTGGTCCAGGTTACTGCTCCCGTCCATGACCTCATTCAAGGAGAAAAAAAGACCCTGTAAGGGCTGATTCATTTCATGACAGACCGCTCCTGCCATTTCTAGCACACCCTCCATTTTTTCCTTAGCGATTCTTTCTCTCTCCATCTTTTTCCTCAAGGATATATCTGAAATAGTGATGATAGCCCTGTTGTATGAAGATGAAGAGTGCCAAAAACTCATACTTAAATGTCCATCAAACAATGAACCGTCTTTTCTCTTCAATTGAACATCCATTTTGAAAGAGGTGTCTTTTTGCGAGCAATCACGAGTGGAATCTAGAAGTCTATTGAAGTCTTCCTCAAAGGCAAATATACATTCTATATTCTTATCCTTATAATCAGATTCCTGGGTGAAGTTGAAAATGTTGCACATATGGGTATTGACCCAGCTGAATTTTAAGTTCTCCAAAAGAGAGATGCCTATAGGAGAGGCAGCTAGGATATTTTTTGTTGTTGCGTGTTCTTCTTTAAGGGCTTCTTCCGTACGTTGGTGTTCTTCGATTTCACGCTTTAGATTTTCATTGGCTTCTGACAACTCGGCAGTTCTTTCTTTAACCAGTTCCTCCAAATGATCCCTGTGTCTTTTTAATTCCTGTTCTGCATGCTTATACTTGGTGATATCAGTAATGAACCCTTCCAGAGCAACTAATTCACCAACATTAGAGTATACTCCTCTCCCCTGTTCCCAGACCCATTTTTCCTCATTAACAGCTGTAGTGATGCGATACGTGCGTTGAAAAGGAATTTTGTGCTTAAGAGATTCCTGCACCTTTTTCCAGCCTTCCAGACGATCATTTGGCTCAATAAGTTCTCCAAAGGCCATTTTCTCATCGTTCATCAAATCGTTGGGCTGATATCCGGTAAGTTCAATACTGCCTTCACTGACGAATTCCATTGTCCAATTGTAATTGTTTTGGCATCGATAGGCCATTCCCGGAAGGTTGCTGAGAAGTGTAGATAAAGCTCGCTGACTTTCCCGAAGTTGCTCCAGGATTTGTTTTTCTCTGTCAGCGTCCTTTTCCGTGGACATATTGTTCTCCGTCTAAGACAAAAAATGCTCGCAACCCATTCTGGCAATCGTTTTAATCGCTGGAATTCGTTTGTTTTGATGTATATAACGAGCTCTTGGATGGATCTTTAACTACCTTATAAGCAATTTACAATCATGGGATAGGCTTAGCACCAATGTTATTACTCTAATTGTTCAAATGCATGGTTCCGACATCCCGCGCTTACTTTTGCAGTTGAAGCACATGAAACCCCAATTCCGAATCTTTAACCCGCTGCCCCTGAGAGCCAACAAGCTCAAACAGGACTGCCTCCATAACCTGCCAAACTTGTACTCCCGATCGAATGCACCCGGTGCGGGTGGTTTCTCCCCGCCCACAGGCCATATGCATGTGGAGCACCGGATGGCCCTGCTCATTGCAGAAGATGGTTCCGGTGCCTGCTACTTCGTGAGTGGCTTCCAGGGCCGTCTGCATGGGATTGACTGGTCTTTCCGCACGGTCTTTCGGTCCGACAACCAACCTGCTGCCCTGATCCGCACCCCCCAAAACAATGAGCGCAGCCGCCCGTATGCCTTTATCCATGGCAAAGCCCTCGATTGCTTCATGGACGATATCTCCATGTTCCAGGCGCAGGACAAAGACTCTGCCGTGGTGAACCTGTTCCGCATCCATGGCTTCGCTCCGGGATTTTTTTATAACCCACATGCCCGGTGGAAACCGGGCACAACCAAGCATGAAAAACTCCTCGACGAGACATGTGGAGTTTTTGTGATCGTGACAGTGTTGAAAGACAAAAGATAATGAGACAGGATCAACAGGATTAACAAGATTTATCTTGGCGTTCCGGAGGCCCGCCAAGAAGGAACCAATCCCCTGTCGGTGATGGAAGGAAAGCGTTGTGCTAGATTGGCAGCATGGATCAAGAGAGCAGGGCCCTGGTTTAGTCGCCTTTCGAATCCCCAGTCTCGCACTCATCACTGCAACAAGTGGTCAGCTCGCTCAGGGCGTAGAGCAGTCGTCCCTCCACAATCCTGCGCTGTTCGTTGAGCTCGTAACCCGGCAGCTGGCCGGCGAGCTCGTGGAGGCGGTCCCAGTCCGGCAGGGCCTGGTAGTCCCTGTGCTCCAAGTGGTGCTTGTCCCCAACGCTGATCAGGATCGCGGATCTCGTGTCCGTGACCACGGCGAGCGGGGGCGCTCCCTCCTCCATGAGCCGGGCGGCGGCAATCGCCTCCCGGACGTAGGTCTCCACCTGCCCGGCGCAAAAGAGAATGAGCACCAGGGGCCGATCCTCTGCGTCGTAGGCCACCAGATCCACGGTGCGGGTGTAGCAGCCCTCCCCCACGGGAAAGGTCACCTGTACCTTGGAGCGCAGGCGGTCCGCGGGATAGCCTTTCCGTTCCACCAGCATCCGGGCGATGGCCTGGCGCAGGTCCTCGTACGTGGTGACCTCCACGGATTCTCCGCTCAAGTAGTCGGCAATGGTGTATCCCAGACTGACTTCGTGCATAATCTTCCCTAGCCCTCCAGGCTGCGATAGAGGTTGTCGTATTCCCGGGCGGACTGCATCCAGGAGAAATCCTGGAGCATGGCCCGCTCCCGCACGGTGTACCAGCCCTGGGGATCGCTCCACAGATCCACCGCGTCGCGCACCGCCCTGGCAAAGTCCTCGGGCTGGAAACGGTCGAACTTGAACCCGGTGCATCCCGGATTGGGCCAGGAGACCACGGTGTCCCGCAGGCCGCCCACATCGCTGGTCACCGGCAGGGTCCCGTAGCGGAGCCCGTAGAGCTGGGTCAGCCCGCAGGGCTCGTAGCGCGAGGGCATGAGAAAGATGTCCGAGCCGGCCATGATCTTGTGGGACAGCTCCTCGGTGTATCCGATGGTCACAGTGAGCTGGCCGGGATACTGCTCCGAGAGGTTGGTGAGGTGCGTCTCTGTCTCCAGGCCCCCCTCGCCCAGAAAGACCAGGGCCAGATCCATCTCCAATAGCTCTGGGAGGACGTCCAGGATCAGATCCACTCCCTTCTGCTCCCGCATCCTGCCGATGAATCCCAGGACCGGGCGGGAAATGTAATGGGTGTGCAGCCCTGCCCGCTCCAGGAGATCCTCCTTGCAGAGCCGCTTTCCGCTCAGATCAAAGGGGCTGTACTGCGCCCTGAGGAAGGGATCGGCCCGTGGATCCCAGATGGTGTAGTCCACGCCGTTGAGAATCCCTTCCACGTCCTCGGCCCGCTTGGTCAGCATGCCCTCCAGGCCGTAGCCGAACTCCGGGGTCATGATCTCCTCGGCATAGGAGGGGCTGACCGTGGTTACCTTGTCCGCGTACGCGATCCCGGTCTTGAGCATGTTGAAGGAGCCGTAGTATTCCGCTCCGTTCATGTGCCAGGCCGAGGGCGACAGCCCGGACTCCCAGAAGAGGCGGGCGGAATACTGGCCCTGGAAGGCCAGGTTGTGGATGGTTTGCACCGTGCCCACGCCGCTCCAGAAGGGATCGCTCAGCCCGGCTTCATGGACATAGGCCGGAATGAGGGAGGTGTGCCAGTCGTTGCAGTGGATCACCGTGGGCTTTTGGTCCAGCCAGCGGGCCCAGGCGAGCACAGCGCGCGAAAAGAAGATGAACCGCTCGCAGTTGTCGAAGTATTCCCCGTGGTAGGTGCAGTAGAACTGTTGGCGGTCGAAGAACTCCGGCCGGTCCACGAAATAGACCGGGACCCCCTGATAGTCGGCCATGTAGATGTCCGCAGTCACCTCGGGCCAGGGATAGCCGACGGGGCAGTTCTCCTTGAGCAGCCGCAGGGGATAGGCCGTGGGATTGAGGCGCCCGTAGAAGGGGGTGACGACGGCCACTTCCCGGCCCAGCTCTTTCAGGGCCAGGGGCAGGACTCCGGCCACGTCCCCCAGGCCGCCGGACTTGGAGAAGGGATAGATCTCGGATGTGGCGAAGAGGATCATCAACAGCTCCCGGATTGCGTTTCCACAAAGAACGGTCTTCCCTAGAGGATAGGCCATTCCCGGCAACGGGTCAATCCGCGATTGGCGCGCTCTCACTGTCTTCGATCGCCCCTTCAGTGTAACCTGGTTTTGACACCTCCTCCTTGAATATGTTGTGACCTGTCTGTCCCCTCGAATCGCCCTCGGACTTGCGGAAGCCCTTGACAACGCCTTCCGGAAGTTGCTAGATAGCTAAATGCACATAGGCGCGTAGCTCAGGGGTAGAGCACTTGCTTGACGCGCAAGGGGTCAGGAGTTCAAATCTCCTCGCGCCTACCATGATTTCTTCGCATAGGGGGGCACATTCGCCTCCCTATATTTCTTTATACGGGGCATAAACCCGGAGGACGCCGAACGTGGAACGCCTGATCGGCTCACAGAGCGCGGACATTCCGGAGGGAAGCACCTGCGCCGAAGCGCTCGGTCAGGTCCTGAGCGGCAAGAAGCTCAAGCGGACCCTGGCCTGCAAGTGCGGAGAGGACCTCCTGGATCTGGACCATCCGGTACCTTCCGGATGCACCGAGCTCGAGCCCGTTTATACGGACAGTTCGGAAGGGCTGGACATCCTCCGTCACAGCGCGTCCCACATCCTGGCCCAGGCCGTGAAGCGGCTCTTCCCCTCCGCGAAGCTGGGCACCGGTCCGGCCATCGAGAACGGTTTCTACTACGACTTCGACGTGGAAGGAGGCTTCACCCCGCAGGACCTGGAACGCATCGAGGAGGAAATGCAGCGCATCGCCTCGGAGGACGTCCCCCTGCAGCGCCGGGTCCTACAGCTCGACGAGGCCAAATCCCTCCTCCGGGAGCAGAACGAGAGCTACAAGCTCGAGCTCCTGGAGGAAATAGAGGACGAGTCGGTCAGCGTGTACAGCCAGGACGGCTTTTTGGACCTCTGCCGCGGACCTCACGTGCCGTCCACGGGCTATGTTCGCGCCTTCAGGCTCACCAGCCTGGCCGGTGCCTACTGGCGCGGGGACGAGAACAGGCCCATGCTGCAGCGCATCTACGGCACCGCCTGGGCCGACGAGAAGCAGCTCAAGGACTACCTCCGCCGCCTCGAGGAGGCGCAGCGCCGGGACCATCGCAAGCTCGGCCCCCAGCTCGGGCTCTTCGACTTCTTCGAGGAGGCCGGGGCGGGCATGCCCGTGTTCTATCCCAAGGGCGCCCTGCTCCGCTCCATCCTGGAGGACTTCGAGTTCAAGGAGCATCTGCGGCGCGGCTACGAGCCGGTGCGCGGGCCGCAATTGCTTCAGTCCACGCTGTGGCAGAAGTCCGGCCACTACGACAACTACGGTGAAAACATGTATTTCACCGAGATCGAGGACCAGGGCTTCGGGCTCAAGCCCATGAACTGCCTGGCGCACATCCTGATCTACAAGTCGGACGTGCGCAGCTATCGCCATCTTCCGCTCCGCTATTTCGAGCTGGGCAAGGTCAACCGTCACGAGAAGTCCGGCGTGCTGCACGGGCTCATGCGCGTGCGGGAATTCACCCAGGACGACGCCCATATCATCTGCCGTCCGGATCAGCTGCAGGAGGAAATAGTCGGCATCCTGCACTTCATCCAGGATGTGATGCGCCTTTTCGACTTCGAATACGCCATGGAGCTCTCCACCAGGCCGGAGAAGTCCATCGGCTCGGACGAGGCCTGGGACAACGCCATCCACGCCCTGGAGAGCGCCCTGGAGGCGCACGGTCTGGACTACGGGATCAACCCGGGGGACGGCGCCTTCTACGGCCCCAAGATCGACGTCAAGCTCAAGGACGCCCTGGGCCGCTATTGGCAGTGCGCCACCATCCAGTGCGATTTCACCCTGCCCGAACGGTTCGACATGACCTATGTGGGCCAGGACGGGGAAAAGCACCGTCCGGTGATGCTGCACAGGGTGATCCTGGGCGCAATCGAACGCTTTCTCGGTGTGCTCATCGAGCACTACGCAGGGGCCTTCCCCACGTGGCTGGCTCCGGTGCAGGCCCGCGTCGTTACCATTACCGACGACCACGCTCCCTTCGCCCAAGAGGTTCACGACTATCTGCGCGGGTCAGGGGTCAGATCCGAGGTCGATCTGCGCAACGAGAAGCTGGGCCAGAAGATCCGGCGTGCGCAGGAGGACAAGATCCCCTATGCCCTTGTCGTCGGTGACGAGGAGACCGGCAACAGGACCGTGAACGTCAGGGCCCTGGGCGGAGAAAAGCTGGGTTCCTTGACCATGGAACAGGCGCTGGATATGATTTCTCGTGACTGTCGTGAACCATTCAAACGCGGAGGCATGAACTATAGCTTCTTCGACTAATACGAAGACGAGGCGGAACAACCAGATTCGGGTTCCGGAAGTCAGGGTCGTCAATGAGGACGGGGAGCAGGTGGGCATCATGCCCACCAAGGACGCCCTGCAGATGGCTACGGACGCGGGCGTTGATCTCGTGGAGGTGGCCCCCAACGCCAAGCCTCCGGTTTGCCGCCTGATGGATTACGGCAAATATCAGTACCAGCAGCAGAAGCGGCGGCAGGAATCCAAGAAAAAGCAGGTCCAGATCCAGCTCAAGGAAATCAAGCTCCGGCCCAAGACGGATGAGCACGACATCATGACCAAGGTCGGCCACGCCCGCAGATTCCTGGGCAAGGGCGACCGGTGCAAGATCACCGTCTTCTTCCGCGGCCGCGAGATCGTGCACAAGAGTTACGGCGAGGAGCTGCTTACGCGATTTCAGGACGAACTGGCCAACGAGGCCAAAATCGAGCAGGCGCCCAAGATGGAGGGACGGACCATGTTCATGATCCTCTCTCCGGTCTCCAGCAAGTAGGGCGCAAGGAGCGAAAACGCCATGCCCAAGATGAAGAGCCACAAGGGAGCGGCCAAGCGCTTCCGAAAAACCGGCACCGGAAAGATCAAGCGCAACCGCGCCTTCCACAGCCACTTGCTTACCAAGAAGAACGCCAAGCGGAAGCGCCGTCTGCGCACCCAGACCATCACCCATTCGTCCAACCTGAAGGCGGCCCGCGCGGGCTGGGCCAAATAGCCGCAGCCAAGCGGCCCAAACCGCCGGAAACCGGCGTATGCGATTTGTCGACACTGGAGGAACTCTATGCGGATCAAACGCGGCACGCTGAAAAACAGACGCCACAAGAAATATCTCAAGGACGCCAAGGGCTACCGCGGCAGCCGGAGCACGCTCTATCGCCCGGCACGCGAGGCCGTGGAAAAGGCCCATGTCAATGCTTACCGGGACAGGCGCCGCAAAAAGCGTGAATTCCGGAAGCTCTGGATTACCCGGATCAACGCCGCCGCACGCCAGAACGGGCTCTCCTACAGCGAGCTCATGACCGGCCTGCGCCGTCTGGACGTGCAAATGAACCGGAAGGTCCTGGCGGACATGGCGGTCCGCGACAAGGAAGGCTTCGCCAAGCTCGCGGAAATGGCCAAAACAAGGGTGTAAGTCGTGACCTCCTCCGCGCTCCAAACATTCCTGGACAAGCTGCAGCAACTGGAGAACGCATTCGAGGCGGCCGTGGAGGAGGTCGATGATCCGGATACCCTGGAGAATATCCGGGTCACCTACTTGGGCCGACGCGGCAGCCTCGTGCAGTACCTCTCCGAGCTCAAGGATCTGCCCGAGGAGGACAAGCCCGAGGCCGGCAAGACGGCCAACAAGGTCAAGCAGCGCCTGCAGGACCGCTTCGCCCGCATCCAGGAAGAATTGCGCCAAAAGCGGGAACGGGTCCGCAGGGAAGCCTTCGATCCCACCCTCCCCGGGCGCTCGCCGTGGACCGGCACCCTGCACCCGGTGACCCTGGTGAGCGAGGAGATCTGCGCCATATTCCGGGAGCTGGGCTACGAAGTCGCCACCGGTCCGGAAGTGGAGACGGACTTCTACAACTTCGAGGCCCTGAACATCCCGCAGGACCATCCCGCCCGAGACATGCAGGACACCCTCTATATCTCCGACTCCGTTGTGCTCCGGACTCACACTTCTCCCCTGCAGATCCGGACCATGCAGCAGCAGAGCCCTCCCCTGGCCGCGGTCGCTCCGGGCAAGGTCTACCGCAGGGATGCCGACCTGACCCACTCCCCCATGTTCAACCAGATCGAGGGATTCCTGGTGGATACCCATGTGAGCATGGCCGATTTGCGGGGCACTCTCACCCACTTTCTGCGGCGCGTCTTCAACCAGGAGCTCCAGGTCCGCTTCCGCCCCAGCTTCTTTCCCTTCACCGAGCCCAGCGCGGAAGTGGATATCAGCTGCGTAATCTGCTCCGGCAAGGGATACGCCGCCGACGGCTCCCACTGTCGCGTCTGCAAGCAGACGGGGTACGTGGAAATCCTTGGGTGCGGCATGATCGATCCCGAAGTCTTCAAGGCCGTGGACTACGACCCAGAGCAGTATACCGGATTCGCTTTCGGCCTGGGCGTGGAGCGGATTGCCATGCTCAAGTACGGCATCGACGACCTGCGGCTGTTCTTCGACAACGATCTCCCCTTTCTGGACCAGTTCCGATTTTATCCCGCGAGCTGAGCGGGTCCCTAGGCCGCTTCCCCGTCCGGGGTTCACCGTACCGTGCCGGGATCGAGACGTGCTTCCCCGAGCTCGGGCTGGTGCCGATACTCCCCCCTTGGCACATGTGCCGAATATCGCTCACTGAACGCCAAACCGCAGACAGGACCGCGCCATGTATCTCAGCCTGAACTGGCTTCTGGAATTCACCCCGTATTCCGGCTCCGTGGAGGAGCTCAGCCAAACCCTGACCATGCTCGGCCTCGAGGTGGATGAGGAATTCGAGGCCTTCCAGTCCCTTCGCGACTTCCGCGTGGGCAGGGTTCTCTCCTGCTCCCCCCATCCCGATGCCGACAACCTGACCCTGTGCCGCGTCGATCTCGGCGGGGAGCAGCCCGCGGACATCATCTGCGGCGCGCCCAATGTATCCGCGGAGCAGAATGTGCCCGTCGCTCCGGCTGGAACCGAGCTTCCCTCGGGCACCCCCATCAACCGGACCAAGATCCGCGGCCAGCGCTCCGAGGGCATGATCCTCTCCGAAAAGGAGCTGGGCCTGGGCGAGGACGGTTCCGGTATCATGGTTCTCGAAGACGGTCTTGCCCCGGGCGCGCCGCTGCGCGAAGCCCTGGGGATTTCGGACTATATTTTCGACATCGACCTCACCCCCAACCGGGGGGACTGTTTGAGCATTCTGGGCCTCGCCCGCGAGGTGGCCGCCTATTACGGCCTTCCCCTGCATCTGCCCCGAACCGACCTCGAGGAGACTCCGCCGGCCTGCGCGGACAACGTGGATGTCTCCGTGGAAGACGGCGAGCTCTGTTCATTGTACCAGGCCAGGGTTGCCGAGGGCCTGAGCCCCGAAACAAGCCCCGCCTGGATGCGACACCGGCTCCTGGCCATGGGGCAGCGCCCCATCAACACCATTGTCGATGTCACCAACTACGTCATGCTGGAGATGGGGCAGCCCTTGCACGCATTCGACCTGGACCGCCTTTCCGGTCCCGCCATTCGGGTGGCCCCTCCGAGCTCCGAGACCTCCTTCACCACCCTGGACGGGAACACCCGTACGGGAACCCCCAAGGACCTGTTGATCTGGGACGCGGAACGGCCCATCGCCCTGGCTGGCGTTATGGGCGGCCTGGATACGGAGATCGGCCCCGGTTGCAGCCGTCTCCTTCTGGAGAGCGCGGTCTTTGATCCGACCACCATCCGCAAGACGGGGCATCGTTTGGGCCTGTCCAGCGAATCCTCCCACCGCTTCGAGCGCGGAGTGGACCAGGTCGGCTCCGCCATGGCCCTGGACCGCGCGGCCTATCTGCTTCAGCGCTTGAGCGGGGCGAAGGTCTGGCAGGGCGTCAGCCGGCACGAGCCCGCCCCGTGGCGTCCCGAGCGCATCGCGTTCCGACCCGAACTGGCCAGAGGCCTTCTGGCGGTGGAAGCGACGGACAACTTCTGTCTGGCCACGCTCCGGGGCCTCGGCTGTGAAGTGGACAAAAAGAACGGCGAGAGCTGGACCGTGAGCACGCCCAGCCACAGGCACGATCTGCTCCGCGAGGTGGACCTCTTCGAGGAGATCTCCCGCGTCTACGGATTCGAGAACATCCCCGAGAAGCTGCCGCACGTGGCCAAGAACCCGCAGGGAGGGGATGAGATCCCGGAAAAGGCGGACGATGCCTTCCAGAGAACGATCAGGTACTGGGCCAAGGGCCTGGGTCTCAAGGAGGTCATGAACTACAGCTTCGTCAGCTCCGCGGACCTGGACGCCCTGAACCTGTCCCACGATTCGCGCCTCGAGCTGGCCAACCCATTGACCTCGGAACAGGACACCATGCGCCCGGTCCTGGCCCCTGGACTTCTGCTGAGCATCCGCTCCAATCTGGACCGCAACAGCGAGGACCTGCGGATCTTCGAGGTGGCCAGGGTCTTTGAGCTGGACCGGAATCTGGAAACCACGAGCAGGGAAACGACACAGCTGGGCATCGCCCTGCACGGGAGCCGGAATCCCCGGGGCTGGCCCTGGTCCGGTGTGACCGCGGACTTTCTCGAGCTCAAGGGCGCGGTGCAGAACCTGTTCGCCACCCTTCACGTGGGCCCCGAGGAATGGGTGGAACAGGAGGATCACCCCTACCTGGACCCCTGCGTTTCCATCCGCATCCAGGGACAGCACGTGGGCTGGGCCGGCGAGATCTCCGCGGACGCGAGCCGCCGCTTCCACGCCCGGCACCCGGTATGGATCGCCGAGCTGGATCTGGATCGTCTGCAGGCCCTGTCCCGCTCCGTCAGGATAACCTATACCCCCTGGTCCAGATATCCTCCCGTATTCCGGGATATGACCCTGGTTGCCGGCCCGGACCTCACCTTCAAGAGCATCCGGGACCAGATCGAGGCCGCCAGATCGAGCCTGCTCGACGCCTTCATGCTGCTGGACATTTACCAGCCCCGTGAAGGGGACAATCGTAACATCACCCTGCGCATGGTCTACCGGGATCCGGAACGGACCCTCGTGGCCGAGGAAGTCGATCGCGAGCACGGGAATCTTGGGGACCACCTCTGCAAAACACTGCCCGTCCAATTCCCCTGAGGCGCATGACAGGGCGCCCACAATCTTTCAATTGCTGCGTTGTCCGGCACCTATTTGGGGTGCCAAAAGGGCGTCTGATTGACTTGGCTTCACAAATAGGTGCCGGATTCAAACTCTCATGGAGGCTGACTACGCCCCAGTGAAACAGAAGAAGGTTTCACGGGGTAAACTACGACCTTGCCCGGCACTCACTTTTTTTTATGTTTGCTCGTAATATATTGAACTTCGGGAAAAAAATGAGTGCCGGGACGCGCCTTGACCCTTAAAATTTTTGAACGCCCTGCCTGATAAGGACTTTTTCAATAGGCAAATAAGCCATGCCCCCAAGCGGAGGACGCACCTACAAGATCGGCGAGGCCGCCCGGCTCCTGGAGCTGGAGCCCTACGTCCTCCGCTTCTGGGAATCCGAGTTCCCCCAGCTCAGGCCCCTGCGCACCGCCAGGGGCCAGCGCCTGTACACCGAGGAGCACCTCAAGCTCATTCGGCGCATCAAATATCTTCTGTACAAAGAGGGCATGACCATCGAAGGGGCCAAGCAGCGCCTGGACGACCTTCAGAAGTGGGGGGATCTGTTGCAGGAGCTCCGGGAGGACATTCAGGAGATCAGGAATCTCCTGCACGGCTCCGGATCCCGGTGAGAGGGAATCAGCCCAGCAGCAGGGGCATAAGCACAGGCACGAGCAGGCTCAGGACCAGCCCGTTGATCACGGCGATCACGGCGTAGGTCGCCCCCACGTTGCTGTGGATGACCGCCAGGGTGGTGTCCATGGTCGTGGCCCCTCCGGCGGCGATGGGGGCCAGCTCGCCCATGCAGCGAACAAGCAGCGGCGTGAGGGCGATGGTGAGCACTTCGCGCAGGATGTTGGCCAGAAGGGTGATCGTCCCCAGCTCGGTGCCACCCATCTGGGAAGCAAGGACACTGGCCAGGCTGTAGTAGCCGAATCCCGCCCCAACGGCGCATCCCTCGCGGAGGCTCATCGCGTCCAGCCCCAGCGCGAGCGCTCCGGCCCCGAGCAGGGAGCCGGCTCCCGCAGCGAGCGGCACTACCACCCCCTTGGCCTTCATGCGCAGGATATTCCTGATGGCCCGTGTGTCGCCGCCCACGCAGATGCCCACGAGAAAGAGCAGGCCGTAGAGGATATACAGGGCCAGGTGGTCCTGACCCGTCACCATCTCTGGCACCCAGCCGCTATAGCCCGCCAGGATGCCCAGGACGAACCAGGCCACCAGGATAAGGCTCCCCTTCATAGCTGCCCCCTGAACCACCGCACGTAAACGGGCCGGATCAGGAGAAGGCTCCCCGCAAGGGAGGCCAGACAGAATGCGAGCCCCATCCATCCCAGGGTGGCGAGGTTGTTGATCACCTTGTCCCTGGCACCCAGGTTCAGGCCGAGGAAGAGGAGCATGAGGCAGACCGCCCAGTCCGCCGCCCGGGAGCTCCAGGCCAGCACCCTGGTGCGTCGTCTGAGGAAAAAGCCCACGAGCAGACCGAGCCCGAAAAGGGAGACAATCTCAAGCATGATACCGGCACCGCGTGATTGGGTTGGCCCAGGCCCCGAGCCCATTGCCGGATTTCTCCGGAGCTGGAACGACCGTCTGGACAGACGGGCCGCAGGCAAGGTAGAAAAAGGCACAGTCGTCCTCGGTTCAGGTCAGTATCACTTCCCACACCCATGCACAAGGAGAGCGTTCCATGCAACTGTCCCGGAGAGCGGAGCGGATTCAGCCTTCAGCCACTCTGACCATCAACGCCAAGGCCGGGGAGATGAAGAGCCGAGGCGAGGATGTGATCAGCCTGGCGGCGGGCGAGCCCGATTTCGGTCCGCCGGAGCACGTCACGGAAAGGGCGATACAGGCTGTGAAGGACGGGAACACCCGCTACACTCCCGTACCTGGCACAACCGAGCTGCGACGGGCCGCAGCGGGGTACTTCGAGCACTTTTACGGGGTCCGTGCGGAGCCGGAAAACATAATCGCCGGCAACGGGGGCAAGCAGTGCCTGTTCAACCTGTGCCAGTGCCTTCTCGATGCCGGGGACGAGGTGCTCATTCCCGCTCCCTACTGGGTGAGCTATCCGGAAATGGTGGGGCTGGCGGACGGCGAGCCAGTCGTGCTGCCCACAGCTCCGGAGGAGGACTTTCTCCTGGATCCGGACAAGATCGACGAGGCCGTGGGTGAACGGACCAAGGCCCTGATCCTGAACACCCCTTCCAACCCTACGGGCTGCCACTACAGCCAAGAGCGTCTGGACCGGATCATGGAGCGGGCCCTGGCAAACGACCTCTACGTAATCTCCGACGAGATCTACGACCAACTCATTTTCCCCCCCGCGGGCCCCGCGTCCGTCGCGCCGTGGTTCGAGTCCCATCCCTGGCACGTGGCCGTGGTCAACGGGCTGTCCAAGAGCTTCGCCCTCACCGGATGGCGCATCGGATACGTTCTCGCGCACAAGGAGGTCATCCAGGCCATGAGCAAGATCCAGGGCCAGAGCACCTCCAACATCTGCACCATCGCCCAGGAGGCGGCCGTCGCCGCCCTTAAGGGCTCCTTCGACTTCCTAGGCCAAAAGCGCGACATCCTGGCCGGGCGCCGGGACAAGGCCCTGGAGCGCATCGGCAACTGGTCCCGGGCGCAATGTCCCAGGCCCGACGGGGCCTTCTACCTCTTCCCCCAGCTCGACGGGTACTTCAGCGGATCGGTCGCGGACTCCACCTCCATGTGCACCTATCTCCTGGAAGAGGCGGGAGTGGCCCTGGTCCCGGGGACGGCCTTCGGGGACGATCGCTGCGTCCGGCTGTCCTACGCCCTGAATGACCAGGACCTGGAAAGGGCGCTGCAAAGGATGGAAAAGGCACTGGCCAAGCTATGAGGATCCGGCTCTTCCATACCGATCCGGCCAGGCCTTTTCAGTTGGTCAAGTTCGTCTCCTGGAGCTTCTTCCTGGTCATTCTGGGGTGCAGCATCCTCATGATTCTGGTCATCAGCAACTACGCCAAAAGAACCATTCTGCAGAAGAACAGGGAGTACGCCCACCTCCTGGCGGAGAACCTGAACCACCAGATCTACAGGCGCTTCACACTGCCCACTGTGCTTGGATACGGCCAGGTCCAGCTCAAGCAGAAACAGCAGTACGAAAGGCTGGACAAGGTTATACGGGCCACTATCCACGGCTTCCGGGTCCTTGACGTCGGCGTTCTGGATCTGGAGGGGAACATCGCCTACGCCCTGGACGAAGAGGATCTCAAGAACGGAGACATGGCAGGCCGGGGTTTCCAGAAGGCCAAGGAGGGGGAGCCCTTCTATCAGATCATCAAGCAAAGGGGCTCCGCGTGGGACTTTCTGGACCTGGATCTGCCCGACCGGAGCCACATCCTGCGCACCTCCTTTCCGCTGAGGGCGGAGAAGAGCCTTTCCCCGCAGCAAAGCGGGCCCATTATCGGCATCCTCCAATTCAGCCAGGACATCACCTCGGACCAGGAAACCATTCTCTACTTCCAGGTCATGGTGGCGGTCATCATCATCGCCTCCTCGCTCCTGCTCTTCTTCATTCTCTACAGGATCATCCTGCGCGCGGACCGCATCATCGCCGAACGGATCCGGGAAAAGGAGCGCCTGGAGCAAAGGCTGCACCAGAACGAGAAACTGGCCAGCATGGGCCGCATGGTGGCGAGCATCTCCCACGAGATCCGCAACCCCTTGGGCATCATCCAGAGCAGCACGGAAATGCTCTCCAAGCGGAGCCAGGGCGATGAAACCGGGAACAAGCTGGCCCGGGCCGTGTACGAGGAATCCCAGAGGCTCAGCCGCACCGTGCACGATTTTCTGGACTATGCCAGGCCCAAGCAGCCCACGATCCAGGACATGGACCTGGCGGGCGTGCTGGAGCGATGCCTGGCCTCCCTGGACACGGAGCTCCATCGCAAGGAGGTCTCCGTGAAGCGGAGCATCCCCGAGCGAATCCCCGTTCGGGGGGACGAGGACCTCCTCTACTTGGCCCTGTACAACCTGATCATCAACGCCCTGCAGGCCATGGAGAGCCCGGGAGATATCGCTATCACCTGGCGCAAGGACAGGCAACAGCTGGAGATCCGGGACAGCGGACCGGGATTCAGCCCGGATCTTGTGTACAAGTTCACCGAGCCCTTCTTCACCACCAAGGAGTACGGCACCGGCCTGGGGCTCGCCATTGTCAAGAACATCCTGGACAGCCACGGAGCGGGGCTTGAATTCGACACCGCCTCCGAGGGCGGGGGTGTGGTCCGGATAACCTTCGGCCAGGCTTGAGGAAGCGGACTCATGGCGGCACACATCCTCGTCGTGGACGATGAAAGGAACTATCTCCTGCTTCTGGAGACCATGCTCTCCGAGGAGGGCTACCGGGTCACCTCGCTGCGAGACCCGGAGCTCGCGGTGAGCTATTTAGGCGAGTCCGATGTGGACATCATCATCGCGGACATGAAGATGCCCAGCCTCAGCGGACAGGACCTTCTGGAGCACGTTCGGCAGAACCATCCACACATCCCCGTGCTCATCATGACCGGATACGGCAGCATTGACGGCGCGGTGGAAGCCATGAAGTGCGGGGCCTTCGACTATATCAACAAGCCCTTCTCCAATGATGAGCTGCTGCTCTCCGTGGCCAAGGCGGCCAAGATGAGCGAGGCGGAGCGACAGAACCGACTGCTCCAGCAGTCCCTGCAGCAGCAGCACGGCCTGGACTGGGTGGTTGCCAGGAGCCGCGCCATGCAGCGGGTCCTGGACCTGGTGGGCCGGGCCGCGCCCAGCGGGAGCAACGTGCTCCTCAGCGGTGAGCCCGGTACGGGCAAGGAACTTATCGCCCGCAGCCTCCATTTCACTTCTCAGCGCCGCTCAGGCCCCTTCGTTCCCGTCCGCTGCCGCTCCCTGGATCCCGCCGCCCTGGAACGCGAGCTCTTCGGCGCGGAGGAGGAGTCCAGGGCGGGCGCTATCGCGCACAAGAGGGGCCATCTGGAGGCCGCCCATCAGGGCTCCCTCTTTCTGGACGAAGTGGCCGAGCTGTCCCCGGAGATTCAGTCCCGGCTGCTGGACGTGGCCCAGGAGCACACCCTGGAGCGGGTTGAGGGCTCCCAGCCCGTCCACGTGGACGTCCGCGTGTTCGCGGCAACGAGCCGGGATCTGCACCAAGAGGTTGAACAGGGGCGTTTCCGCGAGGACCTCTACTACCGGCTGAACGTGGTGCACATCGAAATCCCGCCTCTGCGGGAGCGGGCCGAGGACATCCCTATTCTGGCCGCGCAGTTTTTGAGCCGTTTCAACAGCGAGTACGGGAGGCAGCTATCCGGCTTCTCCCCCGAGGCGCTCCAGGCCCTGACCGCGTTCAACTGGCCCGGCAACGTCCGCCAGCTGGAAAACGTGGTGGAGCGCTGCGTGGTATTGGCCGGCGGGGAGGAAATCACCCTCCGGGACCTGCCTGCGGAGCTCAGGGACGAGACCGAGCAGTTCAAGACCGCTGCGGACATGCTCCCCACTCGGCTCAACCTGGCCGAGACACTGGAGCGGATCGAGGCCGCCCTGATCCGCAGGGCGCTGGTGCAGAGCGACTTCGTCCAGGTCAAGGCCGCGGAGATGCTGGGCATCTCCAAGAGCCTGCTGCAGTACAAGCTCAAGAAGTACAACATTTCCGGCAAGACCTCGTAGCATGCCAGCAACCGGAATCGCCGACTTCATCGCCGACCTGAAGGCCTCCTCCGCATTCCGCGATCTCATTGTGCATCACAAGCACATTTCCGGCAGCCCCGGTTCCGTGGCGCGGACCGCCGAGCCCTGGCCGGCACCCATCCGGGAGCTCTTGAGCCGGCTGGGCATCGGTGAGCTCTACTCGCACCAGACCACGGCGCTGGACGCGGTCAGCGCGGGCCGGCACACCGTGGTCGCCACCCCCACCGCAAGCGGCAAGAGCCTGATCTACGTCCTGCCCATGCTGGAGCGCTTCCTGGCCGGGAGCCGGGGCAAGACCCTGTACATCTCCCCCCTCAAGGCCCTGGCCCGCGATCAGCACAAGGCGCTGACCCGGCTTTTCGCCGAGCTCGATACGGACAGCGTCCCGCGGTCTGCCGTGTACGACGGGGACACCCCCAAGAAGGAGCGGACCCGGATCCGGAAGAACCCTCCGGAGATGCTCCTCACCAACCCGGAGATGCTTCATCTGGGATTTCTGCCCCAGCACGGCATGTGGCCCGATTTTCTGGCCAACCTGGAATACGTGGTCATCGACGAGGTCCACACCTGCCGCGGGATCACTGGCTCGAACATGGCCTGGGTCTTTCGGCGTCTTCGCCGCGTCTGCCGGGCCTACGGGGCTGACCCCACCTTTATCCTGTGTTCCGCAACCGTGGGCAACCCGGCGGAGCTCTCCCAAAATCTCACCGGCCTCGAGGTGGAGGCAGTCACCGAAAGCGGCGCTCCGCAGGGGCCCAAGCACTTCCTCTTCCTCAATCCGGTGCTCTCCAGCGCCGCGGCCAACGCCCTCCAGCTCCTGCAGGCGGCCCTGATCCGGGGCCTTCGAACCATCGTCTACTGCCAGTCCCGAAAGATGACCGAGCTCATCTCCATGTGGACCAAGCAGCGCCTGGCCAACTACGCCCCGTACATCACCGCGTACCGTTCCGGCTTCCTGCCCGAGGAGCGCCGCCGCATCGAGTCGGAGCTCGCCGAGGGAAACCTGCTGGCGGTCATCAGCACGAGCGCCCTGGAGCTGGGCATCGACATCGGGGAGCTGGACCTGTGCCTGCTGGTGGGCTATCCGGGCTCGGTCATGGCCACCTGGCAGCGCGGTGGGCGCGTGGGGCGCAAGCAGCAGGAGAGCGCGGTCGTGCTTCTGGGGCAGGAGGACAGCCTGGATCAGTATTTCATGCACAACCCCGAGGAGTTCTTCCGCCAGGAACCGGAGAAAGCGGTCCTCAACCCGGGCAACCCCGTCGTGGCCCGCAACCACCTCCTCTGCGCGGCCGCGGACATGCCCCTGCAGCGCGGGGAGTCCATTAGCGAGGACGTGGAGAGGCGAGCCCTTCTTCAGCGGCTCGTGGAGGAAGGCCGGCTCCTTCCCGGGGCGGACGGGTCCGCGCTCTTTCCCAGGGACCCGGATATCCAGCAAAAGGTCTCCCTGCGCGGCTCGGACGCGAACCTGCAGATCATGGACCGGGTCAAACAGAAGGCCATCGGCGACATCGACCGCTATCGCGCCTGCCGCGAGACCCATCCCGGGGCGGTGTACCTGCACCGGGGAACGAGCTACGTGATCGAGGACATCGATTTCGAGCAGGGGGCGGTCCTGGCCAAGCAGGCCAAGGTCAATTATTTCACCCGGGTCCGCTCGGAGAAGGAGACGGAGATCCTGAGCCTGACGCGGCGCAAGATCCTGGGCGACGTCGAGGTCTGTCTGGGCCGGCTCAGGGTCACGGAGCGCTTCACCGGATACGAGAAGCGCCAGGTCAAGGGCCAGAGGCTCATCTCCGTGCTGCCCCTGGACCTGCCTCCATTCATCTTTGAAACCGAGGGGCTGTGGATTCGGCTCCCCCACCGCATCCAGCATGAAGTGGAGGCGGACAGGCTGCACTTCATGGGCGGCATCCACGCCCTGGAGCACCTGGTCATCGGGATCATGCCCCTGTTTGTCCTCGCCGATCGCAACGACCTGGGCGGCATCTCCTATCCGCTGCACCCCCAGCTCGACGCGCCGGCGGTCTTCGTCTTCGACAGTCACTCCGGGGGAGTGGGCCTGACCGCCGAGGCCTTCTCCCATCCCGTGGGACTCCTTCGCGCTTCCGGGCGGGCCCTGACCTCCTGCGGCTGTTCCCACGGCTGTCCCTTCTGCATCCAGTCCCCCAAGTGCGGCTCCGGCAATCGCCCCCTGGACAAGCGGGCGGTGAAGGCCATCCTGGAGCTCATGCTGCCGGAGGATTCGGACCGGGAGCCGCCTGACGCGGAGGCCTCGCCGGAAAGCGCCGGCTTCGCGCTCGCTCCCGACAAGGAGAGCGAATCCGAAAGCCCCGGCAAGGACCAGGACAACGGGCTCCGCTACGCGGTCCTCGATCTGGAGACCAAGCTTTCGGCCCAGGATGTGGGCGGCTGGAACAACGCCCACAGAATGGGTGTCAGCTGCGCCGTGCTCTTTGATAGCACCACGCAGGAATACACTGCATACATGGAGTACGAGCTCCCGGAGATGGCGCGGGTGATGCAGTCCGTGGACATGGTGGTGGGATTCAATCTCATCGGCTTCGACTACCGGGTGTTATCCGGATACAAGGACCTCGACTACTCACCGCCCGCCACCCTGGACCTTTTGCGCGAGATCAAGGCCGTGCTCGGCTATCGCCTGTCCCTGAACAACCTGGTCCAAAACACCCTCGGGGTGAGCAAGAGCGGGAGCGGGACCGAGGCCCTGGAGTGGTGGCGCAACGGGGAGACGGACAAGCTGGTGGAATACTGCCGGGAGGACGTGCGCCTGACCCACGCCCTGTATCTCTTCGGGAGGCAGGAGGGGTTCGTGGTTTTCGCCAACAAGGCGGGGAAGCAAGTCACTCTCCAAGTCTCCTGGCCGTAGTTTGGACGAAAATCCGCCCACCTACGGCGTTGCTGCAAAATTTTGAAATCCTCATGTATCCCCATACACTCCGGTTTCAAAATTTTTTGCGCCTTGTATCTGGACGGATTTTCGTCCAAACGAAGAATTGCCTGTACCATGCAAGCCCGGGAGTCTGCCGCTTGCAGCACCCCGGGCTTCCTGATTCGCGTCTATTCGCGTTATTCGCGGGCACTATCTGCGGGAAGGGCTAGCCCGACTCCTCCTCCGTCTCCCTGG
>JAZKRN010000004.1:0-38867 GCA_036628655.1 Desulfohalobiaceae bacterium | reverse complement strand
GCGAAGAAAATCTGGCATCGTCTCCGCTGAAATGATTCAAAATACCCCGTGTCGGTTTACAATGATTAATGGGGTGGTGAACAGTTGCCTGACGGCTTTCGGATTGTCCTCTGTCAAGGCCTGTTAACTCGCGAAGCATTCGCTCCGATATCCGGAATGAGCCAGTCACGAATCCGATAGGAGATAGGATATGCCCTTGCGGAGAGTCGCTGCCCTTGCGGCTGTCGGGATTTTGTTGTTCGCTGCCGGGTGCGCCGGCCCCAAGGTCAAGCGGATGGAGGTGACGGCCTATTGCGGGTGCGGCAAGTGCTGCAAGTGGGAGAGGGGCAGCTGGAAATACCTCAAGCTGGACTTCTGGAACAAGTATATCAGCTCCGGGCCGCGGGAGGGCGAGCCCTACAGCGAGCGCACCGCCAGCGGGACCTACCCCAACGAGCCCCAGCCCGGGCTCGTGTCCGTGGACAGCCTGAAGCGGCCCTGGATGGTCCCGGTGCGCATTCTTCTGCCCTGGCGCATTCTGCCGGAGGACGGCACCATTGCCGCGGACACGCGGTACTATCCCTTCGGGACCCGGTTGTACGTTCCGGGATACGGCTACGGGGTCGTGGAGGATCGCGGCTCAGCGATCAAGGGGCCCAGACGGCTGGACCTTTTTTACCGGGACCATGACGAGGCCCAGGAATGGGGACGCAAGGAGGTCGATGTCCGGATTCTGGAAATGCCCGATTCCTGAGATGACGGATAAAGCAAGAAGGCCCCCGTCCCGCGGGACGGGGGCCGTTTCCATGCTCCGGAAAGCATGGCGGAAGAAGGGGAGGGAGTCCTTTGGTCTACCAGTGGCGCGCGAGCTGCGCCAGTTCCCGTTGAACGGGCTCGGGAAGCGGATTGGGTTCCTGCTGGAGCAGGGACTGTGTCCGGTCCCGGATACGGGTGGGCAGGTCCCGCTCCACCGCGGCATTTCCCGGTGAGCGGTCGAAGAGGCGCGGATACCAGATGTCCCGGAAATGGCTCATGGTGTGCTCCTCCATGAGGAAATGCCCTCCGGGCCCAACCTGGTCCATCACGTCCAGGGCCATGCGTTCCTGCTCCAGGCCGATTCCCTGCATATACTGCTCCGTCATGGCGATGATCTCGTCCACCAGGACCATGTATTCCGGGGAGACCAGGGTGGCGCTGTCCAGCCAGCCGTTGTCGTGGACCATGTCCGCGCCGCTCAGGGCGGCGTTCAGGCAGGAGAATGCGGCTTCCGCCGCGGCTTGCGCATCAACCGCTTTGGCGTCGGAGCACCCGGACATGCCGAAGAAGGGCAGGCCGTACCCCCTGGCCAGCTCCGCCAACTGGGAGGCCATGCAATTCATCTCCGGAGCGCCGTAGGAGAAAGCGGTGGTGGCCATATCCATGACCGTGGTGAAGGCCCCGTGGATGAACGGGGCTCCGGGATTGACCAGCTGTCCCAGGATGACACCGAAAAGGGATTCCGCGTTGCCCTGGATCACTGTCCCCGCGAGCGTGGCGGGTGCGGTCGCACCCGCCTGGGGACCGGGATAACAGAGCTGGGGCAGGCCTTTTTCCGCAGCGAACAGGAGCTTGTCCACCACCCCCTCGTCATAGACAAGCGGGGAGATGGGGGAGTTGAAGAGCAGAATGTTGGGCCGGCGCAGGAGACGCTCCTCGTTTCCGGCAACCGCCTGGGCCATGGCGTAAATGTCCTTGAGAGCCTCGAGGTCGCTGCAGCAGAAGAGCAGGGGCTTTTGGCACCAGGTCAGGGCCTGTTTGGCGATGACCCGGTCCGAAATGTCCGAGGGGGCGTCCGGTGCGACTCCGATGGTCATGATCCAGGAGAAGCTGGGCAGGGCATCGGCCAGGGCCGCTGTCGTTGCGCAGTCCCGCCTGGTGAAGGATCTTCTGCTCCCCGTATCCGGGTCCAGATAGTCGAAGGCGTCCAGGGTCGGGCCGTACCAGGTTGTGTTCCGGGTCATGACGCAGGAGGCCTCCCCGGAGCGGTTGAAGAAGGCCAGTTGGGAGGGAGCGCTGCTCAGGGCCTTCTCCGCAAGCCATCCCGGAATACGCACGCGCTCGCCGTTCACGCGGCAGCCATGGCTGTGCAGGATTTCGCGGGCCCGTTGGTGGGAAACACGCAGCCCGGTCCGCTCCATCAGCTCGAGAGTGGCCTGATGCAGCTGCCGGGCCCGTTCGGTGGGGAAATTCGGGCGTCTTGGTTCCGTCTGCTCGGCAAGGGTGTTGGAGTCGGTGAACATTTCCTTGTAGGTCATTCATGGCCTCCTCGGGAAGCGTATTGCATAAAGATTGATTGCTCGCTCCCCAAAGGGGTAAACCATGTGCCCAAAGCTGGCTAATGAAATGTTGTGATTGATCTATGAGAGGGCGTTATACACGGTGAGACGGAATGCTTGGGGGCCGATCCCGACTGGCTCCGTACGCAAAAAGCCCCGCAGTTTGCGAGAAAACTGCGGGGCTTTTTGCAATGGTGCCGAGGGGGGGATTCGAACCCCCACGAGCGTGTCGCCCACTACCCCCTCAAGATAGCGTGTCTACCAGTTCCACCACCTCGGCATGAAAGGGAATTAATCACTGCTCCAGATGATTCAATAACACCTTTCTTCCCGATTGACAAGGGTAAACCGCGGGTCAGGAAGGCCGAATGAAGTGGCCTACTGATTCTGACTCTGTCCGGTTTTTTCTCCCTTCTCCTGGCTCTTCTGTTCCTTCTTTTCCAGCACAACCGAGGATTGTTCCTCGGAGGCGCTCTGCTGTTTGGCCTGCTTGTACGTGAAGCCAAGGGACGTGGCGAAGAAGATGACCGCCATGAAGACCGTGAGCTTGACCAGCAGGCCTCCGGCTCCGCTGCTTCCAAAGAAGGAGGAGCTGGAGCCGCCGAAGACGACGCCCATGCCCTCTTGGCCGGGCTGGAGCAGAACCAGTCCGACAAGGGAGATGCAGGCTATGAGATGAATGGTGATGAGCAGCGTGTTCACGGGTTACGTTCCTCCTTGGCCGCGAGGGAAACGGCGCACAAGGCGCCGGTAATGTTTTATGGATGTCCTGTGTCCGGAATTTGGAAAGGGCAGGCTTGAGGCTACCCACGGGCTATGGCGCTGAAGCTGTCGGCCTTCAGACTCGCTCCACCTACCAGCACTCCGTTCACATTGTCAATCCCCAGTATCTGGGAGATGTTGTCCGGCTTGACGCTGCCGCCGTAGAGGATGCCTGTTTCCTCTCCCTTTCCGAAGAGAAGCGCTGTCAACTCTTCGCGCACCATGGCGTGAGCCTCGCGGATGTCCTCGGGCCGGGCCACTTCTCCGGTTCCGATGGCCCAAACGGGTTCGTACGCCACGCTCAGGCCCGTTGCCAGGGCGTTCTGCACCCGTTCCCCGTCCAGGGCTGAACGCAGCTGGCGGGAAAGCACTTCCCGCACCGCATCGCTCTTGCGTTCCTCGAGGGTTTCGCCGACGCAGAGGATCATGTGCAGACCCTTCTCCAGGCCGTAGGCGAGCTTTTCCCCAACAAGCTCGTCGGACTCGCGGAAGAAGTGGCGGCGTTCGGAATGGCCCGCCAGGGCATAGGCGCACCCGGCGTCCAGGAGCATGTTGGGGGATACCTCTCCGGTATACGCCCCCTCCTCTGCGGGATAAAAGTCCTGGCCCCCCAGGGAAAAGCCCGATTTTCCGGAGATGGCCCCGGACACTGCCTCCAGGCTGGTGAAGGGGGGCAAAATCAGGACCTCCCTGTCAGCCGGGGGATTGCCCTCGAGCTGGCCCACAAGGTCCTGAGCGGTGCTGCTGGCTTGGCTCCTGGTCATGTGCATTTTCCAGTTCGCTGCGATCAGTGTGCGCATAGGGGCTCTCCGCGGATTAAAAATTCATTGCGGCTTGCACGTCCGTCAGGAAGCCGGCGCTGTACGGTCTTACACAGACTGGGTTCTCGGCTGAAGCGACGGGCTACTCCATTCTGATGCCCAGGGCCTTCAGGCCGGGGAGCTCCTTGCCTTCCAACAGCTCGAGGAAGGAGCCCCCGCCTGTGGAGACGAAATCGATCCTGTCCTGCATGCCGCAGCGATGGATCAGGGAATCCGTGTCTCCGCCTCCGGCGATGGTTATGGCGTCCACATTGCCCACGGTCTGGGCCAGCCCCACCGATCCCTGGGAATAGGTGGGGTTCTCGAAGGCGCCCAAGGGACCGTTCCAGACGACTGTCCCGGCGTCCTTGAGCGTCTCGGAGAAGAGGGTGTGGGTAGCCGGGCCGGTGTCCAGGATCATGGCGTCGGAGCGGATGTCCTGGAAGGGAAAAACACCGTAGGTCTTCTCCTGATCCGGATCGGGCCCCATTATATAGTCCACAGGCAGATAGAAGCTGGCCCCCTGGTCCCGGGCCTTGTTCATGATTTCCCTGGCCTTGGGGATCAGGTCCTCTTCCACCAGGGAGTTGCCCACGGGATAGCCTTCGGCCTTGCGGAAGGTGCTGGCCATGGCCCCGCCGATAAGGATGCGGTCCACCCGGTCCAGGAGGTTGTGCAGCAGGCCGAGCTTGCTGGAAACCTTGGCTCCTCCGGAAATGAGCACGAACGGACGGTCCGGACTGCTCAGGGCCTTGCTCAAGTAGCGCCATTCATTCTGGATCAGGAAGCCGGCGGCGGAAGTGTCGATGTGCTCAATGACTCCGGTGACCGAGGCGTGCGCGCGATGGACCACCCCGAAGGCGTCGCTGACAAAGACATCCGCCAGGCTGGCCAATTCCCGGCTGAACTCCGGATCGTTGTCCGTTTCCCCGGCATGGAACCGCAGGTTCTCCAGAAGGAGAATCCCGCCGGACTCCATGTCCCGGATCCTGCCGCGCACATCTTCGCCGATGCAGTCCGGGGCGAGCTCGACATTGCGACCCAGGAGCTCGCTCATGCGCCGGGCCACGGGCTCCAGGGAAAGCTCGGGAACGCGTTTTCCCTTGGGCTTGCCCATGTGGGAGCAGACAACGGTCTTGTCCGCACGCTGCAGGAGATATTCCAGAGTGGGGAGTGCGGCTTGTAAACGGCTGTCGTCCTGGATGCTTCCCTCCTTGAGGGGTACGTTCAGGTCCAGGCGGAGCAGAACGGTCTTGCCTTCCAGGTTGAGCTCATCTATAAAGGTCATAACGCGCTCCTTGGGTTTTGGAGAGGCTTTCTTCCGCCGGGGTTCGTAGGAAGCTTTGTGATTCGTGACCGGTATTTGGTGAACCGAAAAATATTCGCATTGCCAATAGCCCATATCTTATCGCCTGAGCCCGGAACCAGGTCATGAACGTTTCCTTTCTGTCCAAACCGGGCGCCCGAGCCCAGCGGCAAAGTGCGTATGCATTTCGGTTCCAGAAAAGTGTAATGCGTGTTCGCCTTTTTGAAAAGGGTTTATAAGGGATTGAGCGGATATGGCTCGACAGGGCCCGAACAACGCAGGCAGAGAATGGCTGGAGGTGGTGGACCAGAGGAACGAGCCCCTGGCAGTGATGCCCCGCGAGGAGGTGCACAGCTTGGGCCTGCCGCATCGCAGTGTCTTTGTTCTGCTCTACAACGAACACAACAAGCTCTACCTGCAAAAGCGCTGCATGGATAAAAAGAGACATCCGGGCTGTTGGGATTTGTCCGCCACCGGCCATGTGCTGGCCGGCGAGGCGAAGCTGGAGGCGGCGCAACGCGAGCTCTACGAAGAGCTCCGGGTGGAGGTGAAAACGCTCCATCCACTTTATGAGCTACCCGGATCGCCGGGCACGGGGCAGGAATTCATCACCCTCTTCCGCACGGGGCCCTGCAGGCGGGTTCCCGACCCCAATCCCGAGGAGGTCGACTCGGGCATGTTTCTGGAAAGGCACGAAATGGACTATCTGGTGCGTCGTTTCCGCCACTTGTTCACACCCGGGGTGATCACTTTCTGGAACAAGGGGCTGCTCTTTTCCGGAACGGGCTGCTGAGGGCGAATGGCGGGTCAGCCGGAGGATGCGCTCAGCAGCTTGCTCAGATTCCCGTGGATGTGTCCGTTGCTCGCCAAGACGGTCCCGGCAAAAGGGTGGAAGGGTTCGTTCCCGAATGTGGTCACCCTGCCCCCGGCCTCCTCCACAAGGAGCCAACCCGCGGCTGTGTCCCATGGCTTGAGATCGGCCTCGAAAAAAGCCTCGAAGCGGCCGCATGCGGTATAGGCCAGGTCTACCGCAGCAGCGCCCATGCGGCGAATGCCGCGCGTGGTGACGAGGATGCGCTTGAGCCTCTGAACTTCCTCTTCGCCCCTGGTATCGATATCGTAGGGAAAGCCGGTGGCTGTAAGGCTGTCACCCAACTCTGCCGTGGAAGTGACTTCTATGGGCTGGCTGTTGAGCCGGGCCCCCTCTCCCTTGACCGCGGTAAAGGTCTCGCCCATTTGCGGGATGTGGACCACTCCCAGGACCACCTCTCCGTCTCGCCACAAGGCCACGGAGACGGCGACAAAGGGCAATCCGTGGGCGAAGTTGGTGGTACCGTCCAGAGGATCCACGATCCAGGTGCATTCCCCCAGATCACCCCCGGAAGCCGTTTCTTCGGCCAGAAATCCCGCCTCGGGCAGGATCCGGCCCAGTTTTGCGGTCAGATCCCTCTCCACGGCAAGGTCCGTTTCCGTCACCAGATCCACGCGTCCCTTGTGGCGAATGGATTTGGCACCGGACCAGTTGTCCAGGATGATACCGCCCGACTCCCGGACAGCGGGTTCCACATATTCGAGAATTTTGCGGTGAGAGGCATTCGTGTTCATCAGGCAATAATCCAGGGGTTATGCGCACCGAATCCATTCTTAGCGGCTAGTTGAGGAACATGTCCCTGAAGTCCCTTTCTCTTCTCAGGGCGGTTCCGGTGCCGCGGAGGGCGGTAGTCAGGGGATCGTCCTCCATAAAGGTGCTGATGTGGGTCTGTTGGGTGATCAATTGGCGCAGGCCGTAGAGCTTGGCTCCACCCCCGGTCAGAAGAATCCCGTTGTCCATCACGTCTGAGACGAGCTCAGGGGGGCTTTTCTCCAGGGTTCTGAGCACCGTGTTCACAATCGTGTTCACCGGTTCCTCGATGCTCTTTCTGAGTGCAGCCATGTCGATTTCCATGGCCTGGGGGACCCCTTTGACGACATTCTTTCCCCGTATGCGTACTTTGGGTCCTTCTTCCAGGCGCATCTTGAGCTTCTCCGCGACGTTTTCGCCGATGATGATGCCGTATTCCTCCCGGAGAAAACGCTGGATGGTTAGGTCGAGCTCGTCACCGGCCACACGTACAGACTCGGAATAGGCCACCGAAGACAGGGATATGATGCCCACCTCGGTTGTGCCGCCTCCGATGTCGACCACCATGTTGCCGATGGGTTCGGTGATGGGCAAGCCTCCGCCGACGGCAGCCGCAACCGGCTCCTCCAGCAGAAGCACCTGTCTGGCTCCGGCCTGTTTAGCGGAATTGATCACGGCCTGCTTTTCCACCTGGGTGATTCCCGTGGGCACACAGATTATGATTCTGGGCTTGACCAGCTGCAGCCCTTGCACGACTTTGCCGATGAAGCTGGCGATCATGGCTTTCGTAACCTCGAAGTCCGCGATCACACCGTCCTTCATGGGCCGTATAGCACGCAGGATCGACTCGGGGGTTCGTCCCAGATACTCCTTGGCTTCCGCACCCACGGCCAGGACTCGTTCATCCCGGCTGCTCAGGGCCACAACCGAGGGCTCGTTGAGCACGATCCCCTCGCGTGGCGTATAGAGCAGGGTGTTGGCTGTGCCCAGGTCCATGGCCAGGTCTTTGCCGAAGAAACTGCGGAGCTTGTTGAAAACCATCGGCTCAATCCGGTCTGTTGGGTTCGCCGCCTGTTCTCAGGCCTTGTCGTGCCATGAAAGGGCGGTACACTTCTATTGTGTCTCCTGTTATGTCCTCTTCTGAGGAACATGATATGGAATATACCCTAAACTGGGCAAAGCGCAAGCCGGGGAGGCGAACTTTTGGGACCTGATATCCCGAAAGCTTTGGTGTTTTGCCAAATGTGGATCGTCGCTTTTTTCTCAGATTTTACGACAATTGAAACGTGACAAGACACTACCTATGCTTCGACCTTGAACTTTTTTCGCTCTTGGCCCTTGAAATTTTTGAACGCCCTGTCCAATAGGGACTTTTTCAACAGGCTGTTAAAGGGAGTGCATTCAGGGGGAGGATGTGGATTTTTGCAGTTTGTTCCTGAGGTAGAGGTTTTCCAGAAACAGGGAGAAATGCTCCGCAACAAGCTGCAGAAATCCCTTGAGGCCATCCGGGAGCATGTCGCCGCGAGGATCGGCCAGGACGAGCACCCCTCTTGTGCGCATGTTGACCACGATGGGCAGGCACACGACGCTCTGGAGGGCGGGAAGCTCCGCATCACGGCCCAGCAGGCGTTTCGACGTTCGTGAGTCTCCCTCCTTCGAGGTGCTGACCATGGTATTGTTGCGGAAGACCCAACCCACAATCCCCTCATTGATGTCGAATTTCCTGTTGCCTGAGCTGTGGGCGGCTAGAATGGGGCGGTTGGCGCCCTCCAGGAAATATCCTCCGCCCTTGCTGTCCCGTGAGGCGAAGAAGCAATAGGTGAAGTTCGTATACTGGCTCAGGGTCTGCAGGAAGGCGCCGAGATACTCGGACCAGCGCTGATAGCGCATGCGGAGAAAGTGGAGGGTCTGGAGGCAGGCGTAGTAGCCTATTTCCTGCTGCGAGCTCCGGGTGTCGTCGATGTCGTCGCGAAGCTGCTGGATGAGTTGGGCGAACTGGTGCAGGATCTTCTGATCCTTGGTGCCAAAGGAATTGGAGCGCTTGCTGTCCAGGCACAGCGCGCCCTGGCCCTCTTCCAGGGGACAGCCCATAAAAGCCTTGATTCGCTGCTCCTTCTCCCGGGAATAGTAGCCCAGGCAGTCGCCTTCGCGGTCGAATTCGTTGACCAGGATAGGGCGGTTCCTGCGTAGGACCCAGCCCACCAGGCCCTTGCCCGGTTCCAGGCGGCAGTTGGAAAGCACATTATCTCCGAGGCTGAAAGAGGCGGCGAGCCTGTAGGTGCCCTCCTGTTCCGGAAGAAAGAGGACCACTGTGTATGCCTCGAACACGCTGCCGATAAGGGCAAGGATCCGGTCGTATAGAGGCTGTTGCGGCATAGGGCGTCACTTGAAGCACGGTTGCAAGAAGGGTTCTGGGTCAGCGGATCGGGGGCGCTCCCTTCATCCGCAGGAAACGGAACACAGGGTGGGCCTCCTCCTGCGCTGTACCGGGCGCGGTTCCGGTCGCAGAACGCGGACAGAGGCCAGCTGCTTTGCTGGCGGCTGTTCGGAGTCACCAGGTGCTCGGATATGACCCGCTCTACGATACCGGAGTTCCTTGACGGTGCCGAGCAGGGGGTGCATATTCACACTGGGAGCCGGAATGTGCCGTGTTTCCGGCCTTCTTCCGAAGGGATCAATTGAAGGTTTTCTTCCCTTTGTGCTCGGTATGCGGATGCTGGGCGCAACCTGCATGGGCCGCAGGGAATATATTGAATTATTCAATGAGGAGGCAGGGTGGGTCAAGCCGGATTCGGCTTCCCATTCACCAAGTGAAACCATCCAGGCTCTAGCCAGGGAAAGCCCGTATGCCCCCCGGATTCTTCTTTCTCCCCTTGCTCGGACTGTTCTTCGTCCTTTTTGTCTTTCTGCTGCTCGGGCTCTTTGTCCTGATCCAGATAGGGGTGATCAGCGTGGCCTTTACCAAGCTGGGCCTGTCCGCGGCCCAGGTTTTTTGGGTGCTGATCGGCACACTCCTGGGCAGCATGATCAATATTCCCGTTCACAGGCGCACTGTGCCTTTTTCCGCAGGCGGTTCCCGCACGGCGAAACTGGCCGGGTTCTGGAGGCATCACCGCCAAATGATCCCGTCTTCCCGGGGCGTTCAGACTGTTGCCGTGAACGTGGGCGGCTGCGTCGTGCCAGGGCTTTTGTCCATCTATTTCATCAGCCAGATCGGGATAAGCGGGCATTTGATCCTGGCCCTTCTCCTGGTGAGCTTCTTTACCTTTCAAGTTGCCAGGCCCGTTCAGGGGGTAGGGATCGGCATACCCTTCCTGCTTCCTCCGCTCATCGCCGTGCTGGCCACATGGACTCTGGCCCCGCCGGAACAGGCTCCGCAAGTGGCCTACATTTCCGGCAGCCTGGGGACACTGATCGGCGCGGACATCCTGAATCTGCTGCGCCCCGGAATCTGGAGGGATCTCCCGGCCCCGCTCCTTTCCATCGGCGGGGCCGGAACCTTTGACGGCATTTTTCTGAGCGGGATACTGGCCGTGCTGTTGGCCTGATCCTTACAGGGCGTTAAAAATCTTCCAATTGCTGCGTTGTCCGGCACCTATTTGAGGTGACAAAAGGGCGTCTGATTGACTTGGCTTCACAAATAGGTGCCGGATTCAAACTCTCATGGAGGCTCACTACGCCCCAGTGAAACAAAAGAAGGTTTCACGGGGTGAACTTCGACCTTTACCCTGCGCCGAGCACCCAGAACCCAGAACCCAGAACGGGGAACCCGAAACCCCGCAATTGATCTTTCCTTCGTGGCCAAAGTGGGCCCTCGTGTCTGGCGGCGGAGCTCATATGGGACTGTCACCCGCAATGCACCGGATGGCCTCCTCGCTGTAGAGCGGGCCACGGCCGATGCCCGGGCACTCCTGTTCCACCTCCCTCCAGGCTTCCGTGCTCTCCAGATTTTTTTGCCAGAAGGGATAACAGCGGCACTGAGCCGGCCGAACCGGGTAAATGCGACAGCCGTCCTTGTAAAAGAGGCAGCTTCCCCCGTCGTCCTCCTTGATGCTGTAGCCGTCCCGGAAGGGATAGAGAAAGGTCCGTTTCAGATCCGCTGTGGAGATTGCCAAGTGCTCGGCTATCGCGGACAGCTCGCCGGGGGCGAGATAGACGGTGCCCGGCTCGCCGGTACAGCAGTGTCCGCAGTCCTGGCAGGCAAAACGGATGGGTCCTGTGACTCTGCTCATGATCCGGGTTCCTTCTGCTGTGCGCCGTGCTCCTCCGGCGGCGGCGACTCAGTAAAACCGCGATCCACCAACTGGGCGGCTGCCACCTGGGCTCGCTCCTCGTCGGTACGGACGAGATGCGCGGTGCAGCGGCAGTCCGATGCGCCGAAGCGGGGCACGGGCTGGCCGTGAAGGCTCAGGCGCCCGGCGGTTTCGCATTCCAGGGATTTGTCCGCACACAGGGTGAACACGGCATTGATTTCCGCCTCCGGTTTCACCAGAAGGTAATCGATGTGCCAGCGCAAGGGCTTCTCCGTTCGCAGATGCCTGGATACCCTGCTGTGAAGATTGCGCTGTGCGGAGCCCACGTACCAGTAGATGCCGCCGGGATAAGCCCGTCTGGGCAGGGCGCCCACCGCAAGCCATAGGCATGCAGGCAAGCGGATGCGCAGGACATAGATGCCCCCGTCCGGAAGGGCGGTATCCGAAAAAATGCCCGACTTGCGGACGCGGGTCGGGGAGTGCGGCATAAAAGCGGGCCCCGCGCCTTGTTCTTGCGTTTCCGAGACAATCAAAGATTGAGTGTAGCCTTTCGGGATACACCCTGTCCAATGGTACAGACCTTTCGAGTGAAAGCTTCCGAAATTTCAGATAAAACGAGTTGACAGCCTGTTATGCATATCCTAATCTTTCGCCCTATGCTCGAGTGAGCAATGCGTTCGAAGGATATTTGCGGTGCATCCCCAACACGATAGCTGCACGAAATCGATAAAGAACAAATAGCATCATATCGGAGTACAGAATGCGGAATACGGACGGCGAACTTTCCCGTAGGCCCGCTTTCAAGGAGAACCTTCGCGAATGAAGGGAGTTTTTTATTCCTTAGCCCAAGGAATGCACTGTGCAAGGAAATGTTCTTGGGAATCCACACCCATTGGGTGAAAGAGTTCGAAAATCTCACATCCCTGGAGAGCACTCCCATACAGAGTGATACGCATTTTTCCAAAAACAGGTCCCCCGGGCAGCAGGTCAGGGCGGGGCAAAGATGAGAGGGATATGTTCAATTTTCTGTACAATGTTGTTCTGGGAGAAGTAACTCAGCTGTGTTATCGGAACTGTCTGGACTATTTCAGCGACGGCTCCGCTGTATTGGATGTGGGAATCGGCAATGGCCTCATGCTCAGAAAGAACCATAAGCTGATCAAGAGCAAGAATCTTTCCATGACCGGCCTCGATGTGAACGAGCGCTATATTGAGCAAACCCGTGGGCTTATCCGGGAATACGGGCTTCAGGACAGGATGGCGGTTCATCATTGTCCTGTAGAGGATTTTCAACCCGGGCAGGACGAGATGTTCGACTATGTCCTCTTCAGCATGAGCTTTATGCTCCTGCCCAATCAGGAGGAGGTGCTCAGGCGAGTGGAGCAGTGGCTGACCCCCGGTGGGGAGATCGTCTTCTTTCAGACCATGTTCCGGGACAAGTCCAGGCTCCTGGACTGGATCAAGCCCAAATTGAAGTACATCACAACTGTGGATTTTGGAGAGGCGGTATACGAGGACGAATTTTTCCGGATGTTGCGCAAAAACGGCCTCGGCGTGACCCGGGACAGGATCCTGAAAAAAAATTGGCTCAAGGCCCAGTACAGGTTGATCGCCGCAAACCGGGAGGCCGCCTCTGCGGCTTCGGCTGCGGAGGAACCCGCGTCCGCGAAGGCATGAATGTGCCCTTGGCGGTTTTGTGAGCTTTCAATCCATGATAGGGTTAAAATGAGGCTAAATGGAAGAGGGAGCGACAATGAAGGAGATCGTGGAGCACATTACCAAGGCCTTGGTTGATTACCCCGAGGAAATTGAGGTTACAGAGGAGGAGGACGAGGACAATCTGGTCATCAACCTCCGAGTGGCTCAGGATGATCTGGGCAAGATCATCGGCCGCCAGGGACGTCTCATTCAAGCCATCAGAACGATTGTCTACGCTGCAGCCAAGAATCAGGAACGCAACATCAATCTCCGGCTGGAGGAATAATTTTTTAAGAGGCCAATAAATCGACTATTTATTGCCTTTTTGTTGTTGATAAAAATTATCATTTTTATTATTGTTTCTAACCAGGTCGCGTTCCCGGACTGTCCTGTCTTTTGGAGGGGGCGCGAAAATCGCAACAAAGCAAATCGAGGAGGTCGTCTATGTCCAAGACGGAACAGAATCTGAATGATGCCTTTGCGGGTGAGTCCCAGGCGAACAGAAAGTATCTGGCCTACGCCAAGCAGGCGGACAAGGAGGGCTATACCCAGGTGGCCAAGCTTTTCCGTGCGGCTGCGGCAGCGGAAACCGTCCACGCCCACTCCCACTTCAATGTCGCCGGCGGGGTCGGGTCAACTGCTGAGAATCTGAAGGACGCCGTTACCGGGGAAACCCACGAGTTCAAGAGCATGTATCCCCAAATGATCGAGGATGCCCGGAAAGAGGGCGCGACCAAGGCAGAGCAGGGCTTCATCTACGCCAATGAGGTGGAGAAGGTTCACGCCGGGCTCTATCAAAAGGCCATGGATAATTTGGACAGCCTTGAGACGACGGACTACTATGTCTGTTCCGTTTGCGGCTACACCTGCGAAAAGGAGCCGCCGGGGAAATGCCCAGTATGCGGAGCCGCGGCAAAGGCTTTCAGCAAGGTGGACTGAATCCCGCCATGTGCTCGCTCCTGTCCGTGAAGCTCGTTTTCCGGACCGGAGCGAGACCTGCCTCTTCATTGAAAAAGGAAGAGGCAGGATAATCAATGGATAGGCTTAAGGATTGAAAGCCGCATTGGAACACGTCGTGAAGGGATAAGTTTCCTGATTGTTGCAGCAAAATTCAATCAATGAACGTTTCATTGCATGAGAGGAACCCCTTTTTTGTTTTCATTGCGGGAAGAGGAAATACTCTTTTCCTGACTGAAACGCGATGGCATGGATAACGGGCCGTCTTTTCGCAAAGGCGGCCCGCTTTTTTTGTCCGGGCTGGACAGGTGGTACGTTCTTGCCTATAGTCCCGGAGTGTTTGATCATTGTCGCAAGAAACGGCAAGGTGCTTCCGGGAACGGCTGTTCCTTGTCGCCTCCAATCGCTTTAATCCAGGGTTCTTCTCTCCATGCAGGCACGCGTATTGACTGTGCTGGGCACCGCGGCCCAGGTCCCGACCAGTGAGCGCAATCATGTAGGGTTCTTTCTGCGCTGGGACCAACACGGCTTTCTCTTTGATCCGGGGGAGGGCACCCAGCGGCAGCTCGTCCGGACCGGGATCTCCGCTTCGGATATCACCAAGATCTTTCTCACCCATTTCCACGGCGATCACTGCCTCGGCCTGCCGGGAGTCATCCAAAGGCTCTCCCTGCAAAGGGTGGAGCACGCGGTGGAAATCTACTATCCTTCCAAGGGCCGGGCCTACCTGGATCGATTGATCAAATGCGTTCCCTACTTTCAGGCTGTGGAGCTCAGATTGGTTCCTGTCGACGAGGGAGGAGAGGTCTCCAGCGAAGAGGGCCTGACCATAAGCGCGGCAAAACTGGATCACGGCGCGCAGACCTTCGGCTATCGGATTCAGGAACACTCCAGCCGCACCGTCCATCCGGGGCTGCTGCCTCTCGATGTTTCCGGCAGGCGGATCGGGGAGCTGAAGCAGCAGGGCAGTATCAGAACGGAACACGGCGTTCTGGCTTTGGAGGACGTGAGCACCCTCAAGCCGGGCCAGAGCTTTGTCTGCCTCCTGGACACCAGGCTTTGCGAAGCGGCGGAAGAGCTTGCTCGGAACGCGACGCTTCTGCTCAGCGAAGCCACCTATCTGGAGAGCGAGGCGGAGCTGGCCCGGGACTACCGGCATTTGACCGCGGCCCAGGCAGCCGGGCTCGCCTCCCGTGCCGGTGCCGAAAAACTGATCCTGTTGCACTATTCCCAGCGCTATAGATCCCCGGGGGCCTTCTCCAAGGAGGCAAAGACGTATCATTCGGATGTCTGGGCTGCCCGGGACGGGGAAGTCATTCCTCTCCCCAGGCTGGAACGAAAGGTCCAGAGAGACGAGGATCGCGATTCAGCCGAAACGTGAGAGCGCTGATTTTTCGGCTCAATCCCGTGATCGGTGCCGCGGATGCGGCCGGTTCCGGATTCCTCGCGCGCCACGGCGCGGAAAGAAGCACAAGGGGATCGGTTCGTGGAGATGGAGAGCACAATTCAAATCTCCCGCTTTCCCGGCGGAAAAATAGCGCTCTTCTTTCGCGGGGAGCTGAACCGCGAACGAAGTGCCCGCCTATGGAACGATCTCCTCTATCTCCTCCAGCGCGAGGAGCCCTCCGAGATCGTCTGCGATCTGCAGGCGGTGGAAAGGGTCGACACGGCCGGGATCGCTCTATTGAGCGGTTTCAAGCAGCGATGTGATGAGCAGGGCATCGATCTGGGCTTCGTTCACCTCCCTGAAATCGCTCAGCGTTTCCTGCAGCAGGAACAGCCCGCCGAAGAAGCCGCGAGCACGGACGTGCCCGGGCTGGGCTGGATTTCGCGGCTGGGGCGATGGGGTAGGAAAGGGGCCGGGCCCGCCATGGACCTCGTCCGTTTTCTGGGCGAGGTGGCCGCCGCGGGCATGAAGATTCTGCGGCATCCCAAGGATCTGCGCAGCGCGGAGTTCCTGCAGCATCTGCAGCAGGTCGGGGTGAACGCGGTGCTCCTCATTTGCGTGCTCAATGCGATGACCGGCCTGATCGTGGTCTTTCAGGGGATATCCCTGGTCAGCGAGTTCGGGGCGGATATCTATGTTGCGGATATGGTGGTCCGCTCGGTGGCCGGACAAATGGCCCCGGTCCTGACGGCGATCATCATCGCGGGCCGCTCCGGAGCGGCATTCGCCGCGAACATCGGGACCATGAAGATCAGGCAGGAGATCGACATCCTGTCCGTGCTCAACTTCAACATCCCCGCCTTCCTGATACTGCCCCGGGTGCTGGCCGTCGCCGTGGCCACGCCCATGCTGATCATGCTTGCGGATGCCTCGGGCATATTCGGAGGCATGATCACCAGCAAGGTGGTGCTGGACATCCCCATGCCCAGCTACATCGCCGAAGTGCACAGCACCCTGGAGCCGAAGACAATCTACACCGGCTTGATCCGGGGGGCGGCATTCGGCATAATCATCGGGCTCACTGGCTGTTTTCAGGGCCTGCGGACCGAGAACAGCGCGGATAGCGTGGGGGTGCGCGCGACGCGCGCCACCGTAATCAGCATCATCCTCGTCATTCTGGCGGACACTATTTTCGCCGTGCTGTTCAACGCCTTCGGATGGTAAGCAGGGCATGGGTGATCGGGAAATCATACGGGTGGAGGATCTGACCGTCGGCTACGGCGGGACGAGCGTTCTGGAAGGGGTCTCCTTTTCCGTGTACGAGGGGGAGATCTTTGCCATTCTCGGCTCCAGCGGCTGTGGCAAGAGTACCCTTTTTCACGCCCTGATCGGCTTGTTGCCCATCCAGAAGGGGCGTATCATTATCGCCGGCGAGGAGATCGGGCCCGGCGGCGACGAGGAGTCGCTGCGCCGCATCCGGAGACAGATCGGAGTGCTCTTTCAGTCCGGGGCCCTTCTGGACTGGCTCAGCGTGGGAGAGAACATCGCTTTTCCCCTCCGGGAGTCCACCGATCTGCCCGAGGAGATCATTCAGCAGGTGGTGCAGCTCAAGCTCAAGCTGGTCCGGCTGGAGGGATGCGCGGACAAAAAACCCGCCGAGCTTTCCGGCGGGATGACCAGAAGGGCTGGGCTGGCCGCGGGTATGGCCCGGGATCCGCGGATTCTTTTCTGTGACGAGCCGACCTTCGGGCTGGATCCCAATACGGCCATGGAGATCGACGAGCTCCTTATCGAGATGCGGGATCATCTCAATGTCACCATCGGCGTGGTGACGCATGTCGTGCCCACGCTGGAGAATATCGCCACGCGCTGCATCATGCTGGACAAGCAGGCCAAGGGGATTATCGCCTCCGGGGATCTGGAGGATCTGAAGAACGATACCTCGGACAGTCGCGTACAGACGTTTTTTCAGCGTCGAATCCCAAACAGGCGGAATAGGGAATGAGCTCCAGGGTTAGCCACTTCCAGATCGGCCTCTTTGTGCTGGCCACTCTCGTTCTGATCCTGGCCGGGCTGTTCTGGATCGGGGCAGTGGAATTCTATCAGGAGACCCGGGATTACGTGACCTATATCGATTCCTCAGTGGAGGGGCTGAGCCCCGGCTCCAAGGTCCGCTACCGCGGCCTTTCCGTGGGACGGGTGGCCGGAATCGGTCTGGCCGGAGACGGGGAGATGATCCGGATCGATATGGAGATCCAGCCCGACTTCCACATCCGGGAGAGCCATGCGGTTCAGCTCAAGCTCAAGGGCATTACCGGGAACCGCTATCTGGCCCTGATCAGGGCCTCGCCCGAGCTGAAGCGGATCACGCAGCCGGAAGGAACGGATCCCGAGGACCCCTGCATCCCCTCTGTTCCCGGACAAATGACCCGCATGGTCCACGGCCTGCAATCCATGTACGAGGAGCTTCGGTCCGTGGACATGCAGGGTCTGGGCGAGCAGTGGCGCGAAGTCGCCGCAAGGGCGAACACCCTTTTGGGGAGCGAGGAGCTCAACACATCCCTGAAGCGTCTCAATGCCCTCGCGGGGGAGCTGAACGAGCTGGCCGGGGATCTGCGCAAGGCCCGGCCGGGAGAAGAGTGGCGCAGCACACTTCGGGAGCTCTCCAGCTCCGCGGAGACTGCAGAGGACCTGATCGCCTCGCTGGAGAAACGCGTGAATGCCGTTCCGCCGCAGGATCTGGCAAGGATCTCCGAGCAGACGAGCGCCGCCCTGGGACAGATCCGTGCTTCGACCAATGCCACGAGCAGCCGCATACAAGCCACAACCGTCCTCCTGCAGCAGAGTGTCCTGGAGCTCAATCGCGTGCTCTCCGAGATCCGCATCCTCGCCCGGACCCTGCAACGGAATCCGGGCAAGGTGCTGACCCGGCCCGAGAACAAGGATGATCCCTTCGGGAGGTGATCATGAATCTGCGCACCGTTTGCCTCGCAGCAGTGATCGGAATCCTGCTTGCGGGATGCTCTCCCTTTGCCGGAGCTCCTGAACCCGAATACTACCGTTTGAGGTATGAGAAGGAGACGCGGCAGTGTGCAAGCGCTTTCTCCTCAGAGGTCCGGGCCTGGCGTTTCACCGCCGCCGAGCCCTTTGAGCAGAGGCGCATGGTGCTCTGGGACCGGGATCGGACTGTTCGCTTCTCCGAGAGCGGTCAGTGGGTCGCCGCCCCTGCGAGCATGCTCACGGAACAGATCCGGAGGGACCTCTCCGAGAGCGGGCTTTTTGCCGGCACGGCAGGGGATTTCGATTCCGGACCGGTCTCCCTGGAGCTTTCCGGCCGGATCCGGCGCTTTGTTGCCCGGCCCTGTGAATCGGGATATCGGGCCCTGCTCGGAGTGAGCGTCGAGCTCAAGGAAAGGGGCACTGGAGAAAACCCCCTGCTCCAGAAAAGCTATAGCCTGGAGAGCGACTGTTTCCCCGCTGGGAAGGCGTCCGAGTTCGCCGAGGCCATGAGCCGTCTTGCATCGGAGTTTTCGGACAGGCTCCAGAGCGATCTCTGTCGGATCGCCGGGGAAAGGGCTTCAGTTGGGGAGGAAGCAGCCCGGGATTGAGCGGAACCTGGACTCAACCCCGATTGCATCGCTTGGATTGAGTGCATCGAGCATGCCCTCAGCATTTCGGCTACCGAAAGACACCCCCCTTGGAGGCGAAGCAGTATCGTCGAAATGATATGATGCGCAGCCCGCCTTTTTTTGCCAAACGCCGCACACAAGCGGGCACCAATGACGAATACGGCCGCTTGGCCCGGATCTACGATCCCGTCACCGCCCCCTTCCTGGACCCGATTCGTCGCAGTGTGGCCCAGCGGGCCGAAAAGGCCGGCTGCCGCAACGTTCTGGACGTCTGTTGCGGCACTGGGCGACAGTGCCTCTTCCTGCATCGGTCCGGAATTCAAACCACTGGAGTGGACCTCTCCCCGGCCATGCTTTCCGTGGCCCGAAAAAAGAGCCCAGCAGCCGTGGCTTATTCCCTGCAGGACGCGGCCCATATGGGTTTTGCAGACAACAGCTTCCATGGTGCGGTTATCTGCCTTGCCCTGCATGAAAAGCCCCGCGAGGTCCAAAAGGCCATGCTGCGGGAGACTGCCAGGGTGCTCGTCCCGGGAGGCTCGCTTTTCCTGGTCGATTTCGTTGTCCCCCATGGCCTTGCCGGACGGGCCATGCGCCTGGCCTTGGCAGGCGTTGAGCGCATTGCGGGCCGTGAGCACTACGCCAATTTCCGTGCCTATACCGACATGGGAAGCATGGCGCGATTGCGAGCGGAAATGCCCTTCGTGGCAGAGGGGCTGGGAAGCCGTTTTCTAGCCGGGAACGTCGAGCTCGCCGTCTTTATGCCCTGTCTCTGAATGTCGCCGTTTAGAAGGCTTCATGCCTTGATCCCCCTCCATACAGGGTCAGCGACCTAGTGTCTTGTCATGTTTCGATTGTCGTAACAGAGGAACACATATCCCATTTGGCAGGACACTAGCCTTTTTCTGAGCCACTTTCCTGAATGATTCGCCTTTCCCAGATAGAAGGGGGGCTCCGGCAGTTTTTTTCCTGTGGAGTGGTCGAAAAGCACGCATTTGATTAAGTATTGACTTAATCAAAAAAGAATGAGATCGTTTTCAAAACGATAACGATAGAGGTGTTATGGACCGGGAGGAAATGATCGCCGCCCTCAAGGCCCTGGCCCACGGGACACGCTGGCGCATGCTCGAGCTGTTGCTGCGCCACAGCCTCTGCGTGGGAGCGCTTGCGCAGACCCTAGGGGTCACCGAGGCCGCAGCGTCCCAGCATTTGCAGGTCCTGCGCAAGGCGAACCTGGTCCTGGGCGAGAAGCGGGGCTACTGGACCCATTATCTGGTCCGGGAGGAGGCGCTCAGGCGCCTGGGTCAAGATGTGACCGAGCTCCCGGATCGGGAAGCCGGTCTCAGGGATCTCAACGAGGAGCTCTCTTCGGGAATCCACGAAAAAAACGGCTCAAAAGGGAGGGAATGATTATGTGCCAGGATTGCTGCCAGCAGCCGGAAAAACTCAAGGATCGGCCGGAGAACTGCACCCCCGAGCAGATCAGGGAGTGTCACGGGGAAGAAGCGGAGCATCCCTGTGCCCAAGATCATGACTGAAAAAACCGCCGCGGGGCAGGCCCGGCTGAGGGGGCCCGCGGCGGCTTCCTTGTCCGTTTCCGTGGGAAGCCCGTGATCTGAAAGTGATTTCGAGGGGAAGAAGTATACATGCTTTTCACCGGTTCCCTGTTGCTGGGCGTCTTCCTGATCTCACTGACTCTGACCATGCTCGGGCTGGGCGGAGGATTGATTTATTCCCCGCTTTTCGCCCTTGTGGGTTTTGAAAAGTCCATGGTTGCCTCCACCTCACTGTTTTTGAACCTCGTGGCCGCCGCCTCCGCCGCGGGGGTCTACATGCGCAGGGGCATGGTGGACTATACTGTGGCCCTGCCCCTGCTCACGGCGGGCCTGAGCGCTCCTCTGGGGGCCATGACCACGCACCGCATCGACACTGAGTCCTTTATCGCCATCCTGGCAGTGATTGTTCTCTTCGGAGCGGTGCGCATGATCATTGCGCCGCGCAGAGAGGCAGCTGCGGAATACACGAGCACCGCATTGAAAGTCTGCGGCAGCGCGCTCATCGGTCTGGTCGTGGGTTTTATTGCCGGTTTGGTGGGTATTGGCGGCGGGATCTTCATCGTTCCCCTGCTCATCTATGTGCTCAGGGTGCCCACCAGGACCGCGGCAGCCTCAAACACCTTCATCGTCTGTTTCTCCTCACTTACCGGCTTCGCCACCCACGCCTCCATCAGCGTCATTGACTGGCCCTTTGTGCTGCTCGCGGCGTTTTTTTCCTTTATCGGGGGACAGGTTGGCTCTCGGCTCATGGCGGGGAAGCTGCAGGGAAAAACGGTCAGGGTCCTCTTCGCTCTGGTGCTCTTGGCGATGAGCGGCAGGCTGTTGTACCAGGCTTTTGGATGAGGGCAATCCGGATGAGGTGGCGATTGACCGCTCTGTTCAAACTGGCCGTTTTGGCCCGGCTGCGGAGCTCGTAGGCAGGCGGTGCCGGTGTTTCTATCCGGAATTGTTGCCGAGCATCCCGTGCCGAGCCATTTTGGTCCGCAACCGCTTGCGGGAAATGCCCAGCTCCCTGGCGGCAGCGCTCTGATTGTCCCCATTTCCCCGGAGTGCCTGCTGCAGGAGCGCGTGCTCCATCTCCGGCAGGTTCCACCCATTCGGGTTTTCGTTCTCTGCTTTTTCCCGTGCGCATTGGCGCAAACGCTGCGGCAGACAGGAAGGGGTTACCACATCCCCGCAGGCAAGGACCACCCCCCGCTCGATCACGTTTTCCAGCTCCCGCACATTCCCCAGCCAGTCGTATTCGTTCAAAAGGTTCATCGCCTCTTGGCTGATTCCGCTTATGCCCGGATTGCAACGAGGTGCGTGCTTGGCCAGAAAGGCCTGCGTCAGGTAGGGAATGTCCTCTTTGTGCCGCCGCAGGGGCGGCACATCGATGCGGATTACGTCCAGTCGGTAAAAGAGGTCCTTGCGCCAGTTTCCTCGCGCAATCTCGGTCTCCAGATCCTTGTTCGTGGCCGCAATGATCCGTACATCCACACGCCGCAGCCTGCTGCCGCCCACAGGCACAAAAGCCTTTTCCTGCAGAAAGCGGAGCAGCTTCTTTTGGAGGGACAAGGGCATCTCTCCGATTTCATCCAGAAACAGCGTTCCTGTGTGAGCCTGCTCGATCTGTCCCGTCTTGTTCCGGTCCGCGCCGGTAAAGGCGCCTCGAACGTACCCGAAGAGCTCGGATTCCAGCAGATTTTCCGGGATGGCGGCGCAGTCGATGGTCACTAGCGGAGCCCCGGGAGCTGCTCCTTCCCTGTGGATCGCCCGGGCAATGAGCTCCTTGCCTGTGCCCGTTTCACCGGTGATGAGAATATTGGACCCGGAACGGGCCACACGGGGTACAAGCTCAAAGATTTCCTGCATGGAAGCGCTTGGACCCACGATAGCCTCAGGTGTGTCCGAATAGTGGTCCCCTCCGCCTGGAGCCCCGGCATGAGTCGATCCCACCCCTGAATTGTCGATCAAAGAGCTTGCCTGCTTCACCACTTCCCTGAGATTGACCGGCTTGGTCAGATAGTCTGTGGCGCCCAGCTTCATGGCCTGCACCGCGTTACGAATGCTGCCCTGGGCAGTGGTCAGGATCACCGCGATATTCGGCAATTCCTGACGAATACGTTCCAGAAGGTACATCCCGTTCATTCCGGGCAGCTCGAGCTCGGCAAGGACCATGCGAGGCTGTCCGGTCTGGATCATGTGCCAGGCCGTTTCACCGTCCCGGCAGGTGCTGGCAGAATATCCCTCCCGCTGGAGTCTGGAGGACAGGGCCCGGACAATGCGCTCGTCCCTGTCTGCGATGAGAATCGTTGTTTCCCTCATTCCGTCCTGACTGGATCCTTTTTTTCGGTTGTGGCGCGGTCCTCATTTCTGCCTTGCAGAATCTCCTTACTTCCCATTTCGGCCCTGAAGCCCCAGCCGCATAATGTTCTTAACATAGAGCTGTTCCAAAGGGAACACCCAAGTCGTAGATGTTGTTCTATATGGGACAACATCTACGGGGCCTCGACCGGAAATGCGGTGTGCACACCCCTTCGGAATTTGGCAAAGAAATTGCTAGACCCCCCTTGGACCTTGTGCGTGAAAGAACGTGTCCCCACCCGCGAGCCGTGCGGGCAGGGTGTTCGGTCGATGCGGGACGAGGTCTGAGCCGAGCTGGAGCCTCGCTTGGCGGGGGTGGAAATGTTTCGGTTGCCGAGCTGCTTCTTGTGCCTGTTGGCCCTTTGCTGACTCTTTCTTTGTAACTTTCTGTTTGACAGGGACTTACGCATAAACTGGCGATCGCCTGCCGAGGAGCAGGGGAGCTGTCTCAGCCATGATCAACCCGGAAACCGGCAAGGAGGAAAGTATGCGATTTTATGCCCGCGGACTCTGGATCTGGATTGCGGCCGCGCTCATTTTGGTCTTGTCCCCAATGGCACAAGCACAGCAGGCGGTCCAGGCCAGCCTGGAACAGGAGGATTACAAAGCCGGAGACACGGTCACCGTCTCCGGTCAGATCGAACCCGGAGAGGATCTCTACGTAGCGGTTTCCTCCAAACGGACCTTCGCGCCCAATGAAGGGAAAGGGGTCAACGAGAAGGATCAGCTCCTCGAAGCCGCTGCGACCCACTCTTTCAACAAGGACACCTCGGTTCCGGTGTTCTACTACATGCTCACCAACAAGCCGGACAAGTTCGGTTCCGTGGTCAAGGAGCGCTACGGGGGGCCCTCCTTCGCCAAGGGGATCTACGGCACGACTATGTTCGAGCTGGCCCAGTGGCAGGATCTTTCCCAGCAGATCAAGGAGAAGCTCGGCCCGCTGACCAGCAAGGAGAAGTGGGACTTCTTTCGCTACACCCACGAGACGAAGTACGGGATCAACACCATCACCAAGGAGCGGACCCAGGTGGGCAAGATCACCATCTTCGCCCGCAGTGTGCTCACGGACTCCGAGAGAAGCGGCAACTACTGGGACAAGGGCACGGAGATCGAGCTGGACAAGGAGACTGGCGAGTTCACCGCAACGCTTGACACCTTCCGCCACACCCCTCCGGACACCGAGTTCCAGGTAGCGGTCAACGGCAAGGAGATCGGCAGCTACACCCTGGCCGGGAACGGCTTCTGGCTCTCCATGGGCGGACGCTACATGAATCCCCTCTGGATCGTTATCGGCGCCATCCTGGTGGGGGCCTTCTTCTCCCTCATCGGCGCGGCCGGAGGTATGCTCATGGCCGCGTACCAGGTCATGGTGGTCAACACCATGGGTCCCGTCGGGCTCAACGCGGCCAACGTCCTGCGGCCCTCCAACGTGGCCCTGACCCTGTTCTCCCCCATCGGCTCCTTCTACCGCTACGCGGTCAAGGAGCACCGCGTCTGCTGGCCCGTGGGGCTCTCCTTCGGGGTCGGCATCCTCATAGGCTCCATCTGGCTGGGCAAGTACGTGACCGCGTTCCTGCCCCTGGCCACGTACAAGGAGTGGCTGGCCGTCCTGGTGGTGCTCATGGCCGCACGGACCCTGTACGAGCTGACGCCCCGGGTCATGGAGAAGCGCAAGAATATCAAGGCCATGACCGAGAAGTTCAACGCGGAGGTGAAAAAGGCCAAAGAGGAAGGCCGGGCCGCGGAAATGGGCAAGATCGAGCCCATCACTCACGGCGCGAACAAGCTGACCACCTACCGCTTCAAGTTCTGGGGCGAGGAGTTCAAGATCAGCCCGCTGCTCTTTGGGATCATCGGTCTGGGCATCGGGATCGTGGCCAGGTGCTTCGGAATCGGCGGCGGCTTCCTGCTCACCCCGATCATGACCATGTTCGGCGCCCTGCCCATGTACGTGGCGGTTCCGGTCTCCCTGGTGGGCACCAGCTTCTCCAGCATCGGTTCCTTCATCGGGTATCTCCTCAACGGGTACCTGCCTTCCTTCTGGATCGCCTTGGCCATTATCATCGGCGGCTTCGTGGGCGGCTACATCGGCAGCCGCATGCAAAAGGTCTTCACCGAGGTCCAGCTCAAGATCATCCTGGCCGTGGTCCTCTTGTTCCTCTTCTTCCGCTTCTTCAAGATCGAGGTCTGGATCTAGCCCCCAAGGCATAACCGCGGTCCGGGGAGGGTTTCCTCCCCGGACCTTTTCCCGTAGAACGAAAAGGGCGGGGTCCCAAGGGGCCCATAGCCCAAATCGAAAGCTCAAGCAGCAAAACTTTCTCCGCACGAGGGGCAGCCATGGACACCCTGTGGCTCTACATCCTGGAAATCGTTCGGCACATCCGGGCGGGGCTGGACTTCGTCTTCGGCCCCCTGGAGGCCCTGGGGCCCACGGCAGCGGTCACCGGAATGGCCCTGATGACTATGTTCGTGGCCAAGACCCTGACGGAAAATATCAAGACCAGGCGCTACAAGCGCCTGCATAGCGAATTCGACTACTGGTACCGGGTCCGGGAGGAGGTCATGCGGCTCAAGGAAGAGGATCCGGATCAGGCGAAGGGGCTGGCCAAGGACCTGGACAAGGGCAAGCTGAACGAGCTCTACTACAACTATTTCATCGAGGGGCTCCTGAACAACCTGCTCACCCTTTACCTGCCGGTTTTCTCCATGCTGACCTACGTCAACAACGTTTACAATCCGGCCGGTCTCAAGGAACGCTTCGGTCGGGACCACCTCTTCGCGGTTACCCTGGGGGAGCGGACCTATGAAATGGGCGCGGTCTTCTGGTTTCTTCTCGTGCTCGTCGCCTCCTATATCCTTTGGGTTCTCCTTCGCAGGCGTTTTTTTCCCGCCAGAAAGACAAACCGCGAGGCAGCGGCGGAAGGCGGGGATCTTTCGACCCGGACCGGAGAGATCCGATAAAGCGTGGGAAAGGGGCATTCCGTTGAAAACCATCGTGGATTGGCTGGACATCCTAACGCCCAATTGGTTCGCCTTCGCCTCGGGGCTCCTGATGGCCCTGTTCGGGCTCTGCGCTCTGGAGGTCCTGGCGCTTGGGTTCGCTCCGGGAAGCACGAGGATCTGGCTCCCGCTTTTTACCTTTTTTGCCGCGGTCAACGGCGGATACACCATATGGCGACGCAGGGCTCAAAGCGGGACCGGGCTGACGGCTCTGGCCGTCCTCCTCGGGCTCATCCTGGGAGGCGCTGCCTACGCGATCCAGTTCTATGTGGATCAGCGGATCTTCGCCTCGGTCACGCCGGCTCCCTATCTGTTCCTCTTTCTGGGGGCCTCCCTCGCCGGCCTGGGGATCGGGATTCCCCTCAGGCTCAAATACGAAAAATCCCAGAGCTGAAAGGATGCCCCGCAGCAGCTGTTGCATTTTTTGCGCTTGCCCCTTGAAATGTTAAAACCTTCTTTCAGGGAAGGACTTCATCGGACTGTCGGGCTTTGTTTCGGAAAAACAATAAGATGCGCCAATCCCCCACGCCGTGTTCATTCTCCGGCTGCGGCGGATCGGTGAATCGATCGAGCGAATCAACCCTCAGGAGTGATAACAATGGATCAGGAAGTCTACACGCAGTGCTTCATGTGCTCCATCCGGTGTCCCATCAAGGTCACCGTGGAAAACGGCGAGGTTTCCTTCATCGAGGGCAATCCCCATGTTGCCGGAATGGAGGGGAGCCTGTGCCCCAAGGCGGCGGCGGGCAAGGCCCTTGTCGACGATGCCCAGCGGGTTCAGGGCCCCATGATCCGGACCGGGCCCAGGGGCTCGGGCCAGTGGCGGCGTGCCTCCTGGGAGGAGGCCCTGGACTTTGTTGCCCAACGGCTCAAGGGCATCACCGAGAAACACGGCGGAGAAAGCGTGGTCCTGACCGAGCGGGCCCAGCTCAGCACCCACGTGAGCAAGACCTTCTTGAGGGCCCTGGGCTCGCCCAACTATCTCTCCCACGACGCCCTGTGCAAGGGGTCCATGAACACGGCCTGCCGTTCGGTTTTTGGATACACGGACGGGCAGATCGGGATGGACTATTCCAATACGCGGCATCTGGTCCTGTACGGACGGAATATCTTCGAATCCATCCAGGTGAAACCGGTGCGCCAGATCATGGACGCCATGAGCCGCGGGGCCAAGCTGACCTATATTGATCCCCGGGTTACGGTGACCGCCTCCAAGGCGCACCGCTACTGGATGATCAGGCCCGGCACCGACCTGGCCCTGAACTACGCCCTGATGCACGTTATCTTCGAGGAGCGCCTCTTCGACGCGGATTTCGTGGACCGATGGGTCACCGGCCTGAACGAGCTCCGCGGCTTCGTCAGCAGCTATACGCCGGAATGGGCCGCCGAGGAGACCGGCATCCCCGCGGAGGAGATCGTACGTTTCGCCCGGGAGCTCGGCCGAGACAAGCCCAGGGTCATCTTCCACATGGGCTATCGCGGGGCGCACCATGTCAACGAGATCCAGCTCCGGCGCTCCATTCTCCTGCTCAATGCCCTCATGGGCAGCGTGGAGACACCCGGCGGCATCTTCATCAAGAAGGGCCCCGGAGTTGCGGGGAGCAAGCCCGCCCGCAAGCTCACGGACCAGGAGGGCCTTCCCAAGCCGGAGGCGTCGCGCCTGGACAAGGTGGGCACTCCGGAGTTCCCACTCCCCGACCCCAACCACGGGTTGCCCCAGAATCTCCCCCGCGCCGTGCTGAACCAGGACCCCTATCCCATCAAGGCCCTGTTTGCCTTCCGCTTCGATCCGCTCATGGCCATACCTGACACGAACGAGACCAAGCGGGCCCTGGACGAGCTGGATCTCGTGGTCAGCATCGACATCCAGCACAGCGACATCGCCTGGCACTCCGACGTCATTCTGCCCGAATCCACCTACCTGGAGCGCATGGACAGCCCGCAGCAGGCAAACAGTCTCAAGCCCCAGATGTTCCTCAGGCAACAGGCCCTCAGCCCGCGCTACGACACCCTTCCCGGGCCGATCATTCTTCGGGAGCTGGCCAAGAGGATGGGACTGGAGCAGTATTTTCCCTACAGCTCCATGGAGGAGCTGGTGCGCTGGCAGCTGGAGCCCACAGGCTTTACCCTGGAGGACTTCCGGGCCAAGGGGTTCGTGGCCTATACGGACAAGCAGCACTTCTGGGACCGCGAGAGCGGGCTCGCCTTCAAGACCCCGTCCGGCAAGATCGAGTGCGTCTCCTCCCTGCTGGCGAATGCGGGCTTTTCCTCCTTTCCGCCGTACCACTCTCCGGAGTCCGGCGAAGCCCAGGACCGCTTCCGGATGGTGGTGGGGCGCTGCGCCCAGCACACGCACGTCTCCACCCAGAACAACCCCTACCTGAACGAGCTCATGCCGGAAAACACGCTCTGGATCAATCAGCGTTGCGCCAATGAGCTGGGAGTCCGGGAAGGAGACACGGTCCAGGTCTCCTCGGAACTGCATACAGGCCACATCAAGGCCAAGGTTACTGACTTCATCCATCCGGAGTGCGTCTTTCTCCTGCACGGATTCGGCCACGAATCCGAGTTCGCGACGCGCTCCTACAATAAGGGGCTCTCCGACGCCGCCCTGATGAAGAACGTGAGCGATCCCGTCGGCGGCAGCCCGGGCCTGCACGAAACATTCGTAACCGTGCGGCCTCTTTCCAGGGGATAGGCCGATGGTACGGCAATGCGGGATCAAGGAGGATCGGGGGATCACAAACCCAGGAGCAGAGCCATGAGCCAATATATGCTTTTTCACGACCAGAAGAACTGTATCGGATGCGAAGCCTGTGTGGTAGCCTGCAAGACGCGGCAGAACCTTCCCCCTGGGCCGCTCCCCACACTGGTGGTGCCCGTGGGCCCCAAGTGGACGGGGGAAAAGCCGAGGACGGTTTTTACCTTCATGCCTTGTTTCCATTGCGAGATTCCCTGGTGCGTGGCCGCCTGCCCCACAGGAGCGGTGCAGAAGCGTTCCGGCGACGGGGTGGTTTTCGTGGACCCGGATCTGTGCGTGGGGTGCAAGACCTGCATGGCGGCCTGTCCCTGGGGAGCTCCGCAGTGGAATCACGTGACAGGCAAAGTGGTCAAGTGCGACCTGTGCAAGGACCGCATTGACGCCGGCCTGAAGCCGGCCTGTGCCACGGTGTGCATCACTCAGTGCATCCACTTTGGAGACCCTGGGGAGATGCCCGAGATCAGGCGGGAACGCTACGCCCGGACCAACGCAGAGGGACAGTTCAATCCGGAATGATTCAGCCGGGGACAAAGCCATGAGCCAAGCGCAATGCCAGGTCCTTGCCACGTATCAGTGGCTCGAGGAAAAGCTGGAGTCCGGCGCGGTAACCCATCCCCGTTGTCGCCGGATCGGCAGGGATGTTCTGGAGCTCATCCGGGACATCATCGACAGCCGGGCCGGGGCGGAGCACATGGACGGCCTGGGGCGCCTGGCCCGGGAGCTGGCCGAAAGCGTCGAGAACGAAGAGTGCATCAGACTGGGCGCCGATCTCTCCGAGCAGCTTGAGAGCCATCAGGAGGAGTTCGCCGGGCACATCCGGAGCCGGAACTGTCCCACAGGCGAGTGCCCCATGCTCACGCCTGCCCCGTGTCAGATGGCCTGCCCCGCGGGCATCGATGTCCCCACCTACATCGCCCTGGTGGGGGAGGGCCGCTACGCCGAGGCCGTGTCCATCGTCCGCAAGGACAACCCCTTTCCCTGGATCTGCGGTCTGGTCTGCACGCATCCCTGCGAGTTCATGTGCGTGCGGGGCCGCATGGACGATCCCATCGCCATCATGGCCCTGAAGGGGGTTGCCGCTGAGCGCTCCTATGCCTCCGGGGACTTCGCCGATCCGGAGCCCGCTCCCTTCAACGGCCGCAAGGTCTGCATCATCGGAGCTGGCCCCGGCGGTCTCACCGCGGCGTACTATCTGGCCCTGCAGGGATACGGGGTCCGTGTCCTGGAGGCTTTTCCAGTGGCAGGGGGGATGATGCGGGTGGGCATCCCAGACTATCGCCTGCCCCAGGAGATCCTCTCTCGCGAGATCGCCATGATCGAGGATCTTGGCGTGGAGATACACTGCAATACCCGTCTGGGCAGGGACACGGATGCGGACCAGTTGCGGGAGGAGGGATTCGAGGCCTTTCTCCTGGCCGTGGGAGCGCACAACTCCTATGAGCTGATGATTCTCGGGGAAAAGGAGTGCTCCGGGGTTGTTCCGGCGGTGGATTTCCTGCGCCGGGTGAACCTGGGGGATCCCAGCCTGCCGGGAAAGCGTGTCGCCGTTGTGGGCGGGGGCAATGTGGCCATCGATGCCGCCCGGACCTGTGTCCGCCTGGGATGCCGCGAGGTGACCATTCTCTACAGGCGCTCCCACTCCCAGATGCCGGCCCATCAAGAGGAGGTGGTCGAGGCGGAGCAGGAAGGGATTCGCTTTTCCTTCCTCACTATCCCCAAACAAATCAACGGGGATGAAGGGGGCTGCGTCCAGACTATTACCTGCCTGCGTGCCGAGTTGAGCGAACCGGACGCCTCGGGCCGGCAGAAGCCCGTGCCTGTGGAGGGCAGCGAGCACGATATTCGGGTGGACGCCGTGATTCCGGCCATCGGGCAGGAGGTGGACGATACGGGGCTCGGGGCCTTCCCGGAGGTGGACTGGACCAAGCGGAACACGGTCAAGGTGGACACCATCAATATGAAGACGGATCACCCCGGGGTCTTCGCCGTCGGAGACGCCGTCACCGGCCCGGCCACAATCGTGGAGGCCGTCGCCGGGGGCAAGAAGGCCGCACAGGCGATCAACCGCTATTTCGAGAATATGCCTCAGCCCCTGTTGCCGCCGACCCCGGTACGGCGAGGGCGCTTGGACTCGTTCCCCATGCCCGCGAGCCTCAAAATGGATCTCAGGCGGCCGCACATGGAGGTCTTGAAAAACGATCGCAGACGCATTACCTTTCAGCAGGTACACCTCGGATTGAGCGAGGATCGGGCCCAGACCGAGGCCACGCGCTGTCTGCGCTGCGATATCTGCATCCGCTGCGGCCTCTGCGTGGAGATATGCCGGGACAAGATGGGGGTGGACGCCCTGCACCTGGGCTACCTTTCCTTTGACAATCCGGGTCCGTCGGATTTGAAGATCACCGCGGAACGCTGTATCCTGTGCGGGGCCTGCGCCACGAACTGTCCCACCGAGGCCATGCGGATGACAGACGTGGACGGAGAGCGGATCCTGACCCACTGCGGCACGGAGCTCAATCGCCTGAAACTGGAATACTGCGAGAGCTGCGGCGCAGTGCTTGGCCCGGCCCGGTACCAGGATTACCTCAATCGCCGTATTCGGGAGATCAGCCCCGCGCTCAGCGGAAAGCATCTCTGTCTCGACTGCGCCCGTCGCCGGGCCAGCCGTCAGCATGCGGAGATCAGTCCTCCGGACGAAGGCTGAGGCAAAGGCTTGGGGGACTGGGGCAGCAAAACTGGGGCTGTTTCTGTTGGGAAGGAGTATTCGAATAAGCCGCGCACCCGGGCCAGGACTACAGAAAACGGCGCTGCGGCAAACTCCTGGATTTTTCGGCTTCGCGACGAGACGGGCCGGAGACTGGAAGTTTGTCCGAAAAGGAGAAAAGCCATGACCTTCTACAGGGGTCAGAAGGTGGTCGTCCATCAGCGATCCCAGGATGAGAACTGGGAGCCCTACATGGAGGAGTACATCGGGGTGCACGGAATCGTTACCGATCCGGACTGGAGCAAGAACGATCCGGAAGCGCTCATCGAGGTGAGCCTGGACCAGGCGGGTACCATCCGGCTGCCGCAGGACTGCCTCAAGCTCCTCGAGGACTCCTGATGCCCGGGATTACCATCAACGGCCATCCCGTAGACACTCAGGCAACCCGTCTCATTGAGGCCATACGCGGCCAGGGCATCGCTGTTCCGGCCCTTTGCTACCATCCGGCCCTTTTTCCCGCGGGTGCCTGCAAGCTCTGCGCGGTCGAGGTGGCCCGGCCGGGCAAGGCGTCCAAGATCGGGCTATCCTGCTGTTTTCGGGTCAAGGAGGGTATGGAGGTACGGACGGATACCGAGAGGGTTTACCAAGCCCGAGTCAAGGCCTTCAACGATCTGATCCGCTATGCTCCGGAATCGCAAAAGATCCGCGACCTGGCCCGAAACTTCGGCATAGAGCTCGCCCCCGCCCCGGACGAGTGCATTCGCTGCCGCCTGTGCGTTCGCGTCTGCAGGGAGGTGGTCGGTGCTTCGGCATTGACCGTGGAAAAGCGGAACGGAGTGAGCTACGTGGTGCCCCACCCGGAGAACCCCTGTCTCGGCGGCGCCACCTGCGTCAACATCTGTCCCACCGGAGCCATCAAGATGGAGGATTCCGGGGACCTGCGCACCATCTGGATCCGGAATGAAATCATCGGCCAGGTCTCCTTGCAGCGCTGCGAGGCGTGTGGGAATCTCTTCGCCACGGAGCGCTTTCTGGAGGATGTCCACTCCAAGACAGCCCCGCATCCGGACACCAAGGAGAGGCACCGATACTGCCCGACCTGTGCTCGCATGTTCTCCTATCGGGTGCGCAGCGCAGGGTAGGACCCGAGGCCTAAAACAGGACGGAGCGGGAAAACAGGGAGCACAAACATATGGCCCAAGTATGCCGATCCCTTGCGGATGTGGTTCAGTTCGCTATAACCAGGGAGGAGAAGGCCAAAGAGTTCTACGAGCAATGCGAAGCCGCATCCGACCGCAAGGGCCTGCAGAAGTTCTTCCGGGAGATGGCCCAGGAGGAGGAGCGGCATCGCAGCATGCTTGCCGATCTTCCCTGGCAGGAGCTGGAGAGCGAAACTCTGGAGCAGGAGGAGGATTTGCATCCCAGTGACTTCATGGTGGACGTGGCCTTCAGCCCGGAGATGACTTATCAGCAGGCCCTGGTTATGGCCATCAAGAAGGAGGACAAGGCGGAGCGCTTCTATTCAGCATGGAAGGATCGCTGCGGAGGGGAACAGGTAGGACGCGTCTTCTCCTTTCTGGCCGGAGAGGAGCAAAAGCACAAGGAAGCTTTGGAGGCGGCGTACGAGGACCTTGTGGATTAGCTCCCCTGTGATGTGGACCATCCCTACCTACATTCTGGCCGCCTTTGCGGAGATCGGGGGCTGTTTCGCCTTCTGGGCCTGGCTGCGCCTGGACAGGTCGGCCCTCTGGCTGGTGCCGGGCATGATGAGCCTGGCCCTGTTCGCCTTCGCCCTGACCCGCATCGATGTCGCTTTCGCTGGACGCGCCTACGCAGCCTACGGGGGCATCTACATCCTCTCCTCCCTGCTCTGGCTGTGGGCCGTGGAGGGCTTTCGGCCGGACAAGTGGGACACGATCGGAGCGGGGATCTGTCTTGTCGGAGCCCTGACCATCATTTTCGGCCCGCGGGGAGCGGCCTGAGAAAGACCCGCCTTGCAGTGCCCGTTTCCTCGGCTCCCAAACAGGCATGAACCCCGAGCCTCGGCGAACAGCCGTCATCCGCCCCGCGGCATTTTCCTGCCTGGTTGTGCCAGGGTGAGCTCGCGAATGAGGCTCGGAACGCAACGCGTACGTTCGACAGGGGTGCCGATCCTGTCTCCCTCAGCCGAGATCCAATCCTGCCTCCTCCGCCAACTCCTTGAACATACCGGGAAACTCGGGCTGAAAGTTCTGGTAGAAAGGAACGGGATACTTGGCCCCGAGAGCACGACCCGCCTTTTCCAGTCCGGTATCGAGCATCTGGAGCTTGTCCCCGGGCACGGCGAAGATCATTTCCTCGTCCTGGGTCCCGGACATGATCCGGTCCCCGTTGCCGGGGACAACCACGTTGGCCTGGTCGGACAGACATGGCGCCGCCAGGTATTCGCGGCATTCGATCTTGCCCGAGAAGCCGCTTTGGACCCGCTGCCCGGTCATGTAGGTCCAGGCGTGCACCAGCCGCATCATCTGAGCCGGATTGCCATAGAACACCACGGTGTCCGGATCGACCACGCCCTTGGCCAGGGGGGAGAAGACCATGGCGTAAGCCCACCCCTTGGGCATGAATGTCATGCCGGACACTTCACCGGCAGCGGTCTCTTCATCCCTGGACCAGCCCACCCGGGCGAAAAAGCTGCTCAAGAGCTGATGGGCATCCTTGTTTCGGGCATGGCCAAAAGCGATCAGGGCGGGGACGCACACAATGTCTTCAGCCGTGAGGCCGACTGTCCAACCGTAGGTTCTGGCCAGGGTCATGGCCTGACAAAGGGTGATCCTCTTGTTCAGGGCCTGCGAGGGCCGACGGGTTTTCTCCGGCCACTGAGGCTCCTGGTCGTGAAAGGACACCGCAACCGGAAGGGTCTTCAACCTGAGATCCTCATAAATGCGATGGGACAGATCCTTCATTTCCTCATAGTTCATGCCTTTGCCTCCTTTTCGCGGGTTGTACGTGGGCAGCCTTTCAGGGGGGCGTGTCCCCTGAAAATCCGGAAAGCTTCTTTTCTCGCCGCAAAGGGCGCCACAACAGCGAGCCAAGCAGGGATGGCCGGAATTTGATTTTCCAACGTTTATCATTCAGAATATATTTTGGACAGGTTTAATGGACCGGACCCCAAAAAGCGGGAGAGGATATGACCCAAAATCGCCAACTGGCGGATGAGCTGATTGCCGAGGCAGAAAAAAGGGACGGTTTTCGAGCGGGGATTGCCGCTATCGATGAAGTGCTGGCTGGCCCTTCCTCCAAGGCAGAAGCCGAGGGAAGCTGGAAGACCAACCACTCGGAAAGTGCTACTCCGTGGCTGCCGAACGCGCGCTCTCTTCTGGTGCTGGTCATGCATCATCCAGAAGATGACCCGCGGCTGGACTGGTTCGACCGCGGCAACACCGCGGGAAACCGTCGAATGACGGAAATATCCAAGGAATTGGCAACCTGGCTATCCGAGACTCATGGGGTGCCCGCACAGCCGCTGCCCTACCACGTGGAAAAGGGTGGGGTGTATCTGAAAGATGCCGCTGTTTTCGCGGGACTAGGTGTCGTGGGGAAAAACAACCTGCTGCTGGACCGAAAATGGGGCCCCAGAGTCCGGCTTCGCGCTGTATTGATCGAGGATGACCTTCCGTCCGGCCGCCCGCAGGAGGGTTTCGATCCCTGCCAAGGCTGTGACATGCCTTGCCGAAAAGTCTGCCCGGAAAACGCGTTTGCCCAGGGGCGATACGACCGTCCGACCTGTATCCAACGCCTTGATTCCGATCGGGCCCATCCTATTGATGGCGGCCAAAGAGATGCTGAAGGCGCTCCGATCCTTGTCACCGACTGGTGCCGCAGGTGCGAATTCGCCTGCCCCGTGGGAGAAAAATAGCTCCTGTTTTTCGGGAACCAACACCCGACTGTATCTTTTGAAGGGCAATATTGTTCTGTGCCGACAAACAATTCAAAAAGTCTTTGCCGGCACATTCCAGGCACGATTCTCCCGCTCGATCTATGGCGATCATTTTGCCAATACGGGCCGGCCGATATTTTTTATAAGACCGGACACTACGGATCAGACCAGCCATTAGCCTCCGACCTTGATGGAGCTCGTTCTTGTGGCCGATATTCAGGAATGCCATAATGGTGACGAGTTGCCCTCCAAGTCAAAGGAATATTCATCTATGATTGAAGTGTATATCTGTTTGGGCAACACTTCGTCGTGGTAATCTGCAATTGGAAAGCGCGAAGAGAGTGAAGGATAATAGCCGTTATGTTGAATTGTCCTCTAGCTTGGTTCCTCCGCGGGGGCCTAGGCCCCCGCATTGGATTCACTCATTTTGGTGGGACCCTTGAGATTAATAGGACACCTTCTTGAGGTTTTCAGACTTGATGACATACTCTCAAATCTGTGTCCAAAGAGACTGTAACCCGGACCAAAATTTACTTATGATCGGCGATCTCGGAAAGCGGCACATCATCTGCCATGGATAGTAATTCATCTTTGTTCTTCACTTCATCTGCCTGGATCACTACTATCCTGGTGTCGCTCAACTTGACCAAAAGATTCCCTTCTTTCCTCTTCTTGTAGAATTCGTATCCCGATTCATAACCGGAGATTTTCACCCTTTTTATAATTTTTTTCTCGTTCTCCATGGTGAACTGCTTCATGGTCTCAAATTTTTTCAGTTGCGGCAGCATAGTACCGTCGGCAATGGTCAAAGAGACCTTATTCCCATAATTTTGGGTCACAGAACATATCTTTTGGCCCATCTTTTTTGCGTCTACTGTTTCCACTTCACCTGTTTTTTCTATACCGTTTATGGTTTCGGGAAGATAGGAGATCCAATCCTGAGAACTGACAGCGTTAGCACTGACTACAGGAAGAATAAACAGGAAACAGATTGCACACGCAAAAACTTTGAATACAATGTTCTTACACATAGCTGATCTCCTTTTTTAAGGTTAAAAAAGCTCCAATAAGAAAATTGTATTGTGAATCTTCAAATGCGGAATAGAGATAGCGTCCTGTACCAAAGAATACAATGGGGATATTGAGGATTGACATGACGACTTCAAATGCCATGGTATTGTTTATGGGCAACCAGGATGTCAACTCTGGGGAAAAAAAATCAAAAATTATAGTGTAATAAAATCAAAACACTCAAACGATGGCTTCAAGGATAATCAGTATTTCAAACTCCGATTATATTTTATTCATGAATCCATCCAGGCATTTTTTGATAAATCAAAATTTATTCTTCAATTAGCTTCTTGAGGTTTTGCAACGTATTTTCTACCCATAGTTCTCTACTTTCCCTGACCAACAAAACATCCAATATGTTACCTATGATTGGAATAGGCAAGTTATAATCTAAAATATATGTGGTTTTTGTTCTTCCATTCTGTGGTTCAAAAAGATATTTAGCTTCAATATCAGCACCACTAACTGTTCTCCATACTCTTTCCTCATTCAATGTAACATCGACTATTTTTGTTTCTATGTCAAACTCTATGCCCAACTCATTTGTCGTATAAGAAAACTTTGCTCCCTCGCCCCTAGTATTTTCTGTTGTAGGTTGCCAGTTCTCTATGCCTTTTTGGTATTCCGGCAGGTTTTTCCAGTCACCTGTAAAACTAAACACCTCTTTTGGCGAAGCATCTATAACTATACTTTTATTTATTTTTCCCAACTCGAGCATTGAGTTAATCAAAATTAGTCCAGTTAATACTAACAAAAAAACTAAAACACCAATTTTAATCTTTTTGAAATAAATTTTGATTTTAAACAATATGTATCCTTTTTATAATGTGTATAAAATATACGTCATTATCAAGTATATTTTTCTATAGGTGTATCATTTCCTTTCAGCATTTATAACTAACGGTAAATAATCGACTTGGTGGAACAACATGCTATCAACAATTGTTCAAGAATTTTTTTCGGCGACCATTAATTGACTGTTGTAAAAGTATTCATTTTGTACTACTCCTGTAGCAAATAGAGGGATAACTATCACTTTAGGCAAGCAAAAGCCCAGACAGCAAAACCTGTTCTTTTCTTTTGATGATATTCCACGCTCTCCTGGGCATCAGTCAGGCTTGATATATATGCGCTTGTCGGGATTAGAGTAAAACTTACGTGCCAGGACTGTCAGTAGTCCTGACAGTCTCCCAGATTGTCACTTAGTGATAGTATTCCTTGTATTACACTTAATATTACAGATACATTTCAAAGCATTCGTAAAGACAAGTGAGACTTTTCCCTTGCAATTCAACTTCGTGACTTAAAGCTTTTGTGCTTTGTAGATTGATAGGAATGGCTCCGATTTTTTCAATGAAATGTATATAGTCCTTGTAGTTCTCTGTGGCAATAGATTCCTCGTACAGCTCTGTTTTGAATACTGCGATATAGAGAACCGATATATCTGATTCAGCAGCGAGCGTTCCTGCTGTGGTATACAAGAGCTGATACCTGGTATCGAACATTGTGATGTCAGGCTCACGAAAATGAAGAGACAGGATCTTTTCAATACGCTCAGGTAGGTTTGTTGTATCCCTTCACAGGGGTGTTTTTGAACGCGCACAGCGGAGGTTTCGTCGATTTTCTTCGCTCGCCACGTGGGGGAAACCCGACCGTGAACATGCTCATCATGGCCTAAAGCCCACTGCTGAAGATATTCTCCCAAGCTTTGGGACAATAGCAACGACCGAGAGTCGGGTGGGGGCAGGGATGCCCCCATGTGGCGAGCGTTAGAAAATCCGGAACCGGAGGTTTCAAGTGAAAAAATGCCCCTGTGAAGGGATACGGTTTGTTGATATCCCGACAACTTGTTTTGCCTTGGCAGCCAAATAGCTATCCTTAACCATCGGTCCAAAGGATTCATCAACTTTTGCCTCAACTCCGACGAATACTGACTTCCCATCCTCTGTTTGTCCGAAAATCCCGATATCATGCATGCGGCCTTTGCCGTATCTATCAAATTTGACCTCATACTCCGGGATGGCAAGATTAAATTCGATGTGCACTCCCAGGGCTTCAGACACCCGCTGGGATATTACCGAGACGCCATCATGGTGAAGGAGGAACTCTGCGGTAGAATATGCGCTCCGGCCTTTCTTCCAGTGATGGGAGTTCTGTGACGTTGCATACAATTTTGACCAGTCATCCATGCTGTTTATTTCCATACCAAACGAATCCACAATACGCATAGATTATACCTTCAAACTCCGTCACTGTGTCTCTACTGATTTTCTGATCGAATAATTTCAAGTCGCTGAAGTATGCGGCGAATACAACCCTCCTCAATCATTGCCCCCCAATGGCCAGTGCAAAAGCGCTCACCGCGAACACAATACGTCAGCATTGTCTTGATTTGAGAGAGATCAGTATTCATGATCAGTTTCTCGTCTTCAAGGAGCCGGCATGCCTCTGATGGGTCATGGTCATAATCGGTCCAGCAATCACTGGAGGCCAAATGGAAAAAATCTTCGACAATTTCATTGTAATCTGGTGGGCCTAAATCGAATAACCCATTTGATGATCTGGGTTCACTATTTTTCCTTTCATTGATTGGCTTGAATCCGTCCCCATATAGCAAAGGCAAATAAGAAACCAACTTTTCAATCTCTTGAGGAGTAGGATTCCTGGACTTCATAAATAACTAAGTGACATAAAAGCTATTGTTCTGAGAGTTATTCAATGCACAATATAAATGGTATTGAAAAAAAAATTTAATAAAGAGATTACTGTAACATTATAGCCGTAAGAATCAATCATTCCGAATCAA
>JAZKRN010000003.1:0-53554 GCA_036628655.1 Desulfohalobiaceae bacterium | reverse complement strand
TTGCTCGTAATATATTGAACTTCGGGGGGAAAGTGAGTGCCGGGTCGCGCTTGACTCTTGAAATTTTTGAACGCCCTGTCTGATAAGGACTTTTTCAACAGGCTGATAAGATGACCAAATCCGGGCATGTGTGGCAATTCCACGCTCATCCGGAAACACTCCTTAGGGCGCTCATCGTTGCAAGGACCTCAGGACGTAAGCCACTGTTGTCCCGGTTGGTCCAGGAGGGCCCTGTTGCGCAGGCGGACGCCTGTCTCGAGCGAGAGGCCCTCAGGCAAATCATTGTTTCACTCAACCAGCAAGGAGGCGGAAATGTCACTCACCTCGCCCTCTGAAATGTTTCAGCAGGCCTACTCCGGCGGCTATGCCATCGGCGCCTTCAACGTGAACAACATGGAGATCGTGCAGGGCATCGCCAGCGCCGCCGAGAAGGAGAAGTCGCCCATCATTCTGCAGGTGTCCGCCGGGGCACGACGATATGCCGGGCAGACGTACATCGTCAAGCTTGTGGAGGCGGCATTGGAAGAGAGTGACCTCCCCGTCTGCCTGCATCTGGATCACGGACAGGACTTCGATATCTGCAAGCAGGTCATCGACGCGGGATTCACCTCGGTCATGATCGACGGCTCGCACCATCCCTTTGAGGAAAACATCCGGGTAACCAGGGAAGTCGTGGACTATGCCCACGAGCGGGGCGTCTGGGTTGAGGCCGAGCTGGGACAGCTGGCGGGTGTGGAGGACGATGTGAGCGCGGAGGAAAACGTATTCACCAACCCCGACGAGGCGGCCGAGTTCGTGGAGCGTTCCGGATGCGATTCCCTGGCCGTGGCCATTGGCACCAGCCACGGGGCGTACAAGTTCAAGGGAGAGGCGAATATCGACCTGGACCGACTGGAGCGAATCAGCAAGACCCTCCCCGGTTATCCCCTGGTCCTGCACGGGGCCTCCAGCGTTCTGCCCGAATTCGTGGATATGGCCAACAAATACGGGGGCGAGATCGAGGGCGCCAAGGGCGTTCCCGAGGAGACGCTGCTCCGTGCGGCCCGTTCCGGGGTGTGCAAGATCAATATCGACACGGACATTCGGCTGGCGGTGACCGCTACGCTGCGCAAGGAGCTCGCGGAGAACCCCGCCAACTTCGATCCCAGGAAATACCTCAAGCCGGCCCGGGAATCGGTGGAATACGTGGTGCAGCACAAGATGCGCCATGTGCTGGGATCTTCCGGCGCGATGTAATAGGGGCGATAGGCGATGGGTGATGAGCCGGGGCCGATAGCTCCGGCAGCCAACGGCTTATCCCGAATAGAATTATCATACCCGAGCCGATCCGGGCACAAAGAAACATGAAAATGCGAGGCGAAGACGGGTGGACGCTGAAGCGCGAGTTTCATCACGGGTTTCACAGGACGGGACCAGCAGCAGTTCATCGATCTTCCCAGAACCACTTGCGTTCGGGGCAGGGTTCAGATGGCGCGTCTTCTGTCGGGACTGGGCTCATTTTCGCCTATTGCGGTTCCAACAAGGCACTAGGTGTATTATGAAACCCAGCGAAGTGCTCCACTCGTCGAGCCTCGCTTGTCGGTTTTCCAAAATAATCTAAAAAGTTAGACACATTTACGTGCAAAAGGAACACATAGCGGGTCCAAGGAGGTACGAGGGTTATGGCAGTGCGCATCGGAATCAACGGGTTCGGACGAATCGGTCGATACGCGGCCCGTCTGCTTGCCGGGAGCTCGGAGCTCGAGCTGGTCGCGGTGAACGCGCGCGCGGACAGCGCGAGCATGGCTCATCTGATCAAGTACGACTCGGTCCACGGCTTCTTCAGCGGGAGTGTGGAGCCCAACGAGGAGGGCTTCCTCCTGGATGGCAAGCAGGTCCTGGTCACGCAGCAGCCCCCAGGCGAGTTGAAGTGGGGCGACCTGGGGGTGGATGTGGTTCTGGAGACCACGGGAAAGTTCAAGGACAGGGACAGCTGTAAGCAGCATCTGGACTGCGGGGCCAAAAAGGTCTTGATCAGCGCACCGGGCAAGGGCGTGGACGCCACTATCGTGCCCGGTGTGAACGACTCCGATCTCAAGCCGGAGCACAGCGTGATCTCCAACGCCTCCTGCACCACGAACTGCATGGCTCCCGTGGTCAAGGCCCTGCACGAGCGGTTCGGAATCGAGCACGGGAATATGACCACGGTGCACTCCTACACCATGGACCAGCGCATCCTGGACGGCTCGCACAAGGACATTCGACGGGCCCGCGCCGCGGCCATGTCCATGATTCCCACGAGCACTGGCGCGGCCAGGGCGGTGACGGAAGTGATCCCCAGCCTCAAGGGCAAGCTGGACGGAATGGCCATTCGGGTGCCCACGCCCAACGTCTCCCTGGTGGACCTCAATGTTCGGATGGACAGGGACGTGGGCGTGGACGAGGTCAATTCCGCCCTGAGGGAGGCCTCCGAGAATGAGCTCAAGGATATCCTCGGCTACAGCGAGGAGCCCCTGGTCTCCGTGGACTACAACGGCAGCCGCTACGGCGGTGTCGTGGACGCACCCCTGACCAGCCTCATCGAGGACCGTCTGCTCAAGGTTATCGCCTGGTATGACAATGAAGCGGGATTCACCCACCAACTGCTCCGTCTGACCGGCCAGACCGCGCGTCATCTCGCTTAGTTCAACATTCAATGTTCAACGTTCAAGGTTCAAGCGGATAACGAGCCTTTTGACTTTGAACGTTGAACGACGAACTTTGAACTTCGAACCTGAACTTTGAACGGAAGATTATGACCGATTTCGTGCACCTGCACTGCCATACCGAGTACAGTCTTCTGGACGGGGCGATCAAGGTGGGGGACGTGTGTTCCCGCGCCGTCTCCTTTGGGCAGACCGCCGCGGCAATAACGGACCACGGGAACCTCTTCGGGGCCCTCAATTTCTATCTCACCGCCAAGGAGCACGGCATAAAGCCCATCATCGGCTCCGAGGTCTATGTCGCCCCGGAGCACAGAAAAAAGAAGGACGCCGGGTCCAGTTCCGAGGCCGGGCACCACCTGGTGCTTCTGGCCAAGAACAAACAGGGGTACCAGAACCTGCTCAAGCTGATAAGCAAAGCCAATCTGGAGGGCTTCTACTACAAGCCCCGGGTGGACAAGGAATTGCTTGACAGGTGGGGCTCCGATCTCATCGCCATGTCCGCCTGCCTCAAGGGGGAGGTCCCCAGCGTGCTGCTCTCCCGGGGGATGAAGGCCGCCCAGGAGACTGCCCGGGAATACAGCGAGCTCTTTCCCGGCCGTTTCTATCTGGAGCTCATGGACAATGATCTGCCTCAGCAGGAGGAGCTCAATCCCCTCCTGGTCGAGCTCGGCCAGGAAATGAACCTCCCCCTGGTCGCCACCAACGACTGCCACTACCTCAATCGCGAGGACTCCTCGGCTCACGACGTCCTGCTCTGCATCCAGACCAATTCCTGCGTGGATCACCGCAAGCGGATGCGTCTGGAGACGGACAAGCTCTTCTACAGGTCTCCGGAGGATATGGAGCAGGTCTTTTCCCACGTGCCAAAGGCGCTGGAGAACACCCGGGAAATCGCCGAGGCCTGCAACCTGGAGCTGGACCTGGATAATCCGCGCTTTCCGGTATACTACTCTCCGGACGAGCGGAGTCTGGACCAGTACTTCCGGGACATGGCCCGCCACGGGCTCCGGGATCGTCTGAACAAGACGACCCATCGGATCGAGGAGTCGGTCTATTGGGAACGCCTGGAGCACGAGATGGAGATCATCTGCACCAAGGGCTTCAGCGGATATTTCCTCATCGTGCAGGACTTCATCAACTGGGCCAAGGAGCGGCAGATCCCCGTGGGACCGGGCCGCGGCTCGGCAGCCGGCTCCCTGGCCGCCTTCGCCCTGAAGATCACCAACATCGATCCCATCCGCTACGGCCTGCTCTTCGAGCGCTTCCTGAACGTGGAACGGGAGAGCCTGCCGGATATCGACGTGGATTTCTGCTACAACCGGCGGGAGGAGGTGATCCGCTACGTTACGGAGAAGTACGGCGAGGAGAACGTGGCCCATATTACCACCTTCGGCACCATGAAGGCTCGCGCCGTGGTCCGGGACGTGGGACGCGCCCTGGGCATGAGCTTTGCCGAGACGGACAAGATCGCCAAGCTCATTCCCGAGGATCCCGGGATCAATATCGACAAGGCCCTGGAGAACGAGCCGGATCTCAAAAAGAAGTCCGAGGAGGACGACAGGGTCTCCAAGTGCATCGACATTTCCCGCAAGCTGGAGGGCCTGGCCAGGCACGCCTCCACCCACGCCGCAGGCGTGGTGATCTCCGATCAGCCCATGGAGGAGTACCTTCCCCTGTATCAGGGCAAGAAAGGGGAAGTGGTCACCCAGTACGACATGAAGAAAGTGGAGAAGGTGGGGCTGATCAAGTTCGACTTCCTGGGGCTGAAGACCCTGACCGTGCTCCAGGACACCCTGGAGCTGGCCAAGGGCAACGGCAAGGAGGTCCCGGATCTGGAGACCATGAGCATGGACGATCCAAAGACCTTCGAGCTGCTCTGCAAGGGGTACACCAACGGGGTCTTCCAGTTGGAAAGCTCCGGGATGCGCGGCGTGATGATGGATCTCAAACCGGAGCGGTTCGAGGAGCTCATCGCCCTCCTGGCCCTGTATCGCCCCGGACCGCTGGAGAGCGGGATGGTGACCGACTTTGTCGAGCGCAAGCACGGACGCCGCGAGGTGGAGTATCCCCATCCCTGGCTGGAGCCCGTTCTCAAGGAGACCTACGGCGTGATCCTCTACCAGGAGCAGGTCATGAGCATCGCCTCGGAGCTCGCGGGCTTCTCCCTGGGGGACGGCGACCTGCTGCGCCGGGCCATGGGCAAGAAGAACGCCAAGGCCATGGCGGAGCAGCGGGACAAGTTCATGCAGGGGGCCCTGGAGAAGGGGCTGGACCAGGAGACGGCGGAGTATCTGTTCAGCCTGATCGAAAAGTTCGCCGGATACGGCTTCAACAAGTCCCACAGCTCGGCCTACGCCATGATCTCCTATCAGACCGCGTACATGAAGACCCACTATCCGCAGGAGTTCATGGCCGCCCTGATCACCTCCGAGGTGGCCAACACGGACAAGGTGATCAGCCACATCAACGCCTGCCGCGAGATGGGGATCGACGTGCTGCGGCCGGACATCAACCACAGCGAGCACTCCTTCACCGTGCAGGGGGAGAATATCCTCTTTGGCCTCTCCGGAATCAAGAACGTGGGCGACGGGGCAATCCAGCAGATCCTCAAGGAGCGGCGAGAAAACGGGTCCTTTAACAGCCTGATGGATTTCTGCCAGAGGGTGCTGTCCAAGCGGGTCAGCAAGCGGGTCCTGGAATCCCTGATCAAGAGCGGGGCCATGGACTGCCTGGGCGCCACGCGGGCGGCAATGACAGCCAGCCTGGACAAGGTGGTGAACAAGGCGCAGAAACGCTCCAAGGCCAAGGCCGGAGGAAAGCTCTCCCTGCTCAGCATGGTCCAGAACGGGGAGCAGGAGCAGCAGACGCAGAGCGGATTGGGGCTGAACATTCCCGAGGCGGAGACCGAGGAGTGGCAGGAGGATTATCGCCTGAAGCAGGAGAAGGAAACCTTGGGCCTCTACCTGAGCGGCCATCCATTGCTCAAGCACCAACAGGATCTCAGGGGCCTCCGGGTGCAGACGGTACAGCAAAGCAGGGAGATGCCCTCGAACAGCGAGGTGAATCTCGCGGTGCTCATTACCGGATGCAAGGAGATCCAGACCCGCAAGGGGGACAAGATGGCCTTCTGCCAGGTGGAGGACTTGTCCGGCACTGCCGAGCTCACTCTCTTCCCGGACGCCTACGCCAAGATCCGGGACTGCGACTTCGATCAGCCTTTTTTTTGCCGGGCCAAGATCGATTCGGCCCAGAACGATTCCGAGGGGGACGAGGAAACAGCGGGTCCCCTCAAGCTCCTGGCCCGAGACGTGGAGCTTCTCTCGGAGACCCAGCCCCCCACGGACGAGCCGTGCACCCTGGAGGTGGACGCGGCCCTGGTGGACGAGGCCAAGTGGCAGCAACTGAAACAGATCCTGACCAGGTATCCCGGCTCCAATCCGGTGGATGTGTATTTGTGGCTGGACGAGGCGGTATGCCGCCTGACCCTGGGCCCGGATTTCCGGATCCAGCCGGCAAGTGCGCTCTACGAGGAACTGGAGCAGTGGAAGCAAGATCTGGAGGCAGGCAGAAGCACGAGTCCTCCACGCAGCGAGGAGGCTGTTCCGGAGAGTGAGTTATGAGCAATGAGATATATCGCGTCGAGGTGGAGGATGAGTTCAGCGCCTCGCATCAACTGCGCAACTACGGGGGCAGATGCGAGGAGCTACACGGCCACAACTTCCGCGTGCTGGCCGAGGTGGAGGGCTATGAGCTCGATCCGCAGACCGGTCTATTGATCGACTTCAAGGAGCTGCGCGGCAATCTGCACCGGATCCTGCAGGAGCTGGACCATGCGCATCTCAACGAATTGCCGGCGTTTCAGGAGACGAACCCTTCCTCGGAGAATCTGGCCCGCCATATCTATACCCGGCTCGAGGAGGGGTTGCCCGAAAGCGGTGTTCGGCTGAGGAAGGTGAGCGTTCTGGAAAAGAAGGGCTCCAAGGCCACGTTCAAGCGAGGCTGATCCATGCGCGTTGTGCTGCAGCGTGTCAAAAGGGCCAGGGTCCTGGTTCGGGAGGAGGAACGGGCCGCCATCGGAACCGGGGTGCTGTTGCTCGCGGGATTCAGCAGCGAAGTGACCTCGGAGCTGCCCCGGAGCGCAGAGTGGGGCAAGCTTGTGGGCAAGATCCCCGAGCTGCGGATATTTCCGGATCAGAACGGCCGATCCAATCTGAGCCTCCGGGATGTGGCGGGAGAAATCCTGGCGGTGCCCCAATTCACCCTGTTCGCCGACTGCCGCAAGGGACGGCGGCCCTCGTTTACCGGGTCAGCGGATCCGGAAACCGCGGAAAAGCTCTTCGGGGATCTGGTGCGCGAGCTGAAAGGCATGTATCCTGGAGGGGTGGCCCAGGGGATTTTCGGCGAGGAAATGGAGCTGGACTTTGTGAACTGGGGACCGGTGACCATCTGTCTGGACCGGCGCGATTTTGGCTAGAGTCTTGCCCGCGAAATACCCGAAAGGGCTCCTTTGCGGGATATCTTTTTATTCCGCCGCTCCGGTTCCGGATTGGTGAGTATTTCTCACTCGGAGACATCCTTCATGGCGGAGCTATTGCCAATACACCGTTTTGAGCTGACAACCTTATTGGGAGGGAAGGTATGCAGACACTCAACGTGAGCCGCAAGGGCGATGTATGCATCTTCAACTATAGCGGGGAGCTGACTTTGGAAGTCATCGACAGGCTCAAGAGCGAGCTGTGGGAATATCTTGAGGATCAGCCCTGCGAGACCATGGTTATGGATCTTGCGGATGTCTCCTTTCTGGACAGCTCCGGGATCGGTTTTCTGGTCCATCTGAACAACCAGAACAGGGAAAAGAACAAGGATTTTTTCCTCTACAGGCCCTCCTCGCAGGTGCGCAAGTCCCTCAGCCTGGTCCGGCTCTTCGACTACTTCCGGGTCCTGGAGGAGGAGAAAGAGCTGGACAAGTTGGCGGAATAGGCGCTGGTTCGCGGTGGGTTTACTTGCGCCAGAAGTCCGGGGTGATCAGGATGATCACGGTATAGATCTCCAGCCGGCCCAGAAGCATGCAGAAGGTAAGCACCCACTTGGCGGCGAGGGGCAGATCGGCGTAGTTGTTCGCCGGTCCGACGTCGCCCAGTCCGGGGCCGATATTCCCGATACAGGCGATGGCTGCGGCGAAGGAGGTGACCAAATCCATACCCATGCCGGCCAGAATGAGGGCGGCCAGAACCATGAGGGAGACAAAGAGCAGGAAAAAACCCCATATCCCGCCCAACACGCTTTCCGGAACGGGACGCCCGTCCAGTTTGAGCGGAATCACGGCCCTGGGGTGGACGAGCTTCTTGAGCTCGCGGACGTTGTGTTTTCCCAAAAGCAGGGTCCGCATGGTTTTGATCCCGCCACTGGTCGATCCCGCCATTCCCCCGCTGAACATGCAGATGAAAAGCAGGACCTGCGCCAATGGCGCCCATGCCGCGTAATCCGCTGTCACATAGCCGGTAGTGGTCACAATGGTGACCGCCTGGAAGGCGCCGTGTTGCAGGGAATAGCCTACCTCCTTGCCGGAAGAGATCCACAGAGACAGGGTGAGAACTCCGATTACCGCCAGGACCAGGCCCAGGTAGAACCTGAACTCCGAGCTGCGCAGATATTCTCCGGGTGAGCCCTGCAGCAGCTTGTAGTGCAGGGCGAAGTTGGTTCCCGCCAGGAACATGAATACCGTGATCACCACGTGGACGGAGACACTGGAGTAATGACCGATGGAGGCGTTCTTGGGGGAAAATCCCCCAGTAGCCACGGTCCCGAAAGTGTGACACAGGGAGTTGAACAGATCCATGCCCCCTGCGTAGAGGAGGATCGTCTCCAGGACGGTGAAAAGCAGATACACCGTCCACAGGATCAGGGCGGTGTCCTTGATCCTGGGACGCAGCTTGTCCGGAGTGGGGCCGGGGACCTCGGCCTTGTAGAGCTGCATGCCGCCCACTCCCAGAAAGGGGAGCACAGCCAGAGAGAGCAGGATAATCCCCATTCCGCCCAGCCAATGGGTCATGCTCCGCCAGAACAGAAGCCCCTTGGGCAGCGCCTCGATGTCTTTCAGAATAGAGGCACCGGTTGTGGTGAAGCCGGACATGGCCTCGAAGAGGCAGTCCGTGAAGGAAGGGATAATTCCGCTGACATAGAAGGGCAGGGCGGCGGTCAATCCGGCGGCGACCCAGCTCAGGGTGACAATGGCCATCCCCTCTCTGTGGTTGAGGACGACGGTGTGCTTGCTGCGGGTGGCGAGGATGATAAGGCCCCCCGCCGCCGTCCCCAGTCCGGAGCACCCGAGAAGGAGGCCTGCGGTGCCGTCTTCGTACGCGAGGGAAAAAGGGATGGCCAGCAGCATGGACAGGCTGATCAAGAGCACCACGAAGCCGACGAACTGGAAAATGACGCGGAAGCGCATGCGGCTACTCCCCGATGAGGGCCTTTTCCACCTTGGAGATGTCCTTGTTGCTGGAGATGAGGACGACCCGGTCCTGGGGCTGGATTACGCTGTCTCCGCCGGGGATGATGACCCTGCCCTCGCGGACCAGGCAAAGAATGAGCACGCCGCGGGGCAGGTCGATGTCCTTGAGGGGCCTGTGCAGCAGGAGGGAGTGCTCACCTGCGCGCACCTCCATGGCCTCGGCCTCCTCCTTGATGGAGAGGCTGGAGATGACCGCGCCCTTGCGTACGTGGCGCAGGATGCTGTTTGCCGCGGAAAGCCTGGGGCTGACGATGAGCTCCAGGCCGATGCTGTGCATCAGGCCCATGTAGGCCAGCTTGTTGATCCGGGTGACGGAGAGCTTGGCCCCCATGCTCTTGGCCAGCAGGGAGCTCAGGATGTTGTTCTCCTCGTCCTCGGTGAGCGAGACGACCACGTCCATGCTCCCCACGTTCTCCTGGGCGAGGAGTTTCTGGTCCGTGCCGTCGCCCTGGAGCACGATGGTCCGGTCCAGGTTTTCGGCCAGGAACTGGCAGCGCTCGCTGTCCCGGTCCATGAGCTTGACATGGGAGCCCTTTTCCTTCTCCAGCCGATGGGCCAGCTTATACCCAATATTGCCCCCGCCAATGATGAGCACGTTGTGCTGGGACCCGCCACGGAGGTTGAAGGCCCGCAAGAATTGCTCCAGGCTTTCCCGGGTACAGACGAAGTAGACCAGATCCCCCGGCTTGAGGACGTCCTCCCCGGAGGGAATAATCAGTTTCTCCTGGCGGATGATGGAGGCCACGATAAAGTCGGGCATCCCTGTCTTTTGCTTGAGGGAGGCCAGGTCGACATCCGCGAAGGGGCTGTCCTGCCGGATCCAGAGGCCAAGGAGCTTGAGCCCGATATCCGGGAACTCGTTCACATCCGCGGCCCCTGGGGTGTCCATGAGCCGCTCGATGGACTGGATTACCTCCTCCTCCGGATTGACCACGATATCGATGTTCAGCAGGTTCTTGGCCAGAACATCCTGGTATTCCGTGTATTCCGGGTTCCGGATCCGGGCGACCTTGTTCAGGTTCGGGGCCAGGAGGTTGGAGAAGGTGCAGGCGATGAGATTGACCTCGTCGCTGTCCGTGACCGCGAGCAGCGTGTCCGCGTTGCGGATGCCGGCCTGTTCCAGGACGCGCGGGCTGCTGCCCGAGCCGTGCGTTGTTTCCAGGTCGAGGTTTTCGGATATTGTTTGCAGCACCTGACGATCCCTGTCCACGAGGACCACGTCCTTGTCCTCGGAAACCAGACGGCTGGCGATGTGGTAGCCGACCTGACCGGCTCCGATAATGATGATGCGCACAGGCTGCCCCCTTTCCAGATGCCAGACATCAGACGCCAGACGAGACACCAGGGGGTCCCCCGGATAGCATATATCCGGCGTCTACGGTAAACCGAGGCGGTACACCACAAAGAGCGCCAAGGTCAATGGCTCATCGCCCCTCAGCTTTCGGCCGGGAAAGGCTATTCCCCGATGATCTTGACCAGGGCCCGTTTTTTGCGGCCTCCGTCGAACTCGCCATAAAAGATTTGTTCCCAGGGGCCGAAGTCCAGCTTGCCGCCCGTGATGGCGACCACAACTTGGCGACCCATGATTTCTCGTTTCAGGTGGGCGTCACCATTGTCCTCGCCCACATTGTGCCTGTATTGGCTCACAGGCTCATGCGGGGCGAGATTCTCCAGCCACTCCTCGTAGTCCTGGTGCAGGCCGGGCTCGTCGTCGTTGATGAACACCGAAGCTGTAATATGCATTGCGTTAACAAGGATCAAGCCCTCCTGCACCCCGCTTTCCTTGAGGCAGTCCTTGACCTGGGGCGTGATGTTGATGAACTCGCGCCGCTTTTTGATCTCGAACCAGAGTTCCTTGCGGTAGGATTTCATGTCAGGGACCTCCTTGTGATAGCCGGTTTACAGGTTCCCCTCTCGGGGTATGCCCAAATCCTCCAGGACACCCAGCGTCTCCTGAGACAGCGGATCGGACTCCAAGTCGATCAGTCTGCCCGCCTCTCTGAGCTTGTCGGCAAGTTCAGGTTTAAAAAGTTGGTGATCAATGGGTGGTTCCAGGCCCAGCACATTGTTCAGCTCGTTTGCCGCCTCTCGCATTGCTGAGAGGGAAATCCTTTCAAGCATGGATACCCCCTTTCCATGACTTACAATTTTGAATAAATACTATCGTTCATTTTTTTATATGAAAATGTGAATGACTTTCTGATTTGTATGTCCAAAATTGGATGCGCGAGGCTCGACGGGTGGAGCGCTTCGCTGGGTTTCATGATACACCTTGGCCTTGTAGGAACCGCAATAGGCAAAATTGAGACCAGTGCCGACAGAAGACATGCCATCGATACCCTGCCTCGAACGCAAGGGGTTCTGGTGGCGCCGATGAGGCGCTGCTGGTCCCCTCATGTGAAACCCGGGATGAACCCCGCGCTTCAGCGTCCACCCGCCTTCGCCACGCTTTTTTTTGCATCGTTATGCTCGGTTCAGAAAAAGACGCTTGTAGGTCAATGTCTCTAACTGTGCTTATTTCAGAAGCTTGTAAAACAGCTTCAGTGGGATAAAAAGTCCTTTCCATGATAAAGTTTGAGCTGAGCCTGTTTTTTCTTGAGACATCCTGCACGTGGGGGAGGTATGGTGATGCACTCCCCGTGTCCCTTGACTTCAAGCCAGAGTTCTTTACGATAGCTGCGCATACAAGTCTCCCGGGTAACCTTTCAAAGGCCTGATTGTCGTGGGGAGAGCTCCTTTTGCTTGTGCGGGATGGAGCCGCTCCGCATGTCTTGACGCAATCGTGGGAAAGCGCTGCGCACGGCGGCCATGGAGGCAACCGGCCATTGGATTGGACCGGATGGGTTGCGAGGCAACCGACTCTTATCTCTTTCGCAGTCCCTGGAATCCAGGGATATCACTTTCATACACGGACAAACACGTTGGACAGAGCCGCTGCAAGGGGAGGATATTCAACTATGGGAATCAATATGGCGGTCCTGGTCAAGCAGGTGCCGGACACCACTCAGGTCGGGGAAAAGGCCATGAAGGACGACGGGACCGTCAACCGCGACGCCCTTCCGGCAATCGTCAATCCGGACGATCTGCACGCCCTTGAGGAGGCCCTCCGAATCAGGGAGCAACTGGGCGGAAAGGTGACGGTCGTTTCCATGGGGCCGCCCAAGGCGGCGGAAGCCCTGAGGGAGTGCTTTTACCTGGGCACTGATGAGGCGGTGCTCGTCTCGGACAAGTGTTTTGCCGCCTCGGACACCCTGGCCACATCCTACATTCTTTCCAGGACACTGGCCACGCTTCGTGACTTCCAGGTCGTTTTCTGCGGGAAGCAGGCGATTGACGGAGATACGGCCCAAGTGGGCCCTCAACTTGCGGAGAAACTGGGTATCAATCAGATCACCAATGTCACTGGAGTTCTTGAGATCGACGAGCGGGGAATGACTGTACGCCGCGGCATCGAGGGCGGCGAACAGAATCTCCGCAGCCGCTTTCCCCTGCTTCTTACCGTCTCCCAGGAGGCCAATGAAACCAGGCCGCCAAGCGCAAAACGGGTGATGGCCTGCAAGAATCTTCCCACACTCCAGCCTGAGGAGTATGCGACCCCTGAGGGGGAGACACCCTGTGTCAAGCTGTGGAATGTCGAGACCATAGGTGCCGATCACGATTTGTGCGGGATGTCCGGCTCGCCCACTCAGGTCAAGAAGGTCCGGAACGTGGTTCTCAAGGCCCAGGAAGTCAAGCGCGTGGAGAACAGCCAGGAGTCACTCTCCGAGCTGATGGCCGAGCTGCAGCGGGAACACATCCTGGCCTGACCGGTGCAGAGGCGCTTGTGTGTCTGTTTTCCGAGCAATGCGGCCGCTATCGAGCCGTAGGGGCTGAATCAAACGGCCCCTGTGGCGCAGGAAGCGAGGAAAGGCTTTTTACGGGGAACAGGCCTGAGCCGAGCCGCGGATGCCAACAACGGATGTCTGAAATACCCCCCGTGCCTGCGCAGACGCAGGCACAAGGAAACATGAAAATGCGAGGCGAGTCGGGGAGTGTGTTGAGGCCAGTGTTTCATTCCGTGTTTCCAGGGACGGAGCTGAACAAGCTGATCGATTTCAGCGCACGGCAGAACGTGTGTACGGTGTCTCCCTTGGCAGCGCGGATTTTACCGTGACTACCGGCAAGGTCTCCATATCGCGCTGAAAATGGGCTCGCCCGTTTAGGAAACACGGCTTCAACGCACTCCCGACGAGCCTCGCCATATTTCTTGTTTGTTCAAGGAGTTAGAAACATTTACATACAAAAGGGAAGAGGGATGCAACCCACGAATAGCGTTCTCGTTTTTCTGGAACAAAGGGACGGTGCCATAGCCGATGTGAGCCGCGAGCTTCTGGGCAAGGCCGGGGATCTTGCCCGAGAGCTTGGTGTGAGCGTGGAAGGAGTCCTCGTGGGTCACGGTCTGGAGGAGGATCCCGCGGACCTCGGCAGATACGGATGCCACAGGGTCTACCGAGTGGAGGACAGGCGCCTGGCCGATTTTACCTCCCTGCCCTACGGCCGTGCCGTACAGGAGGTTATTCAGGGCTGCGACCCGCAGATCGTGCTTTTCGGGGCGACGACCACCGGCAGGGATGTGGCCCCGCGCGTGGCTTCCTCGCTGCGCTGCGGTCTTACCGCGGACTGTACCGAGCTCTCCATCGGCGAATTCAAGGGGAAGGATCGTACCTGGTTCAATACCCTGAATCAGATACGCCCGGCATGGGGCGGAAATATTATCGCCACCATCGTCTCGCCGGAGAGCCGCCCCAGCATGGCCACAGTGCGGGAAGGGGTCATGCCCATGCCCGGGGCCGGCTCCTCCGCGAAAGCGGAAGTGGTCGACGTGCCACTCGACTTTCCGCCTGAGGATTTCTCCACACAGGTCCTGGAGCTCCACCGCAAGGAGAAGGAGGTGGACCTGCGCAAGGCCGGAATTATTGTGGCCGCCGGTATGGGGGCGAGCGATGCGCGCTCCCTGCAGCTGGTCAAGGATCTGGCCCGTGTTCTGAACGGCGAGTACGCCGGATCGCGGCCCATGATCGACGGGGGATTTTTGCCCCACGAGCGCCAGGTGGGCCAGACCGGCACCACGGTACGCCCCAATCTCTACATAGCCTGCGGCATCTCCGGACAAGTCCAACATCTTGCCGGAATGCAGGAATCCAAACGTATTCTGGCCGTGAACAGCGATCCCGAGGCCCCCATCTTCGACATTGCGCAATACGCCATTGTCGGAGAGGTGGCGGATGTGCTGCCCAAAATGATCAAGGCCTATCAAGCGCAATCATAGGAGGTGGATGTGGCCAACTTCTATCTGGACAATCGGGATATTCGCTTTCATCTGGAGCACCCCGCCCATACGGAGATGGAGCGGATTGTCAGGCTCCAGGAGCGCGACTTTGCCGAGAAGGACGACTACTCCAACGCCCCGAGCGATGTGGAGGACGCCCTGGACAACTATAACCGGATCCTGGATATCGTCGGCTCCATTGCCGGGGAGACCGTTGCGCCCCAGGCCCGCGGGGTGGACCGCGAAGGGGCCAAGCTGGAGCACGGCGAGGTCCATTACGCCCAGGGTACCAAGAAGGCCCTGCACAAGCTCAGCCAGGCGGACCTCATGGGATTCACCCTGTCCCGGGCCCATGGGGGCCTCAACTGCCCCAAGACGGTCTATTCCCTGGCCATCGAGATGATCTCTCGCGCCGACGCCTCCCTGATGAACCTCTTCGGGCTCCAGGAGATCGCGGACACCATCGAGCGATTCGGCAGCGAGGAGCAGAAGCAGCGCTATCTGCCCCTTTTCGCCACCGGAGAGGCAACAGGGGCCATGGCCCTGACCGAGCCGGACGCCGGCTCCGATTTGCAGGCAGTCCGCCTGCGGGCTGAACAGGACGACAGCGGTAACTGGCGCTTGAACGGGGTCAAGCGTTTCATCACCAATGGCTGCGGGGACGTGGTCCTGGTTCTGGCCCGGAGCGAGTCCGGATCCAGCGGGGGACGAGGACTGTCCCTGTTCATCTACCAGCACGACGAGAACCTCCGCATCCGGCGTATCGAGGACAAGCTGGGCATTCACGGCTCCCCGACCTGCGAAATGCAGTTCAACAAGGCACCGGCCGAGCTTTTGGGTAAGCGCAGGATGGGCCTTGTCCGCTACACCCTGTCCCTCATGAACGGGGCGAGACTGGCCGTGGGCGCCCAGGCCATCGGTGTTGCCGAAGCGGCATTCCGTGAAGCTCTCTCTTACGCTGCCTATCGCAGACAGTTCCAGCGCACGATCGTCGACTTCCCCCCTGTTCAGGAGATGCTCTCCGAGATGCGGGTGAATATCGAGGCCGCCCGCAGCCTGGTCATGGAGACCTCGCGTATTGTCGACGTCCAGGAGCGCCTGGAAAAGGAGATGGAGAGCGGCTCCGGAGACAGCAAGCAGCTCAAGGAGGAAGCGCGCCGCTACGGTCGCTATGCTTCCTACTTTACGCCAGCGGTGAAGATCTTCGCCACGGAAATGGCGAATAAAGTATGCTATGACGCCTTGCAGGTACACGCCGGTCCGGGGTATACTCGGGACTTCGACATCGAGCGTCTCTATCGCGACGTGCGCATCACGAATATCTACGAGGGGACCACACAGCTTCAGGTGGTCGGCGCCATCGGCAGCCTGGTCACGGGCGTGGTTTCCGAGCGCCTGGACGAATACGAGGCAGCGCACGACTTTTCCACAGTGGAGCCCTTGTTTTCCCGGGCCAAGGAGCTGCGACAGAGCATGGAGCAGGCACTCGGCACGGTCCGCGAGCAGAACGACGCCGAGCTGCAGCAATATCATGCCGGACGCCTTGTGGAGATGGCCAATGACGCCATCATGGCCTATCTCTTGTGCATCGACGCCTTGAGCAGCGAGGCCAAGCAGGAAACCGCCCGCGTGTTCATCGCAAAGGCCGCGAGCAGGACAGCGGCGCACCGGGCTTTTATCCGGGAGGCCGTGGATACCGTGCTGCACAAGAAGGTGGCCCTGAAGGACGACTAGGTCCGCAAAGTGTCCGGTCCGGTGAATCGGGCTTTCGATCCCTGGAGGACGAAACTTCCTTGCATACGAGAAGGAGTGCGTTGGAAAACCACAAACGCGCTCAAGGGGGAGCCTATGATGGACATGCTCAAGAAAAGCGTTCTTGCCGGGTTGGGCACGGCCGTGGTGACCAAGAGCAAAGTCAAGGAAACCATGGACAAGCTTGTGGAACAGGGCAAGCTCTCGTCCGACGAAGCGGAGCGTTTCACTCAGGAGATGGTCGACGCGGGGGAAAAGGAGATGGAAGAGCTGCGCTCCGAGATGGAGACCTCTGTCCGCAATGCGGTTTCCCGCCTGAATCTGGCCAGCCAGGAGGATATGGACGACCTGCGCCAGCGCCTGGAAAACGTGGAACGGCGTATGGAGCACCTGGAGCAAAAGCTGGAGAGCTAGTGCTTGGACGAAAACTCACCCACCTACTTCGTCGGTAACTATTCAGCACTTTGCCGAACTCTAAGCCGACACGGGGTATTTTGACTCATGCAGCTCCGACTCTGGATTTTCTAACGCTCGCCACGTGGGGGCATCCCTGCCCCCATCCGGCACTCACTTTTCATTCAGGCTTGCCCAGAATTTAACGGATTCCCAAAAAAGTGAGTGCCGGACTTCCCCCACGTGGCGAGCGAAGAAAATCTGGCATCGTCTCCGCTGAAATGATTCAAAATACCCCGTGTCGGCTTATAATAGTTATTGGGGTGGTGAGGTGAATAGTTGCCTTCGTCGCTGCAAGATTGTGAAATTCTCATGTGTTAACAGACACTGTGGTTTCAAAATTTGGTTTCCTCGTATCTGGGCAAGTTTCCATCCAATCACGGTTCCGGTCAGGCACTAGCTAGTTCTTTTGGGGTACTTTTGAGAGCGGTGGAACAAGACTGTACAGCCGGAGCGGGGGGCGAACGATTGGGGTGGTTTGTGCTTCTGTGCAGGGTGCTGAGTGCACGAGCTCCAGCCCGAAGGAATGGTTGCTCCTTGGGGGCGTGAAGCAGACCGGCAGGGACATAAAAAAGGTCCCGCTCCCGGAATCCGGGAGCGGGACCTTTTTTTACGTACATTTCATGACCTAGCGGTCGACTATTTGGCGGCCTCGCGGGCCTTGCGCTGCCAGTACATCCAGGATTCCTTGTTGTCCTCGATCCACTGTGTGGCATGGCGCTCCACGTCGACCTGGTCGTCCTCGCCCTGGTACATCAGCTCGTTCTGGGCGGTAATGTCCTCAAAGGGGACGGACATCATCTTGAACAGCTTCTTGGCGGAGGGGTTGTTCTCCAGGAACTGGTCGTTCGCGGCCACGCGGATGTCGTTGGGGACCCAGCCCAGGGTGAGGGGCTGAGTAACCGCACCCGTGAGATTGGAGACGGTCATGTACTCGGTAAAGGGCTCCTGACCCTCGGTGGGCTTGATCTCGGGCACGCCGATCCAAACCACGTCCTTGCCCGGCTTGAGCTTGTTCACGGTCCAGTTGGGGGTCCAGGTGTAGAAGAAGACCGGCTGTCCATTGTTGTAGCGGGCCACGGCGTCGGCCATGCTCGCGCTGTAGGTGGCCTTGATCAGGTTGACGTGCTGGCGCATGTTATAGGCGTCCATCTGGTGGCTGATGGTGCTCTCGCAGCCCCATCCCGGCGGGCAGGCCACCAGGTCGGCCTTGCCGTCGCCGTTGGCGTCGAAGGCATCCTTCACCTCGGGCCGCTTGAAGTCCTCGATGGTGGTGATGTCGTACTTCTCGGCGTGCTCCTTGGAGACGAGGTAGCCCTGAACGGCGCCCTTCTTCACCACATAGCCCACTAGGCTCGCCTGATCCTCGAAGTTCGACGGAATCTGCTCGTTGTGCAGGGGGAACCAGCCGTTGGCCCAGTAGTCAACGTCACCTTCAATGAGGGAGCGGTAGAAGATCGGAGCGGAGAGCTCCTTGTACTTTTTCACGTCATAGCCCAGGTGCTCCAGGCCCCGGCTGTAGATGGCCTCCAGGATGAACCCGGTGGTCCAGGAAGCCCGGGCGGGCTTCACCGATGTCCCCTCCCCGGGGAAGGCATCGAATTCCTTTTCCACGAAATCAACAGTGGGATAATCCTGCGCCGTTGCCTGCCCGGTCATGGCAAAGACCAGAAACAGTCCCATAGCCATGACTACGGCCAGTTTGAGTGATGTCCAGATTCTCATGCGAAAACCTCCTTTGTTTGACTATGACCAGTTTGGCGTGGGTGCCAAACTACTCCTTTTTGATCTGGCCCAAGGCCTGAGTGACGCGGTCCAGCACCATGGCGATCAGCACGATGCTCGCGCCGCCAATGCCCGCCAGGCCGATCTTGAGGCTGTTCACGCCCTCGAAGACGAGCAGGCCCAGACCGCCGGCCCCGATGAGTGAGGCGATCACCACCATGGCCAGGGCCAGCATGATGTTCTGATTCAGTCCGGCCATGATCGTGGTCAGGGCATTGGGGATCTGGATCTTGCGCAGGATCTGCATTCGTGTAGCCCCGAAGGCCTTGCCCGCCTCAATGAGCTCGGGGTGGACCTGCCTGATGCCCAGGTTGGTCAGGCGGATGACAGGGGGAATGGAAAAGACGATGGTGGCGATGACACCGGCCACCGAGCCGATGCTGAAAAGCATGACCACGGGCACGAGATAGACAAAGGCCGGGGTGCTCTGCATGGCGTCCAGGAGAGGCCGGATGCTCGAGTAGAAGCGATCGCTCTGGGAGCCGATGATTCCTATGGGGATGCCCACGATGGTGCAAAAGATGACTGAGCTGAGCACCATGGAGAGGGTGATCATCGCCTCTTCCCAGACCCCCATCACCCCGATGAGGAGAAGCCCGATAAAGGCGAATATCCCGGTCCTGCGTCCGGCCGCCCAGAAGCCGAGGGCAGCGAAGGCAAGGATGACCACGAAGGGCGGAAGCCAATGCAGCAAGGCTTCGATGTTGTTCAGGGTCAATTCGATGGGGATCTTGATCTTCTGGAAGACGAAGCGGTAATTGGTGATGAGCCAGCTCACAGCGGCTTCGATCCAGTTGTCTACGGGAAGTTCGAGATATTGGATAAACATCTAGGGATCTCCTTGCCTGGTTAGCTGGTTTCCAGCTCTTCCTGCTGCTCTTGCTCCTGCGACGTCCCTTCTTCACGCCTCAGCGTCTTGAGGAAGCGATTCTTGGAAATGGCTCCCCTGTATTTGCCGTCCTCGTCAACAACAGGCACCGGGCAACCCAGCTTGGTGATAACGGGCAGGACCTCCTGCAGATGCGTATCCATGGTTACCGGTTTAACATCCTGCAAGAAGGCTTCCTTCAGCGCTTCAGGACCGGCGTTGTTTTGTTCAATGACCTGGCGCAGGCTTTCGATGCTGACCACGCCCTGAAATCTGTGTTTCGTGTCCAGCACGTAGGCGACTTCGCGATCGTAGGATTGGAGCCGCTCCAGAGCCACGCGGGGGCCTTCTCCCTTGTGCTGGACGATAGTGATCTGATTGTCCCGCACGATGTCCGCAGCGCAGAAGACATGAGTGGGATCCACGCCGCGGAAGAAGGCAGCCACATAATCGTTTGCGGGATACTTCAGGATATCTTCAGGGGTACCGATCTGCACGATGCGGCCGCCCTCCATCATGGCGATGCGATCACCGATGCGCATGGCCTCGTCCAGGTCGTGGGAAATGAAGACCACGGTGCGTGGGGCCTCCTCCTGGAGCTTGAGCAACTCATCCTGCATTTCGGTCCGGATCAAAGGGTCCAGGGCGGAGAAGGCCTCATCCATGAGCATGATGTCCGGGTCGCCGGCTAGGCCCCTGGCAAGGCCCACACGCTGCTGCATGCCGCCGGAGAGCTCCTGGGGATAGCTCTTGGCGTTGGCCTTGAGGCCGACCAGTTGCAACACCTTGTGCGCGCGCTCGAGACGCTCCTTTTCCTCCTTGCCGGCGATCTCCAGGCCGAACGCGGCATTCTGCTCCACAGTCAGATGGGGCATGAGGGCGAAGGACTGGAAGACCATGCTCATCTTGGTCCGGCGCATCTGGACCAGATCGTCGTAGCTCATCTGGCACAGATCCTTGCCCTCGACATATACCTCGCCGGAGGTGGGCTCGATCAGGCGGTTGAGCATACGAACCAGAGTGGATTTGCCCGATCCGGACAGGCCCATGACCACGAAGATCTCGTTGGGATACACCTTGAAAGTGGCGTTTTGCACACCAACGGTAAGCCCGGTCTTTTCGAAGATCTCGTCCTTTGAGAGCTCCTGTTCGATGTAGGGGAAAGCGCGGTCCGGTTCTGGACCGAAAATTTTGTACAGATCATTGACCTCAAGGCGTGCTTCTTCTGCCATATGCCTTACCTGTCCCTTTTTAGAGTTGAAGGTCTTTACGTATCATGTAGTATGACAGATAAATATCAGAGTGTTTTTTATAGAACGCAGGGGAAGATGTCAACCCATGGCTTGATTGTCTATATTGTTGTGGAAACAACTAATAGAATTTATGAAGTGCTACAAAAAATTATGGATTGCATTAGATGAAAATATATTTTCAAAAAAAAAGTTGATGGTATTAATGTGAAATTTATAATAAAAAAGAAAAAAAATTTATGATTAATAATTATTTTTTATGCCAGTTTTGTAAAATTTTGGTGAGCTTTAGTTGTATATAAGTAAAGAAAACAAATAAAAAGTTGCGCTTAAATGCTACAGATTGATTGAAATTAAAATATAAAATGTGTTTATTAAAATATAAAAAATTTTGAATATTTGATCTCGAAATTGACTTTCAAGGCAGTATAAATTAATAATTGCAAACAAAATCTAAAAAAGTGTCAGGTATATTATTTTGAGGCTTTTGTTAGGCAAAACAAGATCACAAATCAAGATATGTTGATAAAAAATCAGTCGATCTTTATGTTAAAACAATATATTGAAAGAATCCTGGTTGTGAGAGCTGACTGTAAAAGGATAATGCAGATTGTAAGATCGTCTTACAGCGTGCACAATATGGCAAGTTGAAAAAAAGCATACAAGTATATACAAAATGTTCTAGATAAGAGATGGTCGTTCAGGTGTCGCTTGTATCAAAATAGAATGAAATCTTTTTATGGAAAAGAGGCGGTTTCGTTTGATGTTGTTATTTCTGTAAGCATAAAAAACGAGATCATTTGCGTTTGAAAGGTTACCGGATTTGATTTTGGAGGAAAGGTTCAGTGCTTCCGCAGATAAACGAGAAGAAACTCCTTTTTTATCGGGCAGTATTTTTAGGATTGGAAGAAAAGCACCTTTTCAAGGATATTCCATGTCCTCGAGCATATCAATTGATTGGAGGTGAGTTTCCAATAATTTTTGCAATGTGTCCCAGTAACGATCCTAGCGCCATTCAAGGAGCAAAGTTGCTGCGCACGACTTGAGGAGCTCGGCATTTATGCTCTTTGAAGTCGGAAGCTTGGCAGACCCTCGTCTTCCCGCATCGGATAAAGCGCTCTCAGTGCAAGGTTGGGGCATAAGGACCGGGTGAGGTGGCCCGAGATGGGCAAGGGACTTCCTCTCCCGGCCCCTTGTGTCAGCGGCTGTGCTCCTAGAAGGGGCAGAAAGCCAGCAAGTTGATGGGTTGATAATTATTCGCCGGATCCTCTGCGTAGCGGCACCCGATCTTGGAGCGCTCTTCACCCTTGTTCTCGATGTCGTCCACCGAATTGCGGTAAAAGGTGCACTGATTGTTGAAACAGACGTAGAGCCAGCCCCAACCCGATTCAGGCGGGGCGTCCCAATATGTCAATTCCACTTCGCAATGCGGGCAGTATCTGCTTTCCATGCTTATCACCTTTTGGCTTGGGTTAGGGTTCTGGCAGCGACGTGAGTATCCCGTCCGTCCGATCGGGCTGGCACACGCTGCCGAAGTGAATGGAAGTCAGACGTCGTCTGCGGGAGGATATTTCATTATCCTATTCCCTTTATCTTAGAGGACCATATCCCATGTGAGGAATGGCGTCAAATTATTACAGGGCAAATGTGCCTTGGAACATTGAGCATATGAGCCAATCAGCGAGCAATGTTATTCGGGAGATTTCCGGATTTTCGAAGCTTGCACGCAGTATGGGACGGGGAGGAGCAGTCGCGTTTCCTTAGGGGTGTTTATGATTTGCTCCCTTTTTCGATCCGGTTGGGTCGGGAACATAAAAAAATTGACAAACTGATTGCATACCTTGTTGACAAGACCACGGAGAAGGGATAGGTTTTCTTCATGCACAACGAACTCGGACTCAGTCTCACCTTTTGCGCGACAGCCTCCTTTTCCTATTGGGGCTATTTTTGGTTTATCAAGGGTGACGTCTGTGGCCCGAGAGGGCGCCTATGACTGTATAGGTGCCCATCTACTCGAAAGGACCCAAGGGCCGCAGGCGAAAAGCCGGCGGCCCTTTTTTTTGGCCGCCGGTGCCCAGGCCCGAGGGGCAATCCGCAAGGAGGTGCCAGGCATGCATTTGGGCAAGGCCATTCGAATGGAGCGAGTCATTAATCGGGACACGGAACGAACCATCGTTGTGCCCATGGACCACGGGGTTACCGTCGGCCCCATCAGGGGTCTGGAGCACATGAAGGAGCGGGTCAACGAGGTTGCCGAGGGCGGGGGCGACGCCGTGCTCATGCACAAGGGCCTCGTACGCTGCGGACACAGGGAGCGGGGCCGGGATATCGGCCTGATCATCCATCTCTCCGCCAGCACCAAGCATTCCCCGTCCACGAACACGAAGACCCTGGTCGGCTCGGTCGAGGACGGCATCAAGCTGGGCGCCGACGCTGTCTCAGTGCACGTGAATCTGGGCGACGAGCAGGAGCAGCAGATGCTTGGCGACCTGGGGCGCGTGGCCAGCTCGGCCACTGAATGGGGCATCCCCGTTCTGGCCATGGTCTACGCGCGCGGTCCGCAGGTGAAGGATGCGTATGATCCGGAGGTGGTGGCTCACTGCGCCCGTGTGGGCGAGGAGCTTGGAGCGGATCTGGTCAAGGTCAACTATACCGGAGACATGGACACCTTCGGCAAAGTGGCCGAGGGGTGCTGCATTCCGGTGGTGATCGCCGGCGGACCCAAGATGGACAGCCGCCGCGAGCTGGTCCAGATGGTCCATGACTCCGTTCAGGCCGGCGGGGCGGGCCTGTCCGTGGGACGGAACATCTTCCAGGACGAGGATCCGGCCGGGCTGCTCGGCGCCCTGCACAGAGTGGTCCACGAGGACGCCACAGTGGAGGATGCGCTGGGTCTGCTGAACTGATCCGGCCGTTTCGACGAAAGAATTACCAAGCTGACCGGGCGCCCGGAAAAAGCGAGCAAGAGAAACCGTATGCCCATACCCATCCTGGTCAAGGTCGTTCCCTATGACAAAAGCCTGGTGACAGCAGCGCTCGAGGCCGGAGCGGACGGTATCATTGTCGAGCCGGAACGCGTGGAGGAAGTACAGGGACTGGGCCGGATTCGGACCCTGACCCCGGATGAGGTCACCATCCGCTCCGTGGCGGACAAGGACGGGGAGGAAGCGGCAGCCGAGTCACTGCGCCAGGGCGAGAACGTGCTCCTGAAGCAGGGGTGGGAGATCATTCCCGTGGAAAATCTCCTTGCCTTGGAAAAGGGTGAGCTTGGCCTGGAAGCTGCTTCCGCGCACCAGGCGCGGCTCGCCGCCGGCATCCTGGAAAAGGGGGCGGATTTTCTGGTCCTCTTGCCCGAGGCCGCAGGGGAAATGGCGAATATCGTGCGCGACCTGCGTCTGAGCGAAGGGCGCCTGGGCCTGGAAAGGGCCCTGATCACCGAGGTGCGACCAGTCGGCCTGGGCCACAGGGTCTGCGTGGACACCTGTTCGCTCCTGCAGACGGGTCAGGGGGTGCTTGCGGGGAACTCCAGCGCCTTTACCTTCCTGGTGCAGGCGGAAACCGAGGAAAATCCCTACGTGGCCTCCAGACCTTTCCGGATCAATGCCGGGGCGGTGCACAGCTATACCGTCCTGCCCGGGGATCGCACCTGTTACCTGGAGGAGCTTCGGGCCGGGGACGAGGCCCTTGTGGTCGACGCCCGCGGGGAGACCCAGCTGGCCACCGTGGGACGGGTCAAGATCGAGGTGCGCCCCCTGCTTCTGATCAGTGCGCAAACCGAGTCCGGCGCCGGACAGGTCTTTGTCCAGAACGCGGAGACCATCCGGCTCCTCACTCCCGAGGGCCGGCCGGTGAGCGTCGTGTCCCTGAAAGAGGGGGACGAGGTGCTCTGCCGCACGGAACAGGGGGGCAGGCATTTCGGCATGCGCATCACGGAAAATATCGAGGAAAGGTAGATGCCACGGGAAAACGATACGTCCCCCGGAACCGGAGAGACGGCTGGGGAGCTGGCCCGGCTCCGGCAGGAGATATCGGCCATCGACGACGAGCTGGTGGCCCTCCTGAACAGGCGTTCCGCCCTGAGCCTTGAGGTCGGTCGCCTCAAGTCTGACAGCCGGGACACCGTGTTCAAGCCCTTCCGGGAAAAGGAAGTGATCCGGGAGATCCTGGACAAGAACACCGGGCCCATGCCCGAGGAGCACCTGCGGGCTGTCTACCGGGAGATCCTCTCCTCCTCGCGCAGCCTGCAGCGCAGGCAGAGCGTGGTCTATCTGGGCCCGGAGGGGACCTTTTCCTACTTTGCCGGCCTGCACTATCTGGGCAGCTCAGCGGATTACCGTCCCAAGGCCGTTCTGGAGGATGTCTTCCGCAGTGTGCGGCAGGGTGAGTCGGACCTGGGGATCATCCCCCTGGAGAACTCCCTTCAGGGCACAGTGGGCCAGAGCCTGGACCTCTTCCTGCGCTACGAGGTCTTCATTCAGGCCGAGGTGTTCTGCAAGATCAGCCACAGCCTGCTCGCTCCGGGCCAGACCCTTTCCGACATCCGGGTGGTTCATTCCCATCCCCAGGCCCTGCAGCAGTGCACCTCCTGGCTGAGCGCCCAGCTCCCCCAGGCCGAGGTCGTGCCCGCGGAAAGCACGGCCGCGGCAGCGGAGCGGGTACACGGACAAGCCGGGGAGGCGGCCATCGCCCATCCGGCGCTTGCGGAACGCTTCGATCTCAATGTGCTGCAGACCGGGATCGAGGATCTGCCGGAGAACTGGACCCGCTTCTTGATCATCGGGCCCAAGATGCCCCCTCCGGGCAACCGGGACAAGACCTCGCTCCTGTTCACCCTGACGGACAGGCCGGGCTCCCTGGCTGGGATGCTCAACCGCCTGGCCGAGGAGGAGGTGAACATGAAGAAGCTGGAGTCTCGGCCCATGCGGGGGGAAAAGTGGCAGTACGTCTTTTTCGCGGATGTGGAGTGCGATCTCACCCTGGACCGCTATGATCGCCTCCTGCAGAGCCTGCGGGACAATTGCCACAATCTGCGGGTGCTGGGGAGTTATCCCAACGGGCCCTATCTGGATCTGGTTAGCCAACGGGTCTAGAACCGGAGGTCGGAGATCAGAGGTCGGATGACAGAGGACAAAAGTCGGAGCTTAGAGAGGGTAGTGGCGAGCATTCGAGCTGGCTCTCTTCAAAAAGAGATTTTCGCAACAAAGCAGCCGGCTGAAATTTTTGGTCCATAGAGAGGACACGGCAATGCATCAACCCCCCGTCCAGGCCCCGCCGAGCAAGTCCGCCTCGCACCGGGCGCTTATTACCGCCGCCCTTGCGGATGGCGACTCGCGCCTGAACAATCTCTTGAGCAGCCAGGACCTGGAGCGGACCCGGGACTGTCTGGCCCGGCTCGGAGCCGACATTCGCGAGGAAGGCGGGGTAACCCTGGTCCGGGGCATGGACACTCGCAGCCAGCTGGACCCGGAGCCGGTGGAGCTGGACGTGGGCGAGTCGGGCACGACCTGCCGTCTCCTCGCGGCGGTGGCCGCCCTGAGCGGCAGGGTCTGCCGCATTTCCGGCAGGGGCCGCATGCATCAGCGGCCCATGGGCTCCCTGACCCGGGCCCTGGAAACGCTGGGCGCTCAGGTGACCTGGGAGGGCGAGCCGAGCTGTCCGCCACTGGTCATCGACGCTCGCGGCATAGCCGCCGGCAGCGTTGGCGTGGACCTGGAGCAGAGCAGCCAGTTCCTCTCCGGGCTGCTCTTGGCCGGGCCCGCTCTGTCCGCTCCGCTCTCCATCGGTATCACCGGGAACCGGGTGGTCTCTTGGCCCTATGTGGCCCTGACCCTGCAGGTGATGCGGGATTTCGGGGCGAGCTTCCGGGTGGAGGCTTTCCGTGACGGCGCCTGGCAGGAAGCTGCCTGGGAACATCTGACCCGGGCCGAGCCCGGCAGGGTTCGGTTCACGGTATACCCCGGCGCCTATGCGCCGTGGGAGTACAGCGTGGAAGGGGACTGGAGCAACGCCTCCTACCTCCTCGCGGCGGGGGCCCTGCAAAAGAGAGGAATACGCGTGGCCGGGCTCAATCCGGACTCAACCCAGGGGGACCGGCGAATCCTGGACATCCTGGGCGCCATGGGCGCCGAGGTGGAGATCTTACATGGAGAAATCCGCGTCACTCCGAAGGGGTTGCGCGGAGCGGATCTGGACATGGGGGCCTGTCCGGATCTGGTGCCCACTGTCGCGGTGCTTGCCACCCTGGCCAGCGGGGAGACCCGAATCCGCAATGCGGCCCATCTCCGGATCAAGGAAAGCGACCGTCTGGGGGACCTGGCCGGGGAGATCGCGAAAACCGGGGCGGAGGTGGAGCTTTATCCGGACGGAGCGAGCATCCGGCCGTCCTCGAAGCCGGCAGGCGGCCCTGTTCATTTCGACACCCACGGGGATCACCGCCTGGCCATGGCCTTCGCTCTGTACGGACCGGCCGGCGTGGAGTACAGCCTGAGCGATTCGGAGTGTGTGGCCAAATCATTTCCTGCATTCTGGGAAACCTGGAAGCTGGTGCGACGCGATGACTGATACGAGCCAAGAGCGGGCGACCATCGTCGGGGGCCGCGGGGCCATGGGACGCTACTTCGCCGAGCGCCTGCAGGGCTGCGGCCTCGAGGTGAGGGCCCTGGACAAGCCGCTTGGGGAGGAAGAGGCAGCAGAGCACGTTCCGGGCAGCGACCTGGTGCTTCTCGCCGTTCCGTCCCACGTGGTGACCGAGGTCCTGGATCGGCTCCAGGCCCATCTTTCCCCGGAGAGCGTTCTCGCGGACATCTGCTCGGTCAAGGTGGAGCCCCTCCAGCGGATGCTCGCCCGCCATTCCGGGCCGGTTGTCGGCACCCATCCCCTCTTCGGCCCCGATCCCGAGCCAGGAACCGCCCTGCGCGTGGCCCTTTCCCCAGGACGCGACGAACAGGCCGGTGAGTGGGTTCGCAGCCTGCTGCACCGGGCCGGGCTGACTCCCTTCGACGCCGAGGCCCGGGAGCACGACAGGGCCATGGCCTTTTTGCAGGGGCTCAACTTCGCCACCACAACGGCCTATTTGGCGGCGGCCTCCCATGATGCGAGCATCAGCAAGTATCTGACCCCCTCCTTCCAGCGCCGTCTCGACGCGGCCCGGAAGATGCTCAACGAAGACGCCGAGCTCTTCCAGACCCTTTTCGAGTCCAATCCCTACAGCCAGGAGGCGGTGCGCTGCTACCGCTCCTATCTGGGCCTTGCCGCCGGCGGCGAGCTCGATCTCCTGCTGAACAGGGCCTGCTGGTGGTGGAACGGCAACAATGATCCGGGGGGGGACGTGTAGGTCCAGGAATCGAATCTTTCGGTTGTTCAGGCCGCATTCCCTCCCCGGGAATGCGGCCTTTTTTTGATCCAAACCATGGAGACAGGTCTATGCACAGATTCACATTGCGCCAGTACGCGGCGACCCATCCCGCGGACACCCAGACGCCCATCGGCATGTACATGCGCTTCGTGGGCGACGATCCCGGCCTGCTTCTTCAGAGCGCGGAAGTGGACGGCAGGCTGGGGCGCTACAGCCTCATCGCCTGGGATTTCTGCCTCACGGCCCGCTGCAGCGAGGGAAAGCTCGCCGTTTCCGTGCGCGATCCCGCTCTGAGCGGACTGTACAAGCTTTCCGGCACGGATTTCGTCCCCGGGCTGCGGCAGCTCATGGACAGCCTGGACCTGGTTCCGCCGGAGACGCATCCCGATCTTCCCGCCATTTCCCGCTCCCTGCTCGGCTATTTCGGATATGAGCTGGCCGGCCTGCTGGAGCCTGGCCTGGCGGAGACCTTGAGTCCCGAGGACGCGGAGTGCGCCCTGGTCCTTCCCGGCCGGCAGATCCTCTTCGACCACCTGCACCAGCGCTGCGTGCTCCTGGGGCTGGAGCGAAGCCCGGAGCCGGACCCGAAAACCCGCAACGACAGGGAAGAAGCCGAGACCAGGGTCGGGACGGTCCGGCCCACTGTTTCCGGTCAGGATTATCGTTCCGGAGTGCAACGGGTGAGGGAGGAGATCCGCGGCGGAGAGGCGATCCAGGTGGTGCTCTCCTGCCGCTTCCAGACCGAGTTCGAAGGGGATCCCTTTCTGGTCTACCGCAGGCTGCGCCAGAGCAATCCCTCGCCGTACATGTTCTACGTGAACCTCCCGGATCTGACCCTCATCGGCTCCTCGCCCGAGGTTCTGGTCCGCAGCACGGACGGGGTTCTGGAGGGCCGGCCCATTGCCGGCACCCGCCCCCGCGGTACGGATCCGGGACAGGACGAGGCCCTGGCCCGGGAGCTTTCCGAGGATCCCAAGGAGCGTGCGGAGCACGTCATGCTGGTGGATCTGGGCCGGAACGACCTGGGTCGCATCGCGGAGCCGGGCAGCGTGAACCTGGAGCGGTTCATGCAGGTGGAGCGCTTTTCCCACGTGATGCATCTCACCTCTTATCTCCAGGCCCGGGTGAGCCCGGATCTGGACGCCCTGGACGTGCTTCGGGCCACCTTCCCCGCGGGCACCGTCTCAGGGGCCCCCAAGATACGGGCCATGGAGATGATCCGGGACATCGAATCCCAGCCGCGCGGGCCCTATTCCGGGGCAGTGGGCTGGCTCGGCCTGGACCGGGATCGCCTGAACCTGGATACCGGGATCGCCATCCGGACCATGTGGCTGCGGCAGGGAACGATGACCTGGCAGGCCGGCGCGGGCGTGGTCAGCGACTCGGATCCGGAATCGGAGTGGCAGGAGTGCTGGAACAAGGCCAAGGTGCTCCTGCGAAGCCTCAACCAGAACGGAGGTGGCGATGTTTTTGCTCATCGATAACTACGACTCCTTTACCTACAACCTGGTCCAGGTCCTGGGACAAGCCGGGACCCTTCCCAGGGTGCTGCGTAACGACGACGAGGATCTGCTCAATCCGGATCTGTTCCGGGAGCTCACCGGCGTGCTCATTTCTCCCGGGCCTGGCGGTCCGGAGAAAAGTGGGCTCTGTTCGGACTTTCTGGCGAAGCTGGACCCTCACGTCCCCGTGCTGGGGGTCTGCCTGGGCCAGCAGGTCCTGGGCCGCGAGGCGGGATGGCGCGTGATCCGGGGGAACCGGATCATGCACGGCAAGACCTCGCAGATCCAGCACGAGGGAAGCGAGCTCTTCAGCGGACTGAGCCGGCCCTTCACCGCGACCCGGTATCATTCCCTGCTGCTTTCCCCGGAGGGCGAGGATCAGGAGTGTGTCCGGGTCACCGCCTGGACCGAGGAGGGCGAGATCATGGGAATCCGCTACTCCGACCGGCCCTGGATGGGGGTGCAGTTCCATCCCGAATCCGTGCTGAGCGAGGAGGGACCCCTGCTTTTGGCGAATTTTCTGGGGATCGTGGAAACACACAATCAGAACAGGAGGCAGTGATGTCCATACAGCATATCCTGGAGGATCTGGCCCGAGGCCGCGACCTGGATCGCAGTGCGGCCGAGCAGGGCTTCGAGGCGCTCTTTTCCGGGGAGCTCTCAAAGGCCCAGTCCGGAGCGATGCTCCTGGGCCTGCGGGCCAAGGGGGCCACGGCAGAGGAGCTTTCCTCCGCGGTTCAGGCCGCGCTACGGCACGCCCATCTGGTGCGGGCCGCTGAAGGGGCGTGCATCGACACCTGCGGCACGGGCGGGGACGGCAGGCACAGCTTCAACTGTTCCACTGCGGTGGCCGTGTTCCTGGCGGACATGGGCTACAGCGTGGTCAAGCACGGCAACCGGGCGGTTTCCAGCAGCTGCGGCAGCGCGGACGTGGTGGAGACCCTGGGTCTGCCCTTCACCACGGACGAGGAGGAGGTTGCCGAAAGCCTTTGCAGGCACAACTTCGCCTTCCTCTACGCCCCGTCCTATCATCCCGCCTTCGCCGAGGTGGCCCCCATCCGCAAGGAGCTGGGCATTCCCACCCTGTTCAACCTTATGGGGCCCCTGCTCAATCCGGCCAGGCCCACGCATCAGCTGCTCGGCGTGGGCAGCCCCGAGGCCCTCGATCTCATGGCCCATACCCTGGCCCTGAACGGGGTGCGGCGCGCTGCCGTGGTCCACGGGGCCGGCGGATTCGACGAGCTGACACCCTGTGGGCCCAACGATGCGGTGATGGTGCGGGACGGCGAGTGCGAGCCTCTGCGCCTCGATCCGGCCGATCTGGGCATCGGACGCTGCGCGCCAAAGGATCTGGCCTGCCGGGACAAGGACGAGGCCCTGGAGCTCATGGGCCATGTCCTGCGGGGACGCGCTCCGGATCCGGTACGGGACATGCTGGCCCTGAACCTGGGCATGGCCCTTTCCCTGCTGGACGGGACGGATCTGTCCGAAGCGGTGCGCCGGGCCGGGCGAACGGTCGAGACCGGGCTGACCCAGGGGGCGATCCATGCTGGATAGGCTCATTGCCGCCAAGGGCGAGGAGATTAACCAGCTGCGGTGCATGCGGGACGAGGGCCGTCTGCCCGGGGTAGCTGCCTCGCGGCCCCCGAGCTTCGCCCAAGCGATCGGAACGGCCGCGGGCACGGCGGTAATTGCGGAATACAAGCGCGCCTCGCCCAGTAAAGGGGTCATCCGCGAGGACATCGGTCCGGAGGAGGCGGGCGAGCTCTTCGCCCGGGCCGGGGCGTCCGCCGTTTCCGTGCTCACCGAGGAACCGCATTTTCATGGGGAGGTGGGCTTTCTGTCGCGAATGGAACGGATCGGGCTCCCCTTGCTGCGCAAGGACTTCATCCTCGATCCGCTGCAGGTCCGCCACACAGCCTCCACCCCTGCCTCGGCGGTGCTCGTGATCGCCGCCGTATTCCGCGACAGGCCCGCTGAAATGGCGGACATCTGCCGCTACGCCCGGGATCTGGGCCTGGAGCCGGTGGTGGAGATCACCGGGGAACAGGAGCTGGATCAAGCCAGGCGGGCCGGGGCGCGCCTGATCCAGGTCAACAACCGGGATCTTTGGACACTGTATGTGGATCGGGAGGCCAGCCGACGCCTCATCCGGGGAAGGGACTCCCGCGAGCTGTGGATTAGCGCCAGCGGGATCTCTTCTGTTGAGGACGTGGGTCAGGTGCGGGATCTCGGATTCGACGCCTGTCTGGTGGGGACCTCGATCATGGAAAACGCAGACCCGGCGGGCTTTCTGGCGGATCTGACCCGGGCCGGCGGAAACCAAGGAGGCGCGTGATGCGGATCAAGGTCTGCGGATTGACTCGGCAGAGGGATATCGACGCCTGCCGCGAGTTTGGGGCGCACTGGGCCGGGTTCATTTTCCATCCCGAGAGCAAGCGGCATATCCACCCGGAACGGGCCGCATCCCTGGAAACCGGGGATCTTGTGCGGGTGGGCGTGCTTGTCCGGCAGGACCCGGAGGAGGCGCTCTCCATCATGCGACAGTGTCGCCTGGATCTGGTTCAGCTGCACGGGGATCAGGACCCGGCCTTTTGCAGACGCATGGGGCCGGAGCGGGTGATACGGACCTTTTGGCCCCAGCGTTTCGAGAGGGAAGAGGATCTGCAGCGCGAGCTGGATCGCTATGCCCCCTGCTGCGACTGGTTCCTCCTGGACGCTGGCCTGTCCGGAGGGGGGCACGGCAAACGGATCGAGGCGGAATGGCTTGCGGGGGGCCTTTGCTTCGAGCGGCCCTGGCTCCTGGCCGGAGGTCTGGGCCCGGAGAGCATCGGGGCGGGCCTGAGCCTGCGTCCCGATGGCGTGGATCTCAATTCCGGAGTGGAGGCTGCGCCCGGAATCAAGGATCGCCATGCCATCGCGCAAACCCTAAGCACGCTACAAGGAGAAATACGATGAATACGGGTTATTTCGGCGAATACGGCGGATGCTATGTGCCGGAGCTCCTGTTGCCCCCGCTGCAGGAGCTGGACCGGGGGCTGCGGGATATCGTGGGAAGCAAATCCTTTCAGGAGGAGTTCCGCGGGCTGCTTCGGGACTTCGTGGGCCGGCCCACGCCCCTCACCCGCTGCGGCAACCTCTCCCGGGATCTCGGGTTCGAGCTGTGGCTCAAGCGGGAGGACCTGGCCCATACCGGGGCGCACAAGATCAACAACACCATCGGACAGGCCCTGTTGGCCAAAAAGATGGGCAAGACCTGCCTCATGGCCGAGACCGGCGCGGGCCAGCACGGAGTGGCCACGGCAACCGCGGCCGCTCTGGTGGACCTGGACTGCATCGTCTTCATGGGGGAGAAGGATGTGGGGCGGCAGAGCGTGAACGTGCGGCGCATGGAGACCCTGGGCGCTCGGGTGGAGCCGGTGACGAGCTCCACCAAGACCCTGAAAGACGCCATCAATGCGGCGCTTCGCTACTGGATCGCCCATCAGGGAAGCACGCACTATTGTCTGGGCTCCGTCGCCGGACCGCACCCCTTCCCCAGCCTTATCCGGGAGTTGCAGGCGGTCATCGGAAGCGAATCCAGACAGCAGTTCCTGGAGGCCACAGGCGGTCTTCCGAACCGGGTGCTGGCCTGTGTGGGCGGCGGATCCAACGCCATCGGCATGTTTGCCGGCTTCCTCGAAGACGAGGATGTCGAGCTTACCGGTGTGGAGGCTGCAGGCTCCGGAGATCCGGGCTGCTACTGTTCGGCCACCCTGACCCAGGGCACGCCTGGGGTGCTCCACGGAGCGCTCAGCTATCTCCTGCAGTCTCCGCAGGGACAGATCCTTCCCTCCCACTCCCTGGCCCCGGGGCTGGATTATCCGGGAGTGGGTCCGGAGCACGCCCATCTGCGCGACAGCGGACGCGTGGAGTACAAAACAGTGCAGGACGAGGCCGCGTATCGGGCCTTCAAGCGGCTGGCCCGCAAGGAGGGGATCATTCCCGCCCTGGAGAGCTCCCACGCCCTGGCCGAGGCCCTGGAGTGGGAGGACCGGCTCGGGCCGCAGAGCAGTGTGCTGGTCAATCTCTCCGGCAGGGGGGACAAGGATCTGGAGATCGTTTTCGAATACGAGGATGCGCAAGGCGGCAAGGAGGCGAGCCATGGCTGAAGGCGGCGAGCGACTGCGCGAGCGGATTGAGAAGGCGGCTGCCGAGGGGCGACGGGCCCTGATTCCCTTTCTTCCGGCGGGGTTCCCCCATACGGAAACCTTCTGGGACCATGTCCGCGAGCTGGACCACAGCGGGGCGGACATCATCGAGATCGGGGTCCCCTTCTCCGATCCGGTCGCGGACGGCGAGGCCGTGGAGGAGGCCTCGCAGCGGAGTCTGGCCCAGGGCGTGGACCTGGACTGGATCTTTTCAGGGCTCCCCGGTATCCGCGAGGAGATCGGGGCGGAGCTGGTGCTCATGGGCTACGTGAACCCCTTTCTGCAATACGGCTGGGACCGACTGGCCCGCAAAATGGGCGAATGCCGCGTCAGCGGCCTGATTGCCCCGGACCTCCCCCTGGAGGAGAGCGCGGATCCGGAGCGGATGCTCCGGGAGAACGGCGCCTCCCTGATCCGGCTGGTGGGGGTGAACACCTCCCCGGAGCGGATGCGGCGCTATGCCGAGCACGCGGAAGGATTCGTCTATTTTGTCTCCGTTCTGGGCACCACAGGAGGAGACGGCGGCCTCTCCCCGGAGCTCGCCCAGGGGCTGCGGCAGGCCGGGGAGATCTTCGATGTGCCGCTGGCCCTGGGCTTCGGCCTGAGCCGTCCGGAGCAGCTCGCCGGCATCACGGAGCGGGTGGATGCGGTGGTCTTCGGCAGCGCCCTGATACGGCACATCCGGGATGGGGGGAGCCCTGCCGAGTTCATGGCCCGTTGGCGGGAGTAACGGTGCAGAGGTGGCCTCCTTTCCGGGCGTGTTGTAAACGAGTTGCGGGAAAAATAAGACTGCCCGCGAATAGCGCGAATCCTCGCGAATGAGTCAAATACGTGCTCCGCTGATCCCGGAGCCCATGGGCTCATTCCTGTTAACGCATGAGATTGTTTGAACCGGTTCACTCTAGGATGCATGTTGACACGGATCGCGGCCCTCAGGTCCAATGAAGCGGCATGCTGCAATCCCGCCGGGCCTGTTCCGGGCCGGCGGGGATGCGTGGAAACGAGCGAGGGAGACGCCATGGCCGGCGGTGACGACGGTGTGGAGTGTCCGGTTATCCCTGTGGAGAGGGCGGATGATCTCCACGGCATGGAGGAGGCGGACAGGGCCGGTCTGATTTTGTTCATGGCCGGAAACCAGTTTATGGCCCTGCCCGACTTGGTGGAGGCTTTTCTGCGCGAAAACTCCGGAGCGGATCCCGTAGCCTATGAAACCCTGCCCCCGGGCCTGGAGCTTGCGCAGATCCTGGCCGGGGGAGCCCGATTCGGGGAGAGGCTTTTGACGGGCCGGCCGGATGTGTACACTGCGGTCTCGTGGGAGGCGATGCAGACCCTGGTGCAGCGGGACCTCATCCGCGAGGATGATCTCTTCGTCTATCTACGCAACCGGCTGGGGATCATGGTGGCCGCGGGCAATCCCAAGGGCATCCGCGGGGTCCGGGACCTGGGCCGGGAGGATGTGCGGGTCTCCCAGCCGGACCCGGCTGGGGAGCACATCGCCCCGTTCATCGAACAAATGTACCGCCTTGCAGGCGGCGAGGATCTGGTCCGCGCGGTGCTACGGGATAAGGCGGACGCGGGAACCACGCTGTGGACGACCGTGCACCACAGGCAGACCCCGCAGCGGATTTTGGAGGGAGAGGCTGACGCGGGCCCGGTATGGTGGACCGAGATCCAGCGGGCCGGCAGCCTGGGGCTTGCCCTGGAAGGTATCGACCCCGGACCCGGGCTGGACCGGAGGGAGGCCATCGCCTATTATGCCACCGGTCTCAGGGATTGCCCCAATCCGGAGCATGCCTCCCGCTTTCTGGAGTTTCTGCGTTCCGATGCGGCCAGGGATGTGTTCCAGCGCCACGGGTTCTTGCCTGTGTAGAAAATGGGTCTTATTCGTTGAATAATTGGTATCTCTTTTCCACGGACCGAGAATGCCAGCAGAAAATGTCGATATTGTCCCCAGGCTCGCGCGCAGCAGAGTGAATCCCGCAGTTGGCCGGGACAGGGTGGAGGAGTGGTCCCTGGTGTTGTTGGCCAGGGACATTTCCCATTCCGTGAATCGGGAGAACTGGGTGTGGCGCATCGAGGTCGATCCGGAGCAGGCGGAGGAGGCTGTCCGGGAGATCGAGGCCTTTGAGGGGGAGAACGAGGAGCCCGAGGTCGAGGAGTCGACTCGGGCCGCCAGCGGGGGAGTGGAGGCCACCTTCTGGGTTATGCTGGGCCTGATGCTCTTCTACAAGCTGACCACCCTCGACCTGGCCGGCTTCGGGTATCAGTCCATTCCCTGGAAGGAGCTGGGGAGCGTTGACGTCTGGCAGGTGCATCAGGGCCAGTGGTGGCGTCTGGTGACCGGTTTGACCCTGCACGGAGATCCCACCCACCTTTTGAGCAACGTCGCCGCCGGCAGTGTTTTTCTCATCATCCTCATCCGGGAGCTGGGCCCCGGCACGGCCTGGACCGTCGTGCTTGTGGCCGGAATGCTGGGCAACGGGGTGAACTGTCTGGTACAGGACTACAGCCATACCGCTCTGGGCTTTTCTACCTCCGTGTTCGGGGCGGTGGGGATACTGGCCGGCCTGCGGGCCATAGAAGGGCCGGAGCGCCGCAGTACCCTGGACCGTATGGTCCCTGTCGGCGCGGGGCTGGGGCTGCTGGCCATGCTGGGAACCGGCGGAGGCAACATCGATGTGGCCAGCCACGTTTTCGGGTTCGCCTGCGGCACCGTTCTCGGGGTGTTTCTGGAGGGGGCGGCAGGAGAAAACCTTCCCCCGCAGCACGGCACGGACGTTATCGCGGGCGTCGCGGGCCTGGCCCTGGTGGCAGGGTCCTGGTACATGGCCCTGTCCTTTTCCACCGTCTCCTAATGCCGGGCTCGCCCCTCCTCTATTTCCTATAGATTCAGATAGCTAGGCACATTTCCATACAACCCTTGTTTCCGGGCCGACCAGACCCAATGAAGTATGAAAATGTGAGCGAGGCGAGTCGGGGAGTGCGTTGATGCCAGTGTTTCATTCCGGTTTCCCCTGTCGGGACTGAACGAGTTGATCGATTTCAGCGCTCAGCAGAACGTGCCTTCGATGCCGCCCACGGCATCGCGGATCTCACCGTCGCTACCGGCGAGGTTGCCATATCGCGCAGAACAAAGGCCCGCACGCTTATGAAACACGGCTCCAGCGCACTCCCCGTCGAGCCTCGCGCATCTAATTTTTGACATATAAATCAGAAGGTTATCCACATTTACATACAAAAAACCCTATGCCTTCGTCCGCGCAGGCACGGGGTTATTTGGCGTAGATCTTGATCTGGTTGGTGTGCGTCTCTCGCTGGCCCGGCGTGGGCTGCCCCGAGGTAAGGACGATGCGGTCTCCCCTGGCGAAGAGGTCGCTCTTTTCCACAAACTGTTCCACCCGATCCAGGTGGTTGGGGATCGTCGGATCGCTCTGCACGGGAATGACCCCCCAGTAGAAATTGAGGCTGCGCATAACCTCCACGTGAGGGGTGAGGGCGTACACCGGCCTCGAAGCCCGCCTGCTGGAGAGGAGCGCAGCGGTCCGCCCCGAAGTGGAATGGCAGGCGACACCCTTGCCCTCGGCGTGGTCCGCCATGAGACAGGCGGAATAGGCGAGGTACTTGGCGGTGTCCTTTTCGTTCTCCGGGCGGTAGGGCCCCTGCATCTGCTCCAGGAGGTAGCTTTCCGCGTGGTCCGCGATATCCCCGATCATCTGCGTCGCGCCGATGGGATAGCAGCCCACCGCGGTTTCCTCGGAAAGCATGACGCAGTCCGTTCCGTCCATGATGGCGTTGGCCACATCTGTCGCTTCTGCCCGTGTGGGCAGGGGGTTGTTCACCATGGACAAAAGCATCTGGGTGGCCACGATCGCCGGCTTCTGATGCCGCCGGCAGGCGAGGACCACCTTTTTCTGGATCACCGGGAGAGCGGGCAGGGAGCACTCCAGGCCCAGATCCCCTCGGGCGACCATCATGCCGTCAGCCAGGGACAGGATGGACTCCAGGTTCTCCAGGCTGCTGGCCCGCTCCAGCTTGGCGATGAGGGGGATGTATCTGGTGTAGGGAGTGAGCTCGGAGCGCAGGGTCTCCATGTCCTCCCGGGTCTGGACGAAGGACTGGGCGAAGGCGTCCACCCCGACTTCCAGTCCGGCGTGCAGATCGTGCTTGTCCTTGGCGGTGAAGGCGGGCATGGAATGGGGCTTGCCCGGAAAGGTGATCCCCTTGCTGGAGGCGACGATCCCGCTGTCCAGGGCCTGGAGGAGAAACACCCTGTCCGGTTCCAGGACCTCGCTCACTGTGAAGCGGGGAACGCCGTCGCTGATGGTGACGGGCGCCCCGTGCTCCACGCCGGTGAGGACCTCTGGCATGTCCAGGGGGAGAAAGGACAGATCGTTGTACCGGTCCCTGTATTCCGAGGGACCGAGGTAGACCCTGTCCCCCTGGGAGAGCTGCAGCGGGGCATTCTCCACCTTGCCGATGCGGATCTTGGGGCCGCTCAAATCGCCCAGTACGGTCATGGTGGTGTCCAGCTCCCGTTCCAGATCCCGGATCAATTGGATGATCGGGGCGAATTCCTCCGCAGGGGCATGGGAAAAATTGAGCCGGAATATGCGCACTCCGTGCTCGATCATGGAAGCGAGGATCTCGCGTTCCGAGGAGCTGGGGCCGATGGTGGCGATGGTTGTGGTTCGCATGCTGGCTCCCTGCAAATGAATTTTTTCCTTCCGCGCCGCGGAAGAGGTGTGCCTGTCGCGGGGATTTCCCGGCAGGGCATCTTCGGTCCGAGGCGGACCATGGATGGCCGTCCCGGACGAATCGGAATTCGGTTCCTCTCTTCAACTTTGAATCATACCGCTTTTCTTTTCAAGAAGGAAACCCTGATTGGTCTTTTGACTGGGGAGGAGGCACGGTCGTTCCAACTCGGGAGGCGGTCTGAACGCACCGGGAGTCACGCCTGAACCCTGGAAAAAGTTTTTGGGGGACAGTGTTGACCCCGGCGACGCTTCCCCCTAGAGTTCGAATTGTGAATGAGCGGTAAGGTTTTGGGGTGATCATGCCCCACAGACTCTAAGAAAATGATCGGAGAAGGAGACAAGGAGCGCTCTATGCCCGAGCTGAAGGTTTTTCACACCGGCAACCCCAACTGAGTGACCTGCAAGAAGGCGCTGGATGCGGCTGAAGAGGTGAAGAAGAAGCATGGAGACGGCCTGACCCTCCAAATCGATACCAACGATTCCGAGGAGGCCAAGGCCTACGGGTTCAAGAGCGGGACGAACGTGCTCCTGGACGAGGAGCAGGTTTCCCTGGACCTGGCAACTGACGCGGACAAGCTGGATGAGCTTATTGCCGGCCGGATGGACGGATAGCGCCGGAATCTGGCGCAGTTTTCCCGCGGGCCGGGAACGGAGACTCCGTTCCCGGCCCGCGCTGTTGCTGCCGGAGAACCGGGCCGGGTCTTGACTCCTGGTCGGTCTCGGGGCACTATGCTCGCGCTTTATTCAAAAGGGGAATACATGGGCGAGAATCTTACCCGCAAGATCATAGCGGACCATCTGCGCCAAGGGGAAATGGTGCCCGGGGAACAGATCGGTCTGCGCGTGGACCAGACCCTGACCCAGGACGCCACGGGTACGATGGCCTATCTGCAGTTCGAGGCCATGGGCAGGGACCGTGTGGCCACGGACCTCTCCGTGAGCTATGTGGACCACAACACCCTGCAGATGGGTTTTCGCAATCCCGACGACCACCGCTACCTGCAGAGCGTGGCTGCCAGATACGGCCTTGTCTTCTCCCCTCCAGGCAACGGCATCAGCCATCAGCTGCACCTGGAAAATTTCGCCAAGCCGGGGGTCACGCTTCTCGGATCGGACAGCCACACCCCCATGGGCGGAGGAGTCGGGGCCCTGGCCATGGGCGCCGGAGGGTTCGCGGTGGCGCTGGCATTGGCCGGCGGGCCGTACACCCTTCCCATGCCGCGAGTGGTGAGGGTTCATCTCACTGGCCGGCTCCGCGGTTGGGCCAGCGCCAAGGATGTGATCATGTCCCTGTTGGCCCGCCTCACGGTCAAGGGCGGTGTGGGCGCGGTCATGGAATATACCGGGCCGGGGGTGGAGACCCTGAGCGTTCCCGAACGGGCCACCATCACCAATATGGGGGCCGAGCTTGGGGCTACCACATCGATCTTTCCCAGTGACGATCAGACGCGCCGCTTCCTGCGTGCCATGGGCAGGGAGGAGGACTTCTCCCAGCTGGGTCCGGATCCGGACGCCGCGTATGACGACGAGCTGGAGCTCAACCTGGATGACGTGGAGCCCATGGCGGCCATGCCCCACATGCCGGACCGGGGAGTTCCTGTTCGCGATCTGGACGGCCTGGAAGTGGATCAGGTGGTTATCGGCTCCTGCACCAATTCCTCCTATGTGGATTTGGCGCGGGCCGCTTCCATCCTGCGGGGAGGCCGCGTCCATACCGGAACTGAAGCACTCCTTTCCCCGGGCTCCAGGCAGGTGCTCCGCCTGCTGGAAGAGGACGGGATGCTCAAGGACTTTCTGGACAGCGAGGTCCGCCTGCTGGAATGCGTCTGCGGCCCCTGTCTGGGGATGGGCGGATCCCCGGTAAGCGGCGGGGTCAGCCTGCGCACTTTCAATCGAAACTTCAGGGGCAGGAGCGGCACGGCCGACGCCCAGATCTATCTGGTGAGCCCGGAAACCGCGGCCCAGGCCGCTCTGGCCGGGTGTTTCACCGATCCGGCCCGCTGGGGGGAGGCGCCGGAAAGGCCGGAGGTTCCCGACTACTCCAGGGCCGGCGCGAGCCACTTCCAGTATCCTCCGCAGGACGGCTCGCAGGTCGAGGTCCGGCGCGGCCCGAATATCGAGCCCCTGCCCCATTTCGAGCCCCTGCCAAAGCGCATGACGCTGCCCGTCCTGCTCAAAACGGAGGACAACATCACCACGGACCATATCCTGCCCGGCGGTCCGGAGGTGACGGCGCTCCGCTCCAATGTGCCGGCAATCAGCGAATATGTCTTTCAGCGGGTCGATCCGGAATTCGTGGTGCGAACCAAGAACTACGGACAGGGAATCATTGTGGGCGGGGAGAACTACGGTCAGGGCTCCAGCAGGGAGCACGCCGCGCTCGCTCCCCGCTATCTCGGGGTGCGGGCCGTGCTGGCCAAGTCCCTGGCCCGCATACACAGGGCCAATCTGATCAATTTCGGGATACTGCCCTTGATTTTTCGGAACAAGGAGGACTATGCTCTGCTGGAGCAGGGCGAGCACTTAGGGGTTGCGAGTGCGGACCTCACACCGGGAGGCACCGTGGAGCTGGATCTTCTGGATCGCGATGAGCGAATTCAGGCGGACAACGACCTGAGCCGCCAGGAGCTGGATATCGTCCTGGCCGGCGGCAGACTGGAACACGTGCGATCCAAGGGGGCCTGACCCCGCTAACCAGTACTGCGTCTCAAGAATGTTGCCTCAATCTTTGGCAAATGATTCTATTTCATTGAGTAGAGGATAAAATTCGAATAGCGAAACCCAAAATCCGAAACAAATATCAAATTCGAATTTATCAATTACCAAAGCCACTGACTTAGACTTTGATATTTGAGTCATTATTCGAGTTTGTTTCGAATTGCGATTTTCGAATTTCCGTGTCGTTGAAGAGTGGGTCAAATTTAAAAAGACAATCATCATGAGAAACTGCCACTGTTTGAGACAGAACTTATAAGACACGGCACTAGAGACTTTTTTTAAAAACAGGGTCGAAACCGGAAGAAACGGAAAGAGCCCGGATCAAAACCGCAGAGGACTTCTATGCTGGACGGATTGCGGCGGAACGCCCAGTCGTGGGCGATCAAGGCCTTGTTCGGAATCATCGTGTTGGTCTTCGTCTTTTGGGGCGTTGGCGGCTTCCAGGGAAGCGAAAAGGCCATTCTAGCCACAGTGGACGGCGAGCGCATCGAGACCAGGGATTTCCAGAAACGTTACCAGAATCGCCTGGAGTCCCTGCGGCAGCAGCGCGAGGACCTGGACACCCAGGACCTGAGGGAAATGGACTTCAAGCGCCGCGTCTTTCAGCAGATGGTGGACAAGAAGCTCCTGCTGGACGAGGCGGACAGGCTGGGCCTTATCCTTCCCCGCTCCAGGATCAGGGAGCGAGTCCAGAATATGGAGGTCTTCCAGGGACAGAACAAGGCCTTCAATGAAACCCGCTATGTTTCCGTGCTCCAGGCGAACAGGATGTCTCCGGCCCAATTCGAGGCGGGTCTGCAGCGCGATATCCTGGTCCAGAAGCTGAACACTCTTTTGGCCGGTCCGGTGGAGCCAGCTCCGGAGCAGGCCAGGGATTTCTTCGAATACGTGAACATTCGGGGCAAGGTGAGCTACCTGGCCTTTTCGGCCCAGGACTTCCTGGATGAGGTGGACGTGAGTCAGGAGGAGATCGAGGCCTACTACAGCGACAACAAGGAGGCCTTTCAAGAGCCCACCACAATGAAGATGGACTCCCTCAAGCTCACCCCCAAGACGCTGGCGGACTCGCAGGAGGTTCCGGAAGAGGAGCTTCGGCGCTACTACGAGCGGAACAGGCAGGACTTTGAGCAGAAGGATGAGGTGAAGGTCCGGCACATCCTCTTGAACCTGCAGGAGAACGCCACAGAGGATGTTGCCCAGAAAGCGCGGGAGCGGATGCTCCGCCTGCGGGATCGCATCCAGGCCGGAGAAATGGAGTTTGCTGAAGCGGCTCGGGAGCATTCCCAGGGGCCGAGCGCCTCGGAAGGCGGCAGCCTGGGGTGGGTTGCCAAGGGCGAAACACTGCCCGCCTTCCAGGAGAAGGTATTTTCCCTGGACCCCGGTCAGATCGGCGATCCCGTCCGGACCCGGGAAGGATGGCACCTGATCAAGGTGGAGGACCGTCGCGAAGGCGGGGTGAAGTCCTTCGACCAGGTCAGGGATGAGGTCCGGCAGCGTGTTGCCAGGGATATGGGGGCTGAAGCCCTGGACAAGACTCTGGACCGGGTCCTGGAAAGGGTCTTCAAGGAGCCGGATCTGGCAGATGCAGCGGAAAAAGAGGGCCTGCGGGTGAGGACCACGGGCTGGTTCACCCAAAAAGAGGGTCCGGAAGACCTCCAGCTGCGTGACGAGCACCTGAAGCAGCTCTTCGATCTGGAGCCGGACCAGGTGACCGATGTCCCGCTTATTCTGGACAACGGCTATTTCCTGGCCCAAAAGGTGGGCGAGGAAGAGGCGCGGACCCCGGAGCTTTCCGAGGTGCGCGGAACCATTGCCAAGCGGCTGCGCCGGCAAAAGGCGGCGGAAATGGCCCAGGCCAGGGCCGAGGAGGCTCTGGAAAAAGTGCGCGAAGGGACGGAAATCCCGAGCTCCCTGCGGGACCAAATGCAGGAGAGCGAGCAGTTCAGCCGTCAGGGCCGCATTCCCGGGCTGGGTGCCAACAGGGAGGTTGCCAGGGACACCTTCGTCGCCGCGGAGGGCGAGTGGCTTCCACAGGTCTATCAATTCGAGGACCAGTACATCGTGGCCCGGGTGGCAGCAGTGACTCCGCCCTCGGAGCGCGTATGGGAGCAGCAGAAGGAGTTCTGGACCGAGCGCCTGACCTCGACCCGGAAACAGAACGTGATGGACAATCTGGTTCAGGCCCTGCGCGAGGAGGCTGAGATCGACATCAAGACCCCGGAAATCCTGCGCTACTAGCGGGGCTTTCGTTCTTGACAAGATACTGATAGGGGTATACGAGTACTCTTTTTCCTTTCTCCGCTCTATTGAGAGCGGGGCCAAAAGACCATAAGGAGGTGCCGCATTGCGACACTACGAGACACTGATTCTGTTCAGCCCTGATCTGAACACCGAGGAACGGCAGAACATCCTCGAGGAAGTGAGCAAGGTGGTCCGCAGCGATTTCGGCGAGGATCCCCTTGTCGACGACTGGGGTATGCGCCAGCTGGCCTATCCGGTCCGCAAGTACACGCGTGGACACTATGTGCGGATTGAATACGGCTCCAACGGTGACATCATTCCCGAGATGGAGCGGAAGCTGCGGATTTCCGAGGGCGTGTTGAAGTTCCTCACCGTCAAGCTTTCCGAGGAATACAAGGCGGCCTAGCCGGAGATCGAGCACCCGTTCAGCTCATTCGTGGGCTCACCGGACCTTCGGCCCCGAGTCGATCACAAGCAAGGAATGGATAAGGACAAGGTAAAAATATGGCTTTCAAGTTCACTCCCAGAAAGAAGTTTTGCCGTTTTTGTGCGGACAATGATCTCTCCCTTGATTACAAGCGCCCGGACATTCTGGGCAATTTTGTTACGGACCGCGGCAAGATCATCGCCCGCAGGATAACCGGGACCTGCGCCAAGCACCAGAGGCGCCTCACCCGGGAGATCAAGAAATCGAGGCAGATGGCCCTGCTCTACTACTCCGCCGTTCACAGCACAGAGGTGAGAAGAAAGACCATTTAGCTTTAAGCAAAATAGCTTCAGGCACGGACGGCACAACCCCCTTTCGAACACGCGCCGCCATGTGGTTCCGAGCATCTCGGACCACTCGCGGCAGCAACCGCAGGGAAGAGAGGCAGGAGCGAAACTATGCAGGTTATTTTACGAACGGACATAGAGCGTCTGGGCAGGCTGGGCGACGTGGTCGACGTCAAGCCGGGCTATGCCCGCAATTTCCTTCTGCCCCGGGACATGGCCATGGAGGCGACCCCGGGCAATATGAAGGATTTCGAGAATCAGCGCCGCAAGCTGCAGGAAAAGCTGGACAAGGCCCGGTCCGATGCGGAGCGTCTGTCGGAGCAGCTGCAGGATCTCAAGCTCCGCATTCCCGTTCGCGTCGGCGAAGGGGACAAGCTTTACGGCTCGGTCACTACGGCCATGATCGCCAACGCCCTGGCGGAGCAGGGATTCGATCTGGACAAGAAGAAGATCGAGCTGGAAAAGCCCATTCGCGAGCTGGGCAAGTTCAGCGTGCCGGTCAAGGTCTATCCGGAGGTTCGTCCGGAGATCCAATTGGCCGTGGTCCGACACGGCGAGGAACATGCGGAAGACGAGGATGAATCAGACGAACAATCCGAGCAGGAATCAGAGCGGGAAAGCACGGAATAACCGCCACGGTGATGCCTCATTGAGCCAGAACAGCAGCGACCTAGCGAGCAAGCGTCCCCCTCAAAACCAGGAGGCTGAACAGGCGGTTTTGGGGGGGGTTTTTTTGCGCAACACCATCTTCCACTCCCTGGTGGACATGCTCGGGGAGGAAGATTTCTACTATCCCGCCCACAGGGTCATATTCCGCGCTTTTCGCGAGACCTACGCCCAGAACAGCCCCATCGACCTGGTCACCGTCTCCGAGCATCTCCAGAAGACGGGACATCTGGAGGAGGCCGGCGGTGCCGTCTATCTGAGCTCCCTGGTTGAGTCCGTGGCCAGTGCGGCCAACGCCCTGACCTATGCGGAGATCGTTCAGGAGAAGGCGGTGCGGCGCGAGCTCATCCAGCGGGCCTCGCAGATCATCAATACCGCCTTCGAGTCCGAGGACGAAGCGGAAAGCCTGCTGGACAGGGCCGAGTCGGACATTTTCCGAATCTCCGAATCGCGCATCCAGCCCCGCTTCAAGTCGAGCAAGGAGCTGGTGGATCAGGTCTTCGAATACCTGGAGCAGCGCTTCGAGCAAAGCGAGCTCATAACCGGAGTGCCCACGGACTATCACGACTTCGACGAGCTGACCGCCGGGCTGCAGCGCACGGACCTGATCATCGTGGCGGGCCGCCCCAGCATGGGCAAGACCGCTTTCGGCCTCAACGTGGCCATGCGCTCCGCAGTCAAGCACCAGATCCCCACGGCCATCTTCTCTCTGGAGATGTCCATGGATCAGCTCATGATGCGCATGCTTTGCGCCTGGGGGCACGTGGGCCTTTCGCGCATGCGCAGCGGGTTCCTTACTGACGAGGACTGGGCCAGGCTGTATCAGGCAGCCGAAGACGTGTCCCAGGCGCCGATCTACATCGACGACACCCCCTCCCTGGACCCGCTGGAGCTCCGAGCCCGGTGCCGACGCCTCAAGGGAGAGAAGGGGCTGGGCATGGTCGTGGTGGACTACCTCCAGCTCATGCACCTCAATCAGCGCAAGGAGTCCCGCGAACAGGAGATCTCCCACATATCCCGCAATCTCAAGTCCCTGGCCAAGGAGATCGACGTCCCGGTCATCGCTCTGGCCCAGCTCAACCGCAAGGTGGAGGACCGCACGGACAAGCGGCCCATGCTCTCGGATCTGCGCGAGTCCGGGGCCATCGAGCAGGACGCGGACCTCATCGTCTTCCTCTACCGGGACGAGGTCTACAACACCCGCGAGGACAACCCCAACAAGGGCATCGCGGAGATCATCGTGGGCAAGCAGCGCAACGGCCCGGTGGGCACGGTCAAGCTCTCCTATTTGAACAGCAGCACCGCATTCGAGAATCTGGCCCAGATCCCTCAGCCCTCGGAGGAAGCCGTATCCGGCGGGGAATGATCCGCTTCAGCGGACCGAATGCGACGAGACAGGGTCAAGGAGGCTACTTCACGAGGAATCCATTATGAGCACCGAGTTTTTCCATTCCGCGGAAGGGCTTTCCAGGGACGAAATCGCCTCGCTGCAGACGGACAGGCTGCGCCAAACCGTGGAGCGGGCCAAGAAGTCGACCTTCTACGGACAGCGGCTGGAAGGCATCGATGCGAGCTCGCTGAACAGCCCCGGGGCCATCAGGCAGCTGCCGATGACCACCAAGGACGACCTCAGGGACTCCTATCCTTTAGGCTTTCTGACCCAGCCCGTGGAGAACATGGTGCGCCTGCACGCCTCCTCGGGCACCACGGGAAGCCCCACGGCCATTCTCTATACCAGGCAGGACCTTGCCAACTGGGCCGATCTGGTGGCCCGCTGCATGCACATGGCGGGCGTCCGTTCCACGGACATCTTTCAGAACCTGAGCGGGTACGGGCTTTTTACCGGAGGTCTGGGCATCCACTACGGCGCCGAGAGACTGGGCTGCCTGACCATCCCTGCCGGAGCCGGGAACAGCAAGCGGCAGATCAAGCTGTTGCAGGATTTCAAGGTGAGCGTGGCCCACATCATCCCCTCCTACGCCATGCACCTGGCCACGGTGATTCGGGAAACGGGCATCCACCCGGCGGATCTGCCCCTGCGCATCATCCTGATCGGAGCCGAGCCCCATACGGAGCAGATCCGGCAGCGGATCGAGGCGGCCTATGGGGTGGGCGCATACAACTCCTACGGCCTCTCGGAGATGAACGGTCCCGGCGTGGCCTTTGAGTGCCAGGAGCAACAGGGAATGCATCTCTGGGAGGATTCCTATATCATGGAGATTCTGGATCCCGAGACCCTGGATCCCGTCCCCGACGGGGAATACGGGGAGCTGGTCATGACCTCCCTGACCCGAGAGGGAATGCCGCTCATCCGCTACCGCACCAAGGACCTGACCCGTGTCGTTCCGGGAACCTGCCCCTGCGGCCGAAACCATCGGCGCATCGAGCGCATAACCGGCAGAACGGACGACATGATCATCCTCAAGGGAGTGAATATCTATCCCATGCAGGTGGAAAAGATTCTCATGGACATCCCCGAGGTGGGGCAGAACTACCAGATCGTGCTGGAGCGCTCGGACTACATCGATCACATGCGGGTGCGCGTGGAGATCAAGGACGAATATTTCGTCGAGGACATGCGGGCTCTCAAGGGCCTGGAGCAGAAGATCGCACGAAGCCTTTGGGAGGAGATCCTGATCAGTCCCAAGGTGGAGCTCGTGGAGCACCGCAGCCTGCCCCGGAACGAGGGCAAGGCGGAACGGGTTGTGGACATGCGGCAAACCGAGAACTAATGGGTTATGATCTATCTGGCGGCTGTCTTTCTTTTCCTGCTCATGCTCCTGGCCTGGGCCTCCATCTTTTTCAGCCTGCCCGGCAATTGGATCAATGTGGCCCTTCTGGGCCTGTGGAAGCTCTTCCATCCGGAGATGCCCGCCGGATGGTGGTTCTTTCTGGGGCTGATCCTGCTGGCGGGGATCGGGGAGATCCTGGAGTTCGCCAGCCAATGGTGGGGAGGCAAGCGCTACGGGGGAAGCTCCAGGGGCAACTGGGGGTCCCTCGCCGGTGCCCTGGTCGGGGCGATCATCGGGGCGCCTTTTTTCCTCGGCGTGGGGGCCCTTGTGGGCGCCGTGGCCGGCGCCTTCCTGGGCAGCCTGATCCTGGAGCTCGTTTCCGGGAAGGAGATCGCCCGGGCTATTGAAGCCTCCAAAGGGGCCATGCTGGGCCGGGTTCTCGGTTTCGCGGCCAAGGCCGGGCTGGGCATGGTGCTCATCGTTTTGGCCCTGCCCAGGGTCTGGCCCTGAGGGAGCGGATACTATGGCGCATGCACGAGACGCATTCCCCACCTACCGGGGAGAGATGGAATATGTCTGTCAGGGATGCGGGAGCCGCTTTCCCGCTGAGGAGCTCCACTATACCTGCCCGGACTGCGGCGGGGTGTTCCTCCTGGAGGACACGCGCTTTGCGGAGCTGAAGGAAACCTCGGGCGAGACATGGCGAGAGCTGTTCGACGCCAGGGCTGCCTCCAAGAATCCGGCCCTGCAGGGCATTTTCCGCTTCTACGAGCTCGTGGCCCCCATTCTGGAGCCCGAGGACATCGTGAGCCCGGGCGAGGGCCAGACACCGGTGGTGCGGGCCAATCAGCATCTGCAGCAGCGGGTGGGACTGCCCCTGGCCTTCAAGAACGAGGGCCAGAATCCGAGCGCCTCCTTCAAGGACCGGGGCATGGCCTGCGCCTTCAGCTACTTGCACTCCGTGCTGCGCCGGAAGCAGTGGGAGCGCCTGCTGACGGTCTGCGCCTCAACAGGCGACACCTCGGCCTCGGCGGCCATGTACGCCGCCTATGTGGGCCCGCCGGTCACATCGGTGGTCCTTCTGCCCCAGGGCAAAGTGACCCCGCAGCAGCTGGCCCAGCCCCTGGGAAGCGGAGCGCGCGTCCTGGAGCTGCCCGGAGTCTTCGACGACTGCATGAGGGTGGTGGAATACCTGGCGGAAAACTCTCCCGTGGCCCTTTTGAACTCCAAGAACAGCTGGCGCATTCTGGGCCAGGAGACCTACGCCTTCGAGGTGGCCCAGTGGGCGGACTGGCAAACAGGGGACAAGGCGGTTTTCGTTCCCGTGGGCAATGCGGGCAATATCTCCGCGATCATGGCCGGCTTCCTCAAGCTCCACAAACTGGGGATCATCCGGGAGCTGCCCCGGATTTTCGGGGTGCAGTCCTGTCACGCGGATCCTGTGTACCGCTATTACAGCGCCCCGCCGGGAGAGCGCATCTATGAGCCGGTCTCCGTCAGGGCCAGTGCGGCCCAGGCGGCCATGATCGGCAATCCGGTCTCCTTTCCCCGTGTGCGGGCCCTTGCGCAGGAATATCAGGATCGGGCGGGGGAGCCCGGCTTCCAGGTGGTTCAGGTCTCGGAGCAGGATATCGTGGAGGGGATGCTCGAGGCCAACCGCCACGGGCACATCGCATGCACCCAGGGCGGGGAGTGCCTCGCCGGGCTCATCCGGGCCCGCGAGGAGGGAGCCATTTCCGGGGACACGACAGCCGTTCTCAACGCCACGGCCCACTCCCTGAAATTCCAGTCCTTTCAGCAGATGTACTTCGAGGACAGCTTTCCCCCGGAATACAATATCGAGCCGAGATTGAAGCTGATCACTCAGCCGCAGGCGATACAGGGGGGAGAGGCGTCCCCGGACGGGGACCGCCAGGCCTTTATTGTCGAGGCTGCGGCGGAAGTCATGGACAAGCTCGGTTTGTCTGGAAGCTAGTCCTGCTTCTGGAAGCTTTCCCCACCGGAACCGGCGAGACCCAGGTCGCTCTCGAGCTGTCCCAGCAGCGATTTGTCCGTAAAGTCGAAGGTGAGCGGGGTCAGGGTGATGAAGCCCTGGGTGAGCAGGGTCCTGTCCGTGTGCAACTCCAGCTTCTGGTCCAGGATTTCGCCGCAGAGCCAGTAGTACTCACGCCCCCTCGGGTCCGTCCGCTTCTCGTACCAGTCCTCGTACACCGCGCTCGTCTGGGAACAGCACCTGAGACCCCGGCTTTCTTCCAGGTGGCAGTCGGGAAAGTTGAGGTTGATGACCCTGTTGGCGGGCAGATCCTGCCAGTCTATTCGTTCCAGGAGCCCGGCGGTGTAGCGGGCCTGTTCCGTGAGGTCCGCCGGATTGAAATGGTCCACCGATACCGCCATGGAGGGAGTGCCCACAAGGGCGGCCTCGGTTGCCGCGGCCACTGTCCCCGAATAGAGAACGTCCACACCCACGTTGGCTCCGCTGTTGATTCCGGAAATGAGAAGGTCCGGCTGGAAGCGGAAGACCGTCCCCAAAGCCATCTTGACGCAGTCCACGGGCGTGCCCGAGACTCCGGTGCCCTGGAAGTTGTTTTCCTTGACCTCCCTGATGCGCAGGGGCAGGCTCAGGGTCACCGCGTGCCCCACAGCGGACTGCTCCGTGAGGGGAGCGACGATGTGGACACTGTGTCCGGCATTTTTCAGCTCGCGCGCCAGACAGCGCAGGCCCACCGCCCAGATGCCGTCGTCGTTGGTCAGGATGATGTCCATGGCTCATTTGTCCTTGTTGCCGTTTCTGGGCTGCACCCCGAGGCATGAAGCCCCTGCCCGCGTCGAAGGGTTTGCGGGCTTTGAAAAAACTGCCGAATCAGGCTAGAATACTCTGTCTGTGAGCCGAGCGAGGCTCTGCGTTCCGAAAGGTCGGGAAGCGGCGAGTCGCCGGCTTACCCCCTCGCGAGAAATTTTTCCCTGACGCAGAGGCGTGACACCCTTTTGTGCCCCGCTGCCGCTTTCTTGCAGGGTCGGATCGGAGCTGGAGGATTGCCCGTCTCGTTGACGATGGATGAGCCCCTTTGTCAAAGAGCCTTGTATAACCCAAACCGGAGTGCATGACAAGGCCGATGTACAGAAAGACATGCCCCATACGCGAATTTCGGACTGGTCAGGAGGTGGAGGACGTCTTTGTCCTGGTTCAGGCCAGGCAGGCTGCCTCCCGTAACGGGCCCTACTGGGATCTTCGCCTGCAGGATGCGACCGGCCAGATCGAGGCCAAGATCTGGTCTCCGCTGAGCAACGAATACACGGATCTCAGAGCGGAACAGGTGGTGCGGATACGGGCTCAGGTGCGCACCTTTCGGGAGCAGCAACAGCTGGTCCTCTCCGAGCTGACCCATCTCCAGGAGGGCGATTTCGACTGGTCCGAGCTGTTGCCCAGCAGCGATCCCCCTCCGCAGGAGCTTTTGCAGGAGCTGGAGCGGCTGTGCCGCAACGAGCTGAGCAACACGGGCTGGAAAAAGCTCTGCCGGGAAGTGTTTGGCAACAAGGACACGCGGAGCAGGCTTCTCGCCGCCCCCGCTGCCAAGGCCATCCACCACGCCTATCGCGGAGGCCTGTTGGAGCACACCCTGCACGTGGCCAGGACCTGCCTGTCCATATGCGACCTCCGTCCCGACCTGGACCGGGAGATTCTCCTCGTCGGCGCGGTGGTGCACGACCTGGGCAAGGCCTGGGAGCTGCACTATGGAGTGGCGCCGGAGTACACCGATACCGGACGTTTGCTGGGCCACATCGTGCTCGGGCTTCAGGTCCTGGAGCCGATCATGAGCCGTATCCAGGAGCTCGATTCCGAGCTGCTGCTGCACCTGAGGCACCTTATCCTGAGCCACCATGGTGAGTTCGAATACGGCTCCCCCAAGCGGCCCAAGACCAAAGAGGCCTTTGTCCTGCACTTCGCGGACAATCTCGACGCCAAGCTGAATACTGTGGATGCCGCTCTCGAGGGACGGGACGAGGACGATGCCTGGTCCGCGTACCAGCGTTCCCTGGAGCGCAAGGTCTACCGGGCCAGCAGCACGAGCGATTTCGACAAGAGCGATGACACCTCTTCCAAGAGTGCGAGCAGGCGATGTTTATTACCTTTGAAGGAATAGAGGGATCGGGCAAGAGCACCCAGGCGGAAATGCTGGCAGAGAATCTGCGCAAGCGCGGCCTGGATCCGCTGGTGAGCAAGGAACCCGGGGGGAGCCCCTTGGGCGGGCAACTGCGGCGCATTCTCCTGGATACGGCAAGCACGGATCTCACCGAGGAAGCGGAGCTCTTCCTTTATCTCGCGGACAGGGCCCAGCATGTGGCCCAGGTCCTGGCGCCCGCCCTGGAGCGGGGACGGGTAGTGATCGTGGACCGCTATATCGACTCCACCCTGGCCTATCAGGGGTGCGGGAGAGGAGTATATCCTCAAGCGATCCCCGAGCTGAACCGGATCGCTTCGCGCGGCGTGTATCCGGACCTCACCTTTGTCCTGGACCTCGAGGCCCGGGAGGGGCTCGAGCGGGCCAGGGGACGGAATGCGGAGAACGGAGCCCACGAAGCGGAGGGGCGCTTCGAGGCCGAAGACCTCGCCTTTCACCAGAGAGTGCGGCAGGAATACCTGCGCCTGGCAGAGGCCCAACCCCAGCGAATCCGCCTGGTGGATGGCAGCGCCCCCACGCAGAGCGTCCAGGCGACTGTCCTGGAGAAGGTGGAGGCAAAGCTGGCGGAGAGGGCCTGACAACGAAAACCGCTGGCGGCTCGGGGCCTGATAGCCTTGATTTGACATCCCGGGGGAAATGCCTACTATTATTAGAGTATGGAAGGATCGTTTACCAACGCAAGGCATTAATAAGGAGAGCATTATGGCCGATAGTGTGAAGCTCTATGCATTGAGCACCTGTTCCCACTGCAAGAAGGCCAAGGAGCTTCTGCAGCAGAAGGGGGTGGACTACGACGCCACGGATGTGGACCAACTCGAGGGCGATCAGCGGCAGGAGGTTATCGAGGAGGTCAAGCAGTACAATCCCTCGCTCTCCTTTCCCACCCTGGTGATCGGTGAAAGGTGTATCGTGGGATACAAAAAGGACGAGATCGAGGAGGCGCTGCAGGGCCATGTATGATGTGGACACTCTGTATGCCAAGCTGAAGGAGCTTCAAGAGCCCAGGGGTCTCTACTTCAACAAGGACGAGGCCCTTGTTCGGGATCTTTTGAACAGCCTTCTGATCAACAGGGAGCGCTACGGGTATATGGCCTGCCCCTGCCGTCTGGCCAGCGGCGTCTACGAGATGGACAAGGACATTCTCTGTCCCTGCACCTATGCCTGGCCGGACATCCGGGAGTACGGAAGCTGCTACTGCGGGCTCTATGTCTCCCCGGAATGGAACGAGGGCACCATTGACCATGTGCACGTTCCCGAGAGGCGACCTCCAGAAAAGCTGCTCGCTGCGCTTCAGGCGATGGGCTGATTCGAGGCCGCTGGAGAGCTTACCAGCCCGAGAAGCGTTAGTGAATTGTCATGCTTGATCTGTCGCTAAGACAGAACATATGGGCGGCTTTGCGGGAGCAAAAAATAAAACCGACGACTCATGCAGGAAAGGCACCAGGAAGTAGCGGGAGGAGGCAGACCAAGGAGGATATCATGCGGGAAAAAGTCCAGGAAACATTGGAAAAGATCAGGCCCCAGCTCCAGGCCGACGGCGGTGATGTGGAGCTGGTTGGGGTGACCGAGGACAGCGTGGTGCAGGTACGCCTGCAGGGCGCCTGTGCGGGTTGCCCCATGTCCCAGATGACGCTCAAGAACGGGATTGAGCAGGCTTTGAAACAGGAAGTTCCTGAAGTGAAGGCTGTGGAATCGGTTTAGCCTGTTGAAAAAAGTCCGTATCAGACAGGGCATTCAAAAATTTCATGGGTCAAGCGCGACCCGGCACTCACTTTCCCCCCGAAGTTCAATATATTACGAGCAAACATAAAAAAAGTGAGTGCCGGGCAAG
>JAZKRN010000002.1:0-59716 GCA_036628655.1 Desulfohalobiaceae bacterium | reverse complement strand
TCAGCCTTGTGATGCTACCGGGGTGAAACCTTCTTCTGTTTCACTGGGGCGTAGTTATTCCTACGTGAGAGTTTGAATCCGGCACCTATTTGTGAAGACAAGTCAACCAGAGGCCCTTTTGTCAACTCAAATAGGTGCCGGACAACGCAGCAATTGGAAGTTTGGGGGCGGCCTGTTAAGAAAACCCCGGCGGGGCATGTGCCCCTCCGGGGTTTCTTTTTCCGGAATGGCAGGGAAAATTGGAGCAGATCGGGCCGCCTCATCCGCTAGCCTTCTTGTCCCGGACCTTGTCCGCGATCCACTGGGTCCATTCCTCCAGCCCGTCTCCCTGCGCCGCGGAGACGGCAAAGAATTCCAGATCCTTGTTCACGGTCATGGCGGCTGTTTTGGCCCGTTCCACGTCGAAGGTCAGATAGGGCAGCAGGTCGGTCTTGTTCAGGATCAGGGCGTGGGACTTGGCGAACATGCCGGGGTATTTCTCCGGCTTGTCGTCGCCCTCGGGGATGCTGAGCAGCGTAATGGTGGCGTCTTCGCCGAGCTCGAACTCAGCGGGGCAGACGAGGTTGCCCACATTCTCGATGAACAGGAGGTCCAGGCTGGAGAGATCGAGGTGCTCCAAAGCCTGAAGGACCATGGAGCTGTCCAGGTGGCAGGCCCCGTCGGTATTGATCTGCAGGGTTTGCGCTCCCGTGGCGGCTATGCGTTCCGCATCCCTGGTGGTGCTGATGTCGCCCTCGATAACCGCGGTGTTGAAGGAGCGCTGCAGGGTCCCCAGCGTCGTCTCCAGAAGCGTGGTCTTTCCGGCTCCAGGCGAGCTCATGAGATTGAGGACCAGGGTGCGGTGGCGGCTGAATGTGTCGCGCAGTTGCTTGGCTGTCTCCTCGTTGTGCTCCAGGACCTTGCGTACGACTTGAATCTGCATGGTTTTGTCCTCAATCGGCTTCAATATACTCGATGGAGAGCTCCCTGCCGGTCACGATCCTGTGGCCGAATTCCTGGCCGCATTCCGGGCATTCGGCGTGCAGGAAAAGCGTGTCTTCGGTCCCGGAGGTGAAGCGGGCCCCGCAGGCCCCGCACTCCAGCTCCAGGGGCACTGTTTCCAGCTCCAGGCGGGCCCCCTCCATGGCCGTGCCCGTGGTAAGGGATCGGAAGGCCATTTCCAGGGCTTCGGGGACAATGGCGTTGATCCGGCCGGCCTTGACCTTGACCGCCTGCAGGGTGGTGACCGCGTTCTTGTCCATCTCGCTTTCGATGATGCCGATCAGGCTCTGGGCCACGGACATTTCATGCATAGGCGTGTGCGGTACGGATGGGCTTTGCAGCAGAGGCAAGACGCCCGGTTTGAACTTTTTGAAGCAACGCAGCAATTTTTTGTACGAAAATGTGTACAACCTGTTGAATTGTTACGTTCAATTGTCTGGCGCGGCGAGACGGGGATGTGCGCTGAAGCCATGTTTCATATACAGGCGCGCCCTTGTAGTCCGCGATATGGCGATCTTGCCGGTAGCGACCGTAAGGTTCGCGATGCCAAGGCTTCGTGGAAAACAACCGTTGTCTCGCGGGCATAATTCGCTCAGCGTGTGCCCCTCCCGGCACTGGACGCCGGGATGAAACACCGGCATCAGCGCAATCCCCGACTTGCCCTGTTGAATGCAGCGTAGCTGCCCTGCCGAAGGCAGGATTCAACAGGGCTCCCCGCGCACCATTTTCATGCTTGGTTGTGCCCGGGTCGGCCCGGGAATGAAGGTTGTATGAAAATGCGCTCAACGAACTGATTTATCGGGGAATTGTCCGCGAGGCATTAGCGGGTGGAACGCTTCGCTGGGGTTCATAATACACCATGGCCTTGTTGGAACCGCGCAAGGTACATCGAGTCCGCTCCAAAAGGGAAGACACATAAATTGAATCCTGTCTCAAAGTACGAGAGACCGGGAATATCGACGGAGGTGTCGCGTATCCCTTCATGTGAAACCCGTGATGAACCCTGCGCTTCAGCGTTCCCCCCGCTAATGCCTCGCGGCATTGTATGCTTGGTTGTGCCCGGGGCCCGGGAATAGGGGTTGAAATTGAGCACCCTGTTAAAGCAGGAACTCTCCGTCCTCGTAAATGGTCCGCGTCTCACCGGATTCCAGCCTGGCCTGTACCCGTTTGGGCTCGGTGTTGACCAGATCCCAGTGCAGAGCGGAATCGTTGAATCCGTATTCCGCTTTTTGGGCCTTGATCAGGTTGTCACCCCCGAAGGCATAGGTCTCGGAGTAGGAGGCACCGAGAGCGATGTGGCAATTGCCGTGCTCCCCGCCGAAGTTCTCGTCGTACAGAGTGTGCGCCATATAGCGGTCGATGCGGGAAAAACGCCTGTCGGTCAGGGAGAACTCGCCGAGCTTGCACGCGTTTTCGTCCACCTGGATCTGCTTGCGGACGAAGTCCTCGCCCTCTTCGGCCTGAATGCCGGTCACCTCGCCGTCCTTGAATTCCAGACGAAGGTTGCGGACCAGATTCCCGTTGCGGTAGGAGGGCTGGTCCATGAAGAACACACCCTGAGTTCCCCGCCAATCGGGTGAGGTAAAGATCTCGAAGCTGGGAATGTTGTGGCCGGAGACACCTACCCACCGCCTGTGCTGTCCGGGGGTGATCCAGAGATCGCAGCTCTCCGACTCCAGATGGAGGGAGTGGATCTGCAGGTCGTTGAGCCGGGACTTGATGTCCTGGGCCGAGTCGTAGATTTCCTGCCATTTCTCTTCCGGTTGCGGATGATCCAAATGGCAGGCCTTGACGATCTGGTCGGCGTATTCCTGCGGCGTAAGCCCAGCGCTATGGGCAAGGGCCTTTGTGGGGAGCAGGCCCAGCGTCCAGCCAAAGTGGCCAAGATTCTCCCTTTCGTCGAGGATGTCCCGTATCCTCTTCTTGGCCAGGATCACCTTGCCGATGCGCGAGGGGTCGATATCCTGCAGATGAGTCAGCGATTCCGGCGCGAGCAGGGACATGGTTCCGTGGATGTTGTGCGCCAGGGTCTCCTCGCCCGGTGGGAGGAACTCCAGTTGAGAGGGGCCGGAGACCTTCAGGAAGGACCGCTCCATCCCGAATGTGGGAGTCGCCCTTTGCACCACGTTGAGACCGTCCAACAGGAGCTTTTCGTACACGATCTCCGCAAGGCCTGTGGCGGAGTGGTCGTAGCGAAGCAGGACGGTTTCCCCGGCGGTAAAGGGGGAGCTTCGAGCCGTGTACATGCCCCAAAGCATGACATCGGCATATTTCTGCAGTGTCTGGGAGTCGAGCATATGTATGGCCTTAAAAAAAAGGGTTGGCACTGAATCAGGCCAACCCTGTATCGCGATCTCAGTCAGAGGTCAACTAGGCCGGATCGGGCCCTCAGGCATTGAGCTGCCTCTCCTTGGGGAAGAGGGGGAGGTAGCGATAGGCGAGGCTGACCACGAGCGCGGAATAGGCCACCATCATGAATGTGGTGCCCCATTCGGTCCAGTTGGGGATGTAGGCGAACCATTCGTCGAAGGGCATGACCGGTATTGCCAGGGTCTGAACGGCAAAGACGTAGCGGTTGACCACAATCCCCATACAGGCAAGCGCTGAGGCGATGTACAGGAGCCACGCCCTGGCCCGAAGCGAGGGATTTATCAGGATAATCGCGGGCAGGACGCCGCAGACGCCCAGCTCGAGCCACAAAAGCCATTGGCCGTAGAACTGATTGAACATCTCATCAAAGGTGAAGCCCGTCTTGGGCAGGATGCCGGTGGCCCAGGACCAGACGTCCAGGATCCGTAAGAAGAGATAGACGCAGAGCAATAACCCGGAGATCTTCCCCAGAAGCTTTTTGGTGGAAAAGGGGACCAGCTTTCTGCCGGAAACCTTCTCCATGACGGTGGATATAAGCATGATAAAGACGGGCCCTGAGGCAATGGCGGAGAGAATGAACAGGAAGAAGGTCCAGGGCCAGATGAAGAAACCCTCCCGCAGGGCGAAGGGTCTGCCGAAGAGGACCCCGAACATGCCTCCCAGGGAGCCCTGGTGGAAGAAGGAGAGAAAGGCCCCCACCGCCGCGAACAGGGGCATGGTGATATGGAAGTTGTGGGCCAGGTTGCGGAAGAAGGGGAGCTTGTGGATTTGCCGGTTCTCCAGAATAATGGGGACGAACTCGATGCTGAGCACGATGAGGTAGCAGGTGATGCAGAAGATTACCTCGGTGAGCATGGAGTGGACATTGGCATGCCAGTACCCGAACCAGCCGCGCAAGGGCTGGCCGATCTCGAAGGCCAAGAGCATCAGGGCTCCGGTATAGCAGACAAACCCCACCACAACCGCGAGATTGATGATGTTCTTCAGCTCGTCGATGCCCAGGATGTACTTGAGGAATCCGCTGAAAAAGGCCCCGGCTCCGAGGGCGATAACGATGAGATCGATAGCGATCCACAGACCGAAGGCGAAATAGTTGTCCAGATTGGTGACGCCGAGCCCGAAGCCGTAGATTAGAAAAGCGGCAATAAGGCCCCACAGGATAAACAGAAAGAGGACGCCGATCCAGGCCCCGAACTTGTTCAGGGAGCAGCGCTTGACCCCTTCGGGAATGAGTTCTTCTTCCAGCATGGCCTATTCACCTCGCTGTTGATCCTTTTGCACGTGATTGTCTCCCTGCCGGCGGACCCAGGCCCGGCGACTCAGGTAGTAGACCTGCGGCTCGGTGCCCAGCCGCTCCAGAATCCGGAAGGCGTATTCACTCTGGGACAGTTTATGGACCCTGTGATGCGCATTGTGCAGGTCGCCGAAGACGATGGCGCCGGTGGGGCAGGCCTCTGCGCAGGCGGTCACGTATTCCCCGTCCCTGAAATGGTGCGGGTTCCTGCCCTCGGCGCGGGCCTTGCGCTTGGCGATCTGGAAGCGGTGGTGACAGAAGGTGCATTTTTCCACGACCCCTCTGGGGCGGACCGATACATAAGGGGTCAGGGTCTTTTCCATGCCCTTGGGCCACTGCGGGTCGAACCAGTTGAAGACCCGGGAGTGATAGGGGCAGGCCGCCATGCAGTAGCGGCAGCCGATGCAGCGGGGGTAGATCTGGCTCACGATGGCCCCCTCTTCTTCCTTGGTGGTGGCGATAACCGGACATACGGAGACGCAGGAGGGATTGCCGCACTGCATGCAGGGACGGGGCAGGTAGGCGATGTCGTTGTCCGGATAGGGCAGGCCGTTGTCCAGCTTGTGCACGAAGAGCCAGTGAACGGTCTCGAGGCGGTCGAAGGACTGCCGTGACGGCGGGATGTTGTTCTCGGCCTGGCAAGCTACCTGGCAGGCCCCGCACCCCGTGCACTTGTCCACATCGATGACCATTCCCCACTTGATCTCGAATTCCTCATGGATCTGCATTGTTTCGGACATGGTCTACCTCGCGGCCTCGAGTTTGTCGATTCGAACACGGGGAGAGGGACAATGGGCCATTCCGCTGCCGGGCTCGGTACGGATTCCGATGAGCTTGAGACCGTTCTCGCCCTTGCCGCGGCTGAACTGGTCCCAGTCCGTGTGGCCGAATCCGAGAGGCAGCACCACAGCGTCCGTCATCACGCTCTCATCCAGCTGGACCTTGGTTCGGCACGCTCCCTTGGGGGAGGAGATCCGCACCAGGGAGCCCTCCTTGACGCCGTTTTTGCGGGCGGTTTGCCGGTTGAGGCGGACGAATAAGGTGTCTTTCTCCAGCTCGTTCTCCCGGAAAGTCTGGAGCCCGAAAGGGGGAATCCCTGTTTGCGGGGTTCCCGTTCTGCGATCGATCTGGGGGACAAGGTGTACCTGATATTCGCTCGAAACCTTGAGGGATTGATCGAGTAAGCGTTCGATCCGCTGGTTCCATATTTCAAGCCCGTTCTGCCTGGCAACAGTGTTGCTCTGCCACATTTTCCCGGAGGTGAGCTCTCCCCAATTAGCGCCCAGGATGTTGGCTTTCTGCTTCAGCACGGCCTCGTAGGAGTTGCTGCCGGGCTCGAGGCCCAACCTGCGGTGCAGATCCAGGAGCAGGTCCGGGATGCTCCGCGTCGCGTGTACCGGCTCGACAACCGGCGGCCCCACGGAGTAGTTTGCCGACGGCGAGGAGAACGGGGCGAATGCGTCGTCGAGGCGTTCCAGGAAATAGTGGTTGGGAAGCAAAAGATCGCAGGAAGAGGCCGTCTCGTCCATAAACTGGCTGAAACTCACTTTATAGGGAATCGCCTCCAGGGCTTTTTGGGTGAGATCCTTGTCCGGGAGGCTGTATACGGGATTGCACTCGTAGAAAAGCATGACCTCCGGCGCTGGCTCGGAGCCCTGAGCGATCTTTCGCAATGCGGCGAGAAGATCCCCGGAGAGCATTTCCGACCAGGAAGGGGCTCCGGAAATCACCTTGGGGGGCTCGGGAATGCACTGCATGCCCCCTGCGGTGTTGAGCCTTCCCAAAAAGAGATTGAGACAGAAGCCGGCATAGAGGTCGAAGCCGGAGACATCGCAGCTTCCGGCAAGGGAGCCGGGAATCGCGAGAGGCCGTTCGGAGCTCAAAAGCTCTCGGGCCAGGCTCCGGATTGTCTCCTCCGGGAGCCCTGTTTTCTTCTGGGCTTGCATCGGGCCGTAGTTGCGCCGGACGAAGCGGGCAAGATCCTTAAAGCCGGGAATATTTCTCCCTGCAGGGGGGCCATCTTCAAGGATGTGGTAGCTCAGGGCCAGAGCCAGGTGACCCATGGCGTCACCGTGCACCGGAATCCAGCGTTCCGCCACTGCGGCAGTGTTGTTTTGTACCGGTCCGGCATAGAGAAGGCGGAAGGTGTCCTTGCCGAAGAGGTGCTGATGGCTTACCGCATTGCCCCATGATTCCAACAGATCAGGGCCGAGGCTCAGCACGAGGTCCGCTTCGGCCAGATCGTATCCGATATGGCCCCGGCCTCCCATGAGGGTTTGCCAGGTGCGGTGATACAGGGTGGCCTCTCCGGGCTGGAAAAAGAACTTGTCCGAGCCGAGCCCTTGCACGAGACCGGCCAGGATTTCGTTGGCGGAGCTGGTCTCGTCCCCGCTCACGCAAGCTACACTGTTTTCTCCCTTGAGCCCGGACAACGTGTCGGCAAGCTCCTTGATGGCCTGTTCCCAGGACAGGCTCACGAAGCCGCCGCCCTCCTTTTTCATGGGGCCCTTGAGCCGTGCCGGGCTGTGGAGCATTTGAACGCTGCTGGCGGCCAGGGGGTCAATGCCGCCCCGGCTCAGGGGATGGTCCGGATTGCCGGCCGCTGTTATGGGTCTGCCCTCGACTGTATTGACCCGAATACCGTATTCCGGCTGACCCAGTTTGACCAGAGCGGAAGCGGTTTGGAGCTCTCCGTCGGGAATCTCGGCGATCCAGGGCCAGTTCTGGGTCCAGATGGAGATATCGTCGGTGAGCTTCCAGGGGAGCGGGGTTAGGCCTGTTGCGATGACCCCGCCGGCGACGAACTTGAGAAATCCTCTGCGGTCCAGTGCCATGGCGGTACTCCTGGGCTTATTGAGCTCTCCTCAGACAGGATTCTGCCGGAGAGAAGCGTCCTGCGCCTCGTATCAGATCCACTCAAGAAGCAAGAACACTGAAGAGCCGGAAGGTGTCCTTGTTTTTTCGCGCAAAAAAACGTGTTTCCCATCATTTTTTGGCTTCTTGTTCCTGTACGAGTCGAAGTGGAGCACGCGTCCGGAAAGGGGTCTTTCCGGACGCGCAACGGGTTATTTATGACAAACGTAGCAGGCGTTGTTCGCATCCTCCTGGGCGTGGCAGTGCTCGCATTCGTTCATTTTCATGGTGGTTTGGGTATATCCGGTAATCCGGTTCTTGTATCTTATCGGCATGTCCTCGGTGTTCTCCACGTCCGGATGGCACCGGCTGCATTCCTGGTCCTCATGGGCCAGATGGGAGAAGTACACGTTGTCCGGCTGCCTCTGGTATACCTTCCAGGGGATCTTTTTGTCCTTTTCAATGTATTCGTTGAGCCTTTCCTCGTCCGGGGTCCCGGCCAGGACTTCGGAGTGGCACAGTGCACAGTCCTCAGTTGTCGGAAGGCGAGTGGCATAGGCCCTTTGTTCCTTGTTGGAATGGCAGACCTCGCATTCGCCCGTGTGTTTCAGGTGGAGCTTGTGACTGAAGTGGATCGGCTGTTTCCCCTGGACGTAAAGAACCTGGGGAAAAATAATCCAGCCCACGATGAGAGCGGCGGCGATTCCTAGAAGAAAAGGCATGATTCCACCTTTTTTCTTTCTGCTCACAACTACCTCCTGTGGGGCTTGTCCGTTTCCCGGTCGGAGCTGGTCTCCGGGCGCATTTGCGTGTTGTCGCGCTATGAGCTCTTACGCCTCGCGATTGTCCGCCACAATCCGTTCCGCAGGACAGAGGGAACCATCCTTGTTGCGTGTGGGGGAGGGAATGTCGCGGTAATATCGGGTTTCGCGCTGCAAGGAAACAATCTGTCTTTGATCAGGTGCATGAGGCAATTCACCGATAAGGCCTCGACGTTTATTGGAGGGTTGATTCATCTGGAAAACTGAGAAGAAATTTTGGGAAGCTAGCCATGAGAAAAAGAATTTGTCAAGAGAAGGTTGAAAAAAACTCAAAAACTTGCAGGCGAATGTGGCGGAAATTTCCTGATTGCGGGAAGTCTCTCGGCATGCTCTTCTCGAGTTGAGCAGGGCGTCCAATGGGGTACAACTGCTGCCTTGCAGGAAAAGTTCAAATGCCCGCAACCATCATTCCCAGGCAGACCCATGACGAGCCCTGCACTCATTCTGTGAATGCGTGCAGGGCAGGCCTCGTCGTATTTTCAGTTAATTCAAAGTGTTGGACACATTTTTCTATAACCCTCATTCCCGGGCCGACCCGGGCACAACCAAACAGGAAAATATTGCGAGGCGAGTCGGGGAGTGCGTTGAGTCCAGTGTTTTATTCCGTGTTTCAATTGATGGGGCTGAACAAGCTGATCGATTTCAGCGTGTGACAGAACGTGTGTTCAATGTCTCTTTCGGCAGCGCGGATCTTACCGTCGCTACTGGCAGGGTTGCCATATCGCGCAGAACAAGGGCCCGCACGCTTATGAAACACGGCTTCAACGCACTCCCCGTCGAGCCTCGCGCTTCCAATTTTCGACATACAAATCAGAAAGTTATTCACATTTTCAGACAAAAAGGGCTCTGTTGTGTTTCGAGCGGGACCTTTTCCGCGTTCGGCCCTTCCGATTTTCGAACGTCCTGTTTGACGAGGGCCTTTCCAACAGGCTGTCAGCGATAGTGGAAGAACGCCTGGTGAGCAAAAGGGCTTCACAGTGCCCCAAACGACGAGAGCCCGACCAAAAGGCCGGGCTCTCGTCATTTGGGGCAAGCGTGACAAGCTAGCGTCTGTCCCCTATCATGGCGGAGAGGGAGGGATTCGAACCCCCGGTGGAGCGTCGCTCCACAGTGGTTTTCAAGACCACCGCCTTTAGCCACTCGGCCACCTCTCCGGCAAAGAAAATTTAACTCGTTTCGCGCTGATTCGCAAGGGGATATGCATCCCCGGCCCCGCTGCTGACTCGCTTACACTCGAAGATGCAAACAGCCTCTATTGCAGTTCTCCGACTCACCGTTGCCAACACACCCTGTTCATCGACTATGGCCTTCGCTTCCAGGAGAAGCTTCCTCTCTTCTCCCTAAAGATGGGGCCAGTAATCGAATTCCTATTTGATATAGCCCTGCTCCTCCAGATAGAGCAGCACCTGCTGAGCCCCCTCCACCGGGGTGTACTCGCTGGTATTCAGGGAAATCTCCGGATCGGAGGGCGGGATGTAGGGATCGTCGATACCGGTGACCCCCTTCATGATTCCCTGCTTGGCCTTGGCGTAGATCCCCTTGCGGTCCCGGTTCTCGCAAACCGACAGCGGTGTGCTCAGATAGACTTGGATGTACCCGCCATATTGCTCGATGAGCTCCCGGTTGTGGCGACGTGATTCCTCATAGGGAGCAATGGGGGCGCAGATGGCGATGCCTCGATTCTTGGTGATCTCGCCGGCCACGAACCCGATCCTGCGGACATTGATTTCCCTGTGTTCTTGGCTGTAGTCCAGTTCGCTGGAGAGGTTCTTGCGGACGATGTCCCCGTCCAGCAGGGTTACAGGACGGTCGCGCATCTCCATGAACTTGACGTAGAGGATGCGGGCCAGTGTGGACTTGCCCGCACCGGACAGGCCGGTGAGAAAAATGGTCAGTCCCTGCTTGTGGCGCGGGGGATGGCTCTTTTTCAGCTCCTGCACCACTTCGGGGAAGGAAAACCATTCCGGGATGTCCAGGTCGAATTCCAGGCGCCGCCGGAGCTCCGAGGAGGAGATCTTCTTGGCCTGCATGGAATTGTCTACTTCGTGTTCCGGGAGATACTGGGCCCTGTCCTCCACGTAGACCATGGGCGTGAGATCGACAGGGGTGACGCCAAGCTCATCTTCGTTCTTGCGCAGAAGTTCCTGGGCCGCTCCGGGGGGATAGAAGAGATCGTTGTTGCTGTTGTGCATGAAGGGGTCCGCATGGTCCGGAGCGACCATGAAGTGGGTGCAGCCGTAGTTCTTGCGGATCAGGGCCTGCAGCAGGGCCTCCTTGGGGCCCGCCTTGCGGCTGGCGAAGGGCAAAAGCCCCAGCTGGATCATGTTCTTGGGAAAGTGCTCCACGAAGGCCTGATAGCTGCGGACCATGGTGAAATGATCCAGATCGCCCGGTGAAGGGATTCCAACCACGGGATTGACGAAGATGCTGGCGCTCGCCTTCCGGGCGGCGTCCAGGATCATTTCCTTGTGGGCGCAGTGAAGCGGCTTCTCCGTATGGAAGCCGATCACGTTGCGCCATCCCCTGCTGGTGAAGAGCCTGTGCGTCTCCGAGGGCGGAATCCTGAGCTCGGGGAAGTCGTAGTGGGGCGGGGGATGGATGCCCTCTATGCGCCCTCCCACGTAATAGGAGTGCATCTTGTGGTAGAGGTGAAAGATCGAGGGGTGCTCGTCCGCATCCTCGGTCCCGAAGATGCTCTGGGCTTCCCGGCGCTTGTCCGGACACCAGACGTCTTCCACGTGGAGGATCGCCAGCAGGAAACCCTCCTGATCCAAAAGCGAGAGCGGGGTTCCGGGCTCGAGACTGCGAGCCAGGTTCTCCGGAACATCGAGGCATATGGGCATGGGCCAGAGCCATCCCTCGGGAAGCCGGCCGCTTTCCAGGACGGATTCGTATTCCTGTTGGTTGAGGAACCCGTTCAAGGGGTAAAAGGCCCGGTTGCACAAGAGCTCCAGGTCGCAGAGCTGCCTTTCGTTGAGATTGAGGCTCAGATAGTTCACAGCCTGGGACTTGATGTGTTCCACACGCCGGAAATGCACCAAGAGGCTCTCCGAGTGCCAGTTCATTCCTCCTCCTTGTCGGAGCTGTTCTTTTGAGCAACCCGGACCCGCTCCAGGACTTTCTGGTAGTAGACCTGTTCTTCCTGGAGATGGATCGGCGTTCTGCGCTGTTCGTTCAGCTTGGTGATATAGAGGTTCAGCTTCTGGACCTTTTGGTAGAGCGTGCGCTCGTCCTGACAGTCCTGGAGCATCTCCTTGATGTCCGCTATCTCCTTGCGCTGCTGCACCTCGGGGGACACATAGTCCGCGTTCTTCAGGATGCGGTAGGCCATGCGCAGCTCGGACGGGATGTGGGAGTCGTCGTCCAGCTCCAGGCGCTGTCCTTCCCCGGGGAGGTTGTCCAGCTCGCCCTCGCGCTGGGCCTGGCGGATCTTGGTCTCCGCGATTTGCTGCAAGGCAATGAGTTCCTTGCTCATGGCTCCCTCCTTCCATCTTGAGTCGGACAGGCGGGAGGATCGTGGCGAGGGCGCCGGCATCCGGGGTTAAGGGGTTCGAGCGGCGACGTAGGCCTGGAGCCTGTCCATGCCTTCGGCGATGCGGTCCAGGGAGGTAGCATAGGAAAAGCGGATATAGCCCTCAACGTTTTGGCCGAAGTCGATGCCGGGTGTCACGGCGACCCCGGCCTTTTCCAGGATATCAAAGGCGAGCTGATAGGAGTCGCTGTTGATATGCCTGGCATCGGCCAGAATATAAAAGGCCCCGGTGGGATCGGTGCCCACGGCGAGTCCCATTTCCCGCAGTCTGCCCAGCATGTATCTGCGCCGTTCGTTGTAGGTCCGGCGCATGTGCTCCACATCCGGCTCCGCCTCGCGCAGGGCGGCAAGACCGGCCCGCTGGACGATGGAACCGGCGCAGATGAAGAGATTTTGGGCCATCTTCTGGATGGGCCGAACGTACTGATGGGGAGCGATGAGATAGCCCAGCCTCCAGCCGGTCATGGCGAACCGTTTGGAAAAGCCGTTGAGCACGAAGGCATTGTCCGTGAACTCCAGGGCGCTTCTCTCCTCGCCCTCGTAGGTCAGGCCATGATAGATCTCGTCGGAGACGAGGCAGTGGCCCGCCTCCGCAAGCTCCTGCATGAGCTCGGGCGCCATGAGGGTCCCCGTGGGATTGCCCGGCGAATTGAGCATCACCGCCCTGAGTGCCTCGCTGCCGCTTCGACGGATGGCATCCAGGGAGATGTGGAACCCTTCCTCGTCCCGAACGGGAATCGTTCGGGGAGTGCCGTCGGCAAAGGCGATGAAGTTGGCGTAGCAGGCATAGCCCGGATCCGGAACGGCCACGGACTCGCCGGCTTCCAGAATGGCGGCGAAGCAGAGCAGAAGGGCCGGGGAAGTCCCCGAGGTAACCACAATCTGTTCCGGCTCCACGCTGACGCCGTACTTGCGACGGTACTCCGAGCAGATCTCCTCCCGGAGCTCGGGCAGGCCCTGGCTGTGCGTGTACCCCGTTTCTCCGTGCTCCAGGGCCCGGCAGGCGGCGTCCTTGATGCACTGGGGGGTATCGAAGTCCGGCTCCCCGATCTCCAGGTGCACGATGTCCTGGCCGCCGGCCTCCAGGCGCTTGGCGGCCTCCAGAACATCCATGACCAGAAAGGCCTTGATGGCCTGGCTCTTGCTGCTTGCCGGCATGGTTCGCTGTCCGTTGGTTGATCAGGCCGTTGAAATTTTCAACGGCCTGTTTGATTCGGATTTTTCAACAGACTCTGATGGTATGTGCGGGCGCGAGGCGGCGTTTCGGCAGTGGGGGCTACTCCATGTCCCAGTCCGTGCCCTGGGGCCCGTCCTGGAGCGTGATTCCCATTTCCGCAAGCTGATCCCGCAGGGCGTCCGCCCGGGAGAAATCCTTGTTTTGTCGAGCTTCCTGGCGCTCCCGGATCAGGCGCTGCACCTCCTCCAGGTCCACGCCGTATTTTTCGGCCTTGAAACGCCGCAGCTCGTCCAGGAAGGTTGCGGGGTCCTTGTGGAATACGCCCAGGATATCGCCGGTGGAGCGGATGTGCTCCAGGACGCTTTGCAAGAGCTCGCGACCCTGAGTGGACCTGCGCCAGCCCTTGTTTTCCAGGATCCTGTTCCCCAGCCGGATAAGGCTGAAGATGTGGCCCATGCAGGCGGCGGTATTCAGATCGTCGTCCAGGTGATCCTGCGATTCCTGCATGAGCTGTCCGGCCTCCTGCGTGATTTCCTCGGGCAGGGGCGTGTCCTTGCCGCCGCTCTGCTCCAGGGCGAGGCTCATGTTCATGCGGGCCTGGTAGATGCGCTTGAGCGCCTTTTCCGTGTCCTGCATGGCCGGCCAGGTGAAATCCAGCGGGCTGCGGTAGTGCTTGCCCAGCAGGAAAAAGCGGAGCACCTCGGGCGGGTGCTCCCGGAAGACGTCTTCCACCGTGACGAAATTGCCCAGGGACTTGGACATCTTTTCGCTTTCCACCTGGACGTAGCCGTTATGCATCCAATAGCGGGCGAAGGTCCCCCCGCTCGCGGCCATGCTCTGGGCCCGCTCGTTTTCGTGGTGGGGGAAGATGAGATCCTGTCCGCCGCCGTGAATGTCGAAGGGGATGCCGAGCAGCTTTTCGCTCATGGCCGAGCACTCGATGTGCCATCCCGGCCTGCCCTCGCCCCATGGGCTGCTCCAGGAAGGCTCACCCGGCTTGGCCCGTTTCCAGAGGGCGAAGTCCAGGGGATCCTCCTTCTCGTCGTCGGGATCGATGCGGATACCCGCCTTGAGCTCTTCCACATCCCTGCCGGAAAGGGTGCCGTAGTCGGGAAAGGATCGGACCCGGAAATAGACATTGCCCTCGGAGGTGGCATAGGCGTACCCGGTATCCAGGAGCTTGCCGATAATGGCTTGCATATCCTGGATGTGCTCCGTGGCTCTGGGTTCAAAGTCGGCCCGCAACACATCCAGGCGGCTCATATCCTCGCGGAAGGCTTCGATGTACTGTTCCGCGATTTCCTCGGAGCTGCGGTTCTCCTCTGCGGCCCGGTTGATGATCTTGTCGTCCACATCCGTGAAATTCCGGACGAAGACGACAGTGTATCCATTGGCCCGCAGATTGCGGACCAGCACGTCGAAAACCACGGCTGCCCGGGCGTGGCCGATATGGCTCACATCATAGGCGGTGACGCCGCAGACGTAGAGGGCCACCCTGCCCTCTTCGCGGGGCTTAAAGGGCTCCTTGCGCCGGGTCTCGCTATTGTAGATCCGCATGAATCTTCCCCGTGGCTGCTGGTTCTTGGGAATGGAAGTGCTGGTGGCTTAAGCGTAAAACGCCTCAAGCTGAAACCGGGTTTTACAGTACAAGGCGCCCGATCGGATCAGCCGAAGCGGAGTCGGGATCATCCCGACATTGTTCCCACAATCTGGGCTACAGCCTTAATACCTTTGCCCTGTCCTGTAAACCCAAGGCCCTCCTCGGTGGTGGCCTTCACATTGACCTGTTCAGGGGGCAGCTTGGTGAGGTTGCACAGATTCTTTTTGATGGCTCCCTTCTGGGGTTCCATTTTAGGGGTCTGACAGATAATGGTCAGATCCAGGTGGGATAGGCGGAAGCGGTCTTTATGGGCCATGGCGAGGGTTTCGGAGAGGAGCATGGCGCTGTTGATGCCCTCATAGGCCGGATCCGAATCCGGAAAGTGGTCCCCGATGTCCCCGCGTCCCAGACAGCCCAGAATGGCGTCTATGAGAGCGTGAAGGGCGACGTCCCCGTCGGAGTGGGCTTCCACAGATGGCGCGTGTGGAATGCTGACACCGCCCAGCTTCAGCCCCCTGCCCTCGCCATAGCGGTGCACGTCGTAGCCCCAGCCTGTGCATATCCGTGCCTGACGCGGTTGCTGCTCATCCATCCCGGACAGATCCTCGGGTGTGGTGATTTTTGTGTTGCCTTCCTCGCCCCGCACGAGGGTGACATCCTCGCCGAGCCATTCCAGAAGAGTGGCGTCGTCGGTGCACTCCAAATCGCGGGCCAGCGCCCATTCATGGGCGGACAGGAGCTTTTCGCGCCGAAACCCCTGGGGCGTTTGCACGGCGTAGAGCTCGTCCCGAGGTGGAGTGCTTTGCACCACATCGCCCCGGACACGCTTGATGGTATCCGTGACCGGCACTCCGGGAACGACACCCTGCGAGCCACGGCTGAACCCGTCGATAACGCGCTGTACCAGGTCTGGAGTGAGAAAGGGCCTGGCGGCATCGTGAATCAGGACGTGGCTGCCCTGCGAGGGGATGGCGCACAGGCCGGCCAGAACGGAGTCCTGTCTGCGCTTTCCGCCTTCGGCAAAGGCGAGGTCCAGGCCGATTGTCTCTCTCCGGGCCGCTTCCCGGGTCCACTGCGCGTGTTCTTCCTTCTCTTCCGGGGGAAAGACGAAAACAATGCCTTCCACCGCGGGAACCGCGGCGAAGACGCGGACAGCATGCCAGAACAGCGGCAGATCTCGCCAAGTCAGGAACTGCTTTTTCGGCCCGTGCGAGCCGAGCCGGCTGGAACGTCCGGCAGCCAGAATGATGGTCCAGGTCTGCATAGCGATGTCGCGACTTTTGGGAGGAACGTGTTGAACGTGCTGACTGTGGAAAACTGCCGGACGAGGCTCGCCCAGCCTTATCGAGAAACGGGCGGTGCGAGCCTCTGGGGAAATGTCTGCTCGTTGCTGGCGACTCGTGATGCGTAAATCGTAACCCGGTGTCTGATCCGCTTGAAGCGGCGGGGCGTTCAACACCTCAAGCACGTCGCCCGGCTCTAGCTCACTTGAGAAAACCTTGTCTCTGTCTTTTCTTCAACAACTTTGAACTTTTCCCTTTTTACTTGGGACCTGGCCTCCTCAACCCTCAACCCTGAACGCTGAACGCTGAACGGGGAACGGGGAACGCTGAACGGGGAACAGGGACCGGAACCTAGGTTTGCGCTCCGTTCTGGTCGAAGTGGTTGTCCCAGAATATGAGCCTTTGGCAATTGGGACAGCTCAGGATCTGCTCGCCCTTTTGCAGCTCGAGGAAGCTCTGTGGCGGAATACTGATATAGCAGCCGTGGCAGACTCCGTTGTCCACGGGAACGATGACGGGATGGGCGAGCCTGGAGCGGATGAACTCGTAGCGGCCCAAAATGGCCTGGGGAATATCCTGAGCCGCGGCCTCGCGCTTCTTGCGGAGCTCGTCCAGCTTGGCCTGGGCCCCTTCGAGTTGCGCGTCAAGATTCTGCTGTTTTTCCTGGAGCTCCTTGTCCAGCTTGTCGATCTCGGCATCCAGGGAGGCCTTGATATTGTTCTGGGCGGCCAGGTCCTCCTCGACGGCCTGCTTTTCCTCTTCCCTGAGCCGGTTCGTCTTTTCCAGGTTGTCCATCTCGCGCATCATGGCGTGGTATTCCTTGCTATTCTCCACCAACATGAGCTTGTTCTTGCTCTGCTTGATCCGGTCGTTGTCCTCTTCGATCTCCCTGTTCAGCTTCCGCTCCTGCTCGCGGAGCATGCCGATCTTTTCATCCACCTGGGCCTGCTGATGCCGTTGCGTTTCCAGCTTTTGCTTGATGGAGGAAACTTTTTGGGGGGCCTCCTCGAGTTGCTTGTTGAGCTCATATATCTCTGAGTCGACATTTTGCAAAACAATGAGTTGTTCGATCTGTTTGAGAAGATTCAAGGCATCCTCCTCCTTATTGATTGGTCTCACAGACGATCGGGTCGTGACCGGGGAAAAATCCGACGTCGATATCGTGTTCGGCGAGCGCCGATTGCAGATCGCGGGTCCACGCACGCATCATGTGTTCTTCCAGAATGAAATGGCCCAGATCCAAAGTGGGGCCAAGGCCCTCGATTTCCTGGGCCGCATGGTATTTGAGGTCTCCGGACAGAAAAACGTCCGCTCCGCTGAAAAAGGCCTTCGTGGCCAGGCTCATCCCCGATCCGGGACAATAGGCGATGCGTACGACCTCAGCAGGGGGCTTGCCGGTGCGGCGCCAGGAATGGAGACCGGTGATCCTGCTCAGTTGCGCTGTGAATTCGGGCCAGCTCAAAGGAGCGGGGCATGTCCCCTGCACGCCGAAGCCCGCAAGGGGGCCGCCTTGTTCATCGGGTCCGCCCTTGAGCTCCGTGATAGGGGATATATCCGAGAGCTGCAGGGACCGGGCCAGCCACGCAACAGGCCCGTTCGTTTGTACATCCAGACTGGTGTGGGCGGCATAGAGCCAGACGTCTCGGCCCAGCAAGAGGCGCAGGGAAGCGTGGAAGTCATCGAGTCTGGAAGGCAGAGCAGGAGTCAGGCTCAGAGGGTGGTGGGTGAGGATGAAATCGGCCTCCCACTCCAAGGCCCTGGCAATGAGATCCGGTGAGGGATCGAGGGCAACTGCTAAGCGATGGATCCGTTCCCGAGTGGACGCGACCTGCACCCCACTTGGGTCCCAGTCCTCAGCCAGACCGGGGTTCGCAACCGATTCAATCACCGAAATAACGGATTCGGGTTGCACTCTCGCCTCACTGGGGTTGAACTGGCCAGGGCCCGTTCAGGGCTCGAGGCCCAGTCCCGAGGTTTGGGGAGAAGGCCCGTCTTTTCCTGCCGCCTGCTCTTCTCGGGATTCCGGCACGGATCACCGGAGAAGAGGGCCTGAAAGAGAGAGGGGTTCCCTGCTCTGTGATTCATCGCTGTGCCGGCGGAGGAATATCCTCCGCCACTTCCCGGCAAGAAAAATCGATGGGCCTACCAGGATTTGAACCTGGGACCTTCCGGTTATGAGCCGGTGGCTCTGCCAACTGAGCTATAGGCCCTGACAACAAGAATAGAAAATGATAAGTGATTGGAAAAAAACTGTCAAGGCAGTTGTGGCGGTGGCTCAGATTCAACAGGCCCTTGGCGGAGCTTCCGACCCAAAGCATAACCATAGGAATTCCGCCACTGGGCCAGGGGCGCTCTGTTTGCAGGGAAAGAAAATGGCGATTGCAGGGTTGTCCGTTCCCCGTTCCCCGTTCAGGTTTTCTGCTTCAGGGCTCAGGTGATAGGCGAGAGGCTATGGGCGATGGGCCTGCCAGAAAACAGAATAGAGCAGATAGATGACAGAAAACGGAGAGGAGCGGGAAAATTGCGGATAACCAGACGTCAGAGACCTTATGATGGATTTGAGTAAGACCTCAGCACTCGTTGCTCGTTACTTACGCACTTTCCCGGATTACGGTTCACGAATAAGGAACAACCAATCACCATTCACCAGTCACGAGTTACGGCTTCCGGCAATTCTTCGCGGAATGGGAGATACGCCCTTTTCATCAATGATGGTAGGGGTGCCCCCAATTGATGGTGGCTGCCCGATAGATCTGTTCCAGGAGGAGGACCCGGCTCAATTCGTGGGGGAGGGTCATGGGGCTCAGGCTGAGACTGGAGTGAGCCGACCGGAGAAGCTCGGGGCTGAGACCGAAGGCCCCGCCAAGGAAGAAGCAGGGGGTGCCCGTCTCTTCAATCCAGGTTTGCAGGCGGCGGGCGAACTGTTCCGAGCTCAGGACGGTTCCGCCCTGATCCAGGCAAAGGATGGTCTCCCGGGAGCCGCACTTCTTGCGCAGCTCCTCGGATTCTCGTTTCGCACGATCCTCGGGGGAGAGATTGCCCGGGGCGTCACGGATGGTGGTTTCCTCCAGGGAATAAAACGTGGCGATTTTCTTCCGATAGTGTTCTGTAGCCTGTTTCCAGAATCCGGATTTGATTCGTCCGACTGCGAAAAGCTTGATCTTTTTGGCCATATGAACTCCCCTGTTCCGGCTCGCTTCCCGAGTGGAGCCGGCTCTTGACGTGTGAGCGAAAGGTTTGCGAGTATAAACTCGCTTGCTGTGCTCTGTTCCGGCAGTCTGTGGACAAAAGCACCGGCTCGTGTCTTGCCGAATGTGAATCGTTGCTTTTTCTCATTATTGCGGGACTGCTTATATATTCGCCCGTGGCGAACGGGGAAACATGACAAGACACTCATTGTGAAAGCAAGGGATGCGCCGAAACCTCTCACGGGTCTTGCATGCTTGTGGTGCTCGGGGCAAGGGGCTGACGTGGACAACTGCTTGCCCGGATAGGGGATACGGCAGACTGTTTTTCGTCCAGAACGCCTCACGGAATGTCCGTGCTTGGAGGCTGCCAAGCGTTGTTCTGGGTCGAGCAGGATGCTTCGGGGCCGACACAGTCCTCAATCATGACAATGGGCGCCAGCCCCGGTGCAAGGTGTTGTCCGGCATGTTCCCGGAATTTGGGCACTTCCATGAGGCTTTTTCAAGGTGGTTGTAAACATTATGGGAAGACACACCACAGTTCTTTTTTCGGCGATCCTTTCCGCGACAATCGCCCTCGTCCTTGTTCTTGCCTCGCAGGCAGCCGGACAGGAAGTAACCCTGCGGAATCTCGTCGTGAACAACAAGGACGGAGCGGTCCATCTTCGCTTCGGATTGCGAGCCCGCAACACGGAAGAGCTGAGTCGATATCTGGAGCAGGGCACGGATTTGCGGCTCCTCTGCACCGCAACCATGAACCTGGAGCGAAGTCTCTGGTGGGACAGGGAGTTGCGCAGAAGCGCCAAGGAGTTCCTCCTGCGCTATGATTCCCTGGATGATGCATACAGATTCGGCACTGAGGAGAATTCCACCGGTGAGCGGGACAGTGATCTCGCCTCTTTGCTGCGCAGTGAATGGCAACGCATCGACATGGATCTGGGACCCTGGCCCAATGAATACAGGGAGGAGAACTTGGCCCTGCATCTGACTGTCCGACTGGTTCGGACCGATGTGCCGGTCTGGCTGAAGAGGACCCTCTTCTTCTGGTCCTGGGACGTGGTACCCGTCAAAAATTACCGTATCCGTTTTGAGAGCTAGGCATGGCGCCTTCCCCGATACAGGCCTATATCTCCGAATCCGCCAAGAAACGCACACGCTGGGAGCTTTTGCTGGCCCTGGCTGCCTTTGTGCTGATCATCCTCCTCAGCTGGATCGAGCTTCACTTCTTCGGGGTCAATTCCTACCTTTTCCTGGCCATCTTCAATCTGAACCTCATTCTCCTCCTTGTGGTCCTGTTTCTGGTCCTGCGCAACGGGGTGAAGCTGTTCCTGGACCGCAAGCGCAACATCAAGGGCTCCAGACTGCGCACCAAGCTGGTTCAGGCCTTCATCCTCCTCTCTATCCTGCCCACGCTGCTCATGTTCTTCATGGCCGTGAAATTTGTCCAGACCTCGGTGGACTACTGGTTTCGCACCCAGGTGGATAGCTCCATGGATCAGGCCCTGGAGGTGGGCAAGGATGTCTACTCCATGACCAGTGAGAGGCTGGGCGAGCAGGGGAAATTCATCCTCAGCCGCATCAGGGAGGAGGAGCTCCTTTGGGGCGGACCGGGAATGGACCGGTATCTGCAGCGAAAGGCTGAGGAGTATTCACTCAGTCTCGTGGGAGTGCTCCGTCCGGACATACAGCGTCAGAACTGGCACGCCGGCGAGGAATGGCAGGGCCTGTGGCCCCGGGCGAAAAGGCGGGTCAACTGGACGGAGATCAAGCAGAGCCCGCAAATGCGTTCCATTATCCTGCAGGGCGAGGAGAGGGATCTTCTTCTTGAGGTCGTGCCCGTGGACGACGCGGACACAGGGTTCCTCCTCCTGGGGCGGACCTTCGAGCAGGGATTCTTGAACAAGCTGGAGGAAATCGCCAAGGGAGTCACTGAATACAAGCAGCTCAAAACGCTTAAGAACCCCCTGAAAACGGCCCTGTATATCATTTTGGGGATCATGACTCTGTTGATCGTGCTGGGGGCCATGTGGTTCGGCTTCCGGCTGGCCAAGGAAATTTCCGCTCCCATTCAGGCGCTTTCCCAGGGAACCCAGAGGATCGCCCACGGCGATCTGGGAGTCCGGCTCGAGGACCAGTCTTCGGATGAGCTGGGCATGCTGGTGCAGTCCTTCAATTCCATGGCCGAGGACCTGGAACAGAGTCAGCAGCGCCTGAACCAGGCCAACAGGGATCTCGCGATCCAGAACCGGGAGCTGGAGAGGCGGCGGCGCTACATGGAGGCGGTGCTCAACAATATTACCTCGGGGGTGGTCTCCCTGGATACCGAGGAGCGGATCAGCACCTTGAACCGCGCAGCGGAAAAGATCCTCAATCTGGAGGGGAACAGGCTCATGGGGGCGTATCCCGAGGAAATCCTGCCAGCTGAATATCAGCCCTTGATCCGGGATGTCCTGGACAGGCTCAAGGCTTCCCCGGACAGCCAGTGGCAGAAACAACTGGATATTCCCCTTGAGACGGGGGAGCGCAAGCTTTTGATCAACGCGGTGGGGCTCACGGGAAAGGAAAGTGAAGAAATGGGGGTCCTCGTGGTCTTCGAGGATATCACCGAGCTGGACAAGATGCAGCGCATGGCCGCCTGGAGGGAGGTGGCCCGGCGCGTGGCGCACGAGATCAAGAATCCCCTGACCCCGATCAAGCTTTCCGCACAGCGCCTGGAGCGCAAATACGGCCCTCAGCTCCAGGAGGAGTCCTTCAGCGAGAGTGTCGGCTTGATCGTCCGTCAGGTGGAGCATATGCAGCAGATGGTCAAGGACTTCTCCACCTTCGCCAAGCTCCCGGAGCTCTCCTTCCAGGAGAATGCGATCACCCCTCTCCTGGAGGAGGTCCTGGGCCTGTTCCGAAACAGCCATTCCCATATCCGCTGGTCCCTGCATACGGAAGAAGATATCCCCGCCTTCCGATTCGATCGCTCCGCTCTGAGGCGCGTGGTGATCAATCTCCTGAGCAACTCTGCGGAGATCCTTCAGGACCGTGAAAATCCGGGTGTCGAAGTGGCTGCCGGCTCACTGTCCGGAAAGCGAGGTGTATGGATCGCGATCCGGGATAACGGTCCCGGGCTGGAAGCGGAAGAACTGGACAAGCTCTTCGAGCCCTATTTTTCCAAGAAGAAGAGCCACACCGGATTGGGCCTTACTATCGTGAAGTCCATCGTGAACGACCATCAGGGCTCGATCTGGGTCGAGCCGGGCTCCGACGGGGGGCTCGCCTTCAGAATGGAGTTCCCGGTTTGAGAGAGGAGGGAAAAATGGGTTCCAGGATACTCGTTGTGGACGATGAAGAGGATATCAGGATGTCCCTCATCGGGATCCTCGAGGACGAGGGATATGAGGTGATCACCTCCGAGAGCGGGGAAGAGGCGCTCCGGATCATGGCCAGTGAGGATGTGGACGCCCTGTTCCTGGATATCTGGCTCACCGGAAAAGACGGGATCGACGTCCTGGAGACGGTGCGAAGGGACTACAGCGATGTTCCGGTGGTCATGATTTCCGGGCACGGAAATATTGAAACCGCCGTGCAGACAATCAAGATGGGGGCTTTCGATTTCATCGAAAAGCCCCTGTCCCTGGAAAAAGTGGTTGTCGCCGCCAAGAAGGCCCTGGAATTCCGGGGGCTCCAGCAGGAAAACCAGGCGCTCCGTTCACAGACCCGCAGCGACCACATCGAGAACATTAGTGGAAAGAGCCGCATTGTTCGGGACCTGCGCCAGCAGATCGAGCAGGTGGCTCCCACGGACGCCTGGGTGCTCATCACCGGAGACAACGGTACCGGCAAGGAGATCGTGGCCAAGGCGCTTCACCGGAACAGCCGTCGCAGCAGGCGTCCCATGATAGCCGTCAACTGTGCCGCGATTCCCGAGGAGCTTATCGAAAGCGTCTTGTTCGGCCACGAGAAAGGGGCATTTACCGGAGCGGACAAGACCTATCCCGGCAGGTTCGAGCTGGCTCACAAGGGGACCCTCTTTCTGGACGAAATCGGGGACATGAGCCTGAAGACCCAGGCCAAGATCCTGCGGCTCCTGGAGGAGCAGTCCTTCGAGCGTGTGGGCGGGCGCAAGAGCATCAACGTGGATGTTCGCCTCATTGCCGCCACGAACAAGGATCTGTTGACCGAGATGAAAGAGGGGCGATTCAGGGAGGACCTCTATTATCGGCTCAATGTGTTTCCTTTGTATGTGCCCCGTCTGCGGGAACGCAAGGGGGACATCCCCCAACTTCTGGAGGAGTTCGTGGAGAGCCAGTGCGCGGAAAACGGCTTGCGCAGGGTGGAGTTCACGGATGGAGCGCTGCAGAGGATCGTCAGCTATTCCTGGCCCGGCAATGTCCGCGAGCTAAAGAACTTCACCGAGCGCATGCTCATTATGTATTCCGGGCAGACCATCGACGAGCAGCGCCTTCCCCTCGAGATCAGGGATGCGGTACAGTACAAGACCCCTTGGAGCTCCGGGAGTGCTGCCGCCGATGACGAGTTCGCGGACTTTAAGCAGGCCAGGGCGGAATTCGAAAGGAATTTTCTGGAGAGGAAGCTGGCCGAGTGCGAGGGGAATGTGAGCAAGCTGGCGGAAGTTGTCGGGTTGGAGAGGAGTTATCTCCATCGCAAGCTTAAGGCCTACGGCATCAACAATTAACTATCCCACCCAGCAGATCCGAACGGCTCCTATCTTCTCGGGGATCCCCGCGGTTCTTGAACACTTCGTTCGTTATTCCGGAAGGGGGTGCAGGGAGGAAAAGCTGAGGCGGTCTTTTTTTTCGAATAGGGCGGCGCAATTGACCGGGGGTTCGGTGTGTGCTAAAGCTGAGTTGCTCTGCGGAGTTACGGAAATACTTGGAGCAGGCGGATTCACGCCTGCGGAAAAACAGGGATGCGATTGATTCCGGGTAGCCGTGACCGCAAAGCAGTACATCCATCTCATTGCCAAGGAACCCCCTGATGCAAAAGGGGACAATTTTCCGAGGTTCGCCGAAATGCTGATATCCGTTAAGTCATACGCTACATTGCGCGGCTATCAGCCGGAGGACGGGGTTCTCGAGGTCGAAGAGGGCGCCTCGGTGAACACTGTTTTGCAAAAACTCGGGCTTCCTCCTGAAGAGGCGAAAGTCGTTTTTGTCAACGGAAAACACGCTTCCTTGGACCAAGTCCTCCAAGAAGGGGACAAGATCGCGCTCTTCCCGTCGGTAGGTGGGGGCTGAGCGAAGGACCGGCCCGGTCGGCTTGAGCTGTTCCCGGCATTGGGAGCCCGGGATGAAATTATAGCTTCAGTGCAGTGCCCCGACTCGGCCTGTTGAGTGCATCAGAGCTGCCCTGCAGGAGGCAGGATTGAACAGGGCGAGCCTCGAGCATTTTCATGCCTGGTTGCCCCCGAGTTGGCCTGATAATGAAGATTATCTCGATGCGGGAAACTCCGGAAAAATAAGGACGTAGCTCTATTTTTTTCCATCGCCAAAAAAAGGGAAATCTTCTCTCCGGGAGAAAACGGGCTGTTAGACGCGTGGCTCGTGGGGAGCCCAAGTCGCGGCTGCGCCTGAAGCGGAACAGGAAGAGGGTCGTCTGGATGGCGCTTTGTCTATGTACGGCTCTGTTTCTCCTTTCCCTGATTTCCCTGCATAAATTTTTTCATGTGCCCCGAACCAAAGCTCTCGAAAAAGACGCCGTCGCCTCTGAAAGCATTGCTCCCGAGGCGCAGTTCTTGCCACTGAATCCCGTCATCCCGGAGCTTGTCCCGTCCTCCTTCCAAAAGTCGGACACCGAGGATCCATCCGGCTCCAAGAATGCCCCAAACGCCGAGGCAAGCCCGGTAACCACCAAGCGTTTCCAAGTGCAGGCAGGAGACACTGCCTCCTCCATTCTGGGCGAGTACCTGAGCCCATCCCGCATCTATCGCCTCAGTCGGGAATGCCGCGATATCTATCCCCTGAACCGGATCAAGACGGGACACGAATACAGGCTCCTGTTTCAGGATTCCGCTCTGTCCGGGTTTGAATACGACATCGATTCCGAGAGCAAGCTACAGGTTCGTAGAGACGGGGAAGAGCTCCGGGTCAGCAAGGAGGAGATCGATTATGAGACCCGGGAGAAGCTGATCAGCGGCCGCATCGAGACCAATCTCTTCGATTCGGTGGAAGCGGCGGGTGGAACGGCTTCCCTCGCTATCTCCCTGGTGGAGATCTTTGCCTGGGACATCGATTTTATCCGTGATGTGCGGGAGAAGGATGCTTTCCGCATTCTCGTGACCGAACGCTACCGACGGGGCGAATTCGTCGGCTACGGAGCGATCAGGGCAGCCAGATTCGTCAATCGGGGAGACAAGTTCGACGCCTTTCTCTACGAAACCAGGAACGGGCGTGAGGATTACTTCGATGGCGAAGGGCGGGCCCTGAAAAAGACCTTTCTCAAGGCCCCATTGAATTTTACCCGGATTTCCTCGGGGTACACCTGGAAGCGGAAGCACCCCGTCCTGAACAAGGTTCGGCCCCATTTGGGGATCGACTACGCCGCCCCGAAAGGGACCCCCATCAAGAGCGTCGGAAAGGGACAGATTATCGCCAAGGGCTATGCCAGAGGTGCTGGAAATTACCTCAAGATTCGGCACCCCAACCACTACGTGACTGTCTACAACCACATATCCCGCTATGCTGCCGGAATATACCAGGGCAAAGAGCTCGAGCAGGGCCAGGTGGTGGGGTATGTAGGCAGCACCGGTGTGAGTACCGGCCCGCACCTGGATTATCGGGTCAAGAGATTCGGGGAGTACAAAAACCCGCGCAAGATCGAGTCCAAGCCGGTCAAATCCGTGCCGGAATCGGAAATGAGTGCCTTTCGACGCACCATACAGCCCCTTCGCGCCGCACTGGACCAGAAGGGCCCGGAGCTGGCCGTGCGCTCCAGGGATAACGACCTGTAATCGGGACAAGTCCCGGATAGTTGTCAGCTCCGGCGCGATCGGCACTCGTCGGTTGTATTCATTCGTGCAGACTTTTTTGTATGAATATGTGTCTAACTTTTTGAATTATCAGGAGAAAAGGCCAAGCGTGGCTCGACGGGGCGTGCGCTGGGGCCGTGTTTCATAAACGTGCGAGCCTTTGTTGTCCGCGATATGCAGACCTTGCCGATATCATCCTCGAAGCCCGCGCTGCAGTAGGTGTGAGGAGAACATACAGTGTCTCGGCTGCCGGAACCGCACAGTTTGTACCCGTCCGTCACTGGACGCCGAAATGAAAGACTGGCCTCAGCGCACGCCCCGACTCGCCACGCAGCATTTTCATGCTTGGTTGTGTCCGGGGTGGCCCGGGAATGATGGTTGTATATATTCTCACCGGGCGACCGGGGAAACATGACAAGACATTGGGAGGGGAGGCATGATCGAGGGCTTCCGCTTCGGCGAAATTGTCATCAACGGGGCAACCTACAGGCAGGATGTGAAGATCCTGGCCGACGGGGAAATTGTCCATCCCTGGTGGCGCGGGAGCGGACACCGTGTCGATCCCGGGGATGTTCGGGACATCCTTGGGCAAGGGCCGCAGCTCCTGATTTTAGGAATGGGCGACCCGGGACAGATGAGGGCGAGTCCTGAGCTGAGCAGCGAGCTGGAGCAGAAGGGAATTCGGCTCCTGGAGAAGCCCACGAAAGAGGCCGCAGAAGAGCTCAACGCCGTTTTAAAGCGGGGTGAGCGCGTCTGCGCCGGATTTCATCTGACCTGTTGAGGGTGAACCCAGAGAAGGGGGGTGCAGTGGCTGAGGTCGGCTTCGTACTCGGAGGATGCAAGAGCGGGAAAAGCGGCTATGCCCAGAACAGGGTTCTCCAGGCAGCGGAGCCGGACAAGGTTTTTCTCGCCACCTGTGCCCCCCGGGATGAGGAAATGGAGTTGCGGATCGATCGTCACCGCCGGGAGCGCGGCCCCCAGTGGCGCACTGTGGAGTCCCAGCTGGAGCTCGACGAGGCCGTTCGCCTCCAGGCCGGAAAGAATTCCGTCCTCCTGGTGGACTGTCTGGGTATGTGGGTGACCAACCTCCTGGGACAGGATTTTGGCGAATCGGAGTGCCACAGCCGCTTCGACGGCCTGTGCCGCGCCTTGGAGGAGGCCAAGGCACCGGTGTGGCTCGTTTCCAACGAGGTGGGCTGCGGCATTGTGCCCGGGGACGCGATGAGCCGGAGCTTTCGGGATCTGCTCGGTGTGTTGAACCAAAGGGTGGCCGGGTTGTCCGATCATGTGGTCTGGATGGTCGCCGGTCTGCCCGTGGGGGTCAAGGACGGGATATGAGCCGTTTTCTGGGAGCCCTGCGATTCATGACCGCTCTTCCTCTGGGGCGGGGGAGCGGAAAAACCTTCGATGCGGCCGGACTGGGCCCGTACTTTCCCCTGGTCGGAGCTGTTTTGGGTCTGCTTCTGGCCCTGGCGGACGGAGTTTTCCTCGCCCTCTGGTCTCCGCCTGTGGCAGCATGGCTGGATGTGGTGCTCCTGATCCTTCTGACCGGGGCTCTGCATCTGGACGGGCTCGGGGACGCCGCGGACGGGCTGTTCAGCCACCGAAGCCGGGACGAGATCCTGGCCATCATGAAGGATACCCGTGTCGGGGTCATGGGGCTGGTCACCGTTGTTGCGGTCCTGGGCATCAAGTGGGGCGGGATTCTGGGCCTGGAGCAGGGCAGATGGCTGGCCCTGATCTTGATACCGGGCTATTCCCGGAGCGGCCTGCTCCTGGCCATGCGTTTCCTGCCCTACGGCAGGCCGGAAGGACTCGGCAGCGATTTCTGCCGCATACCGCCGAGGTGGCGTTCCTTCTGGGGGCTCGGTCTCCTCGTGGCCTGTTCCCTTTTCCTGGGGTGGGGCGCCCTGGTCCTGAACCTTGTTTTTGCCGGGCTCACCGCTTTGATCCTGTGGTTCTACTCCCGAAGGATCGGCTGCATTACCGGGGACACGCTCGGGGCGCTGAACGAGGTGCTCGAGGCCGGCCTATTCCTCGCCCTGGCCGCTGTCTGAACCCTTTTTGCGCCAGTGAAGGAATAGATAGATCGCGGCGAGGAGAACGCTGAAACCGATCGCCGCCAGAGTCGCATCGCGCAGATAGGTCGAGACGAGCTCCGGATTCCGGCCGAACCAGAATCCCAGCAGGGCGAGCACGGCCACCCAGCAGCCCGCTCCGAGGGCGGTGAACAGGGAAAAGAGGAAGAGGTCCATCCGGGCCAGTCCCGCGGGCAGGGAAATATATTGGCGCACACCGGGCAGGAGCCTGGCGATGAAGGTGCTGATATGTCCGTGCCGGTCGAAGAAGACTTCGGCGCGGTGCAGGGATTTGGGGCTGATGAAAATGTAGCGGCCGTAGCGAAGCAAAAAGGGTCTTCCCACGGCCAGGGCCAGCCAGTAGTTGAACAGGCCGCCCAGGAGACTGCCACCGGTCCCGGCGAGGATAACCAGCCAGAGATCCATGGTTTTTTGAGCCGCGAGGTAACCGGCCGGTGGGACGACGATCTCGCTGGGGAAGGGGAAAAACGAAGATTCCAGAAACATCAGGGCGGCCACGCCCAGATAGCTGATCTGGCCGATTGCGTCCACGATCCACTGCGCGGTCTCTTGGAGCATGTTCCCTTTCTCTCTGGAGGTCCTTGAACAGTTTGAGGTATGGATTGATACGGGGACGGAGCTCGCGCTCGGCCCCGAACCCAGTGCCACTGTCGCGAGCTTTCGGCTTTCAGATTCTGTCCTTTTAGGGATCGAGGTGATATACACCGTTTCAGGGCTCACAGCGCCCTGCTAAGGCTGTCTGTCGGTTTGTCCGACAGGGATATATCTACGCGCTCTTTCCGGAAAAGGCAAATCCGAAGCTTTCGAGGGCGTATGGGCACACGATGTTTTGTGGGAATCCCCCTGCCCGAGTCCTATCAAGAGGGCTTGGAGCGGATCGTGGAGCAGTGGGGGGAAAAGCTGACCTCGAAGATCAACTGGACCAAGCGCGGGAACTGGCATCTCACCCTGTACTTTCTGGGCGAGGTCGATGACGGGAGCCTGTCTGTTATACGGAATGCTCTGGCGGGGGTGAAACGGTCGCGCTTCGTTCTGCAGGCCGGTGGGGGTGGTTTTTTCCCACCGGGTAAGCCCCCGCGTGTGATCTGGGTCGGCTTGAGGCAGGGGGGTGAGGAGAGCTCCGCCCTTGCCGGAGATATCGAGCGAGTCCTTACCCGTGTGGGGTGCCCGGAACGGGACAAGCCCTTTACCGCCCATCTGACACTGGGGCGCGTCAAGAAGGGAGCCCGGGACGACTGGAAGGCACTGCAGCGTTTTTTGCAGGCCGCTGAGTGGCCCGAAATCGACGTGGACTCCTTTGTCCTCTGGCAAAGCACCCTGACTTCGTCCGGCCCGGTGTATAGAGAAATCGAGCGCTATTCCCTCGGCTCGTGGGAAACTACCTGATCCTGACCCGTTATCTGTGATCCCTTGAAGAGCGCTCAGCGGTGCGGCTCGCATCACTCATAGTCTGTAGCCTGAGCCCGGAATGCGGAAATGCAGGGAACGTTTCCCAGCTGTTCAAACCGGGCGCCCGGATCAAGCTGGGTTGCACGTTTGCATCCGAAAAGGAGCAAACTGTTTTTCCATACACCCCTCATTCCCGGGCCGACCCGGGCACAACGAAACATGAAAATGTCGCGAGGCGAAGGCGGGTGGACGCTGAAGCGCAGGTTTCATCCCGGGTTTCACATGATGGGATACGCAACACCTCATCGACATTCCCGGATCACTTCCGGTGAAGCAGGATTCAAATGGTGTGAATGATGATGACTGGAGGGAATCAATTCCACCTCAAGCGGTACCAACAAAGCCAAGGTGTATTATGAAACCCAGCGAAGCGCTCCACCCGCCTTCGCCTCGCGGTAATTCCCCCAATAAATCAGCAAGTTAAAAGTATTTTCATACAAAAAAGAGAGAAAGCGATATCTACAACCAGCTCACCTCTATCAACGGCGGATAAGCCGTTGATAGAGGCTGGTATTCTTGGTTCTTCAGGCAAGCTCTTCTGGTCCGGCAGCACCTCACAAATGAACATCCCTTGAGCACGGGCTCAAAAGTAGCCCATGCTGCGCAAAATATCCATTTGCTGCTCCTTGTCCGGATTCCTGCCGCCGCGTTCCGCCATCTCGCTTCGTGCTGTGCACGGATAACAGTCCAAGGAGCGATACCCCTGTTCATACAGGGAACAATAGGGCATGGATTCAGACAGAATGAAGGACCAAACATCCATCTCCGTCCATTCCAGGATGGGATTCACCTGCAGGTATTGCGGATCCTGTCTGGTCTCGAAGCCGGAACGTTCACTCCTGCCGGGATGTTCGTCCTGACGCAGTCCGGTGAGAAGAACCTGCACACCGTTGGCGGACACCGCGCCGCGCAGGGGCTCGATCTTGAGCTTTCGGCAGCAGGTGACCGCATCCCTGCCGGGCTCCTCGGGCCCATTCCCCGTATCCGCTCCGGCCGAGGTCTCGGCGACACCCCACTCTTGGACCAGATTGCGACAAAAAAGCTCGATCTCGGAGAACTCCAGACCGGTTGTCACCCTGAGCACCTGCGGCAACTGGGGATTATCCGGAAAAAGCTCCCGCAGGACGGACCTCCACAACCACAGGACTACTGAGGAGTCCTTGCCGCCGGTCCAGGCGACATACACCGCGGATGGATCATTGTCGGACGCAATGCGCTGCAGCCGCTCCCTGGAGCTCTCCACCTTCTCCGGAAGGGACGAGCCTTGGTGCACCATGGTCGATATCCCGAGTTATTGATTGCAGGGAGGCATTCCCGAGCTCTTTGAGCCCTTGATCCCGCATTTTACTATGCGCGCCGTCAAAGGTCATCCCTCCAGGGTTCCCCGGCAACGATTCGGCCCGGGCGCTACGGAAAACTTCCGAGCTGAAATCGGGCCATTGTTCACGATCTCCCATCTGATGAACGACAACACCCGGAAATTCCCACGCTTCTCTTTGCAAGGCAATGTATAGGGTATCGTCTATGACCCATGGATAGAAAGGTATGGATGCGGGAAAATGAAAAAGGATGGCTGGGAAGGCAATCAAAAAGGAATGAAGAGCCGGCGAGGGGACTTGAACCCCTGGCCTACTGATTACGAATCAGTTGCTCTGCCACTGAGCTACGCCGGCTTGCTTTGCACTCGACTTGATTAGCAGGGTGACCGATGTTCGTCAAGAATTCCTTGTCGGCGTCGGATTCATTATCGCCTATTTCCCAAAAGGACACTTGGGAAACGTGCAAGCCTTGCAGCCCAGGCAGAGGCCGCCTTCGGCCATGCCAGCCAGGTCCTTTCTGGTGATCTCCTCGTCAGCCAGAAGCAGGGGCAGCAGGAGATCTAGACTAGTAGTCCTGTGGAACAGGGCGCAGGCGGGCACTCCCAGGACCTTGGCCCGCTCGATCCTCCCTGCAAGGGTCATGGCTCCGGGCAGGACGGGCGCTCCGTAGAGCATGTCCGTGAGCCCGGCCTGCAGCAGTCCCTGCCTGGTCCTGTCGTCCGGGTCCACGGACAATCCGGCGGTAGTGATGATGAGCTCCGCCCCGCGACCGAGCATGTCCCGAACGCTTTCCTCGATGGCCCGCTCCTCGTCGGGCACCACCTCGGAATGGACCATGGAGCATCCGAACCGGGCCAGCTTCTCCCGGATGATGGGGGTGAAACGGTCCTGGACCAGCCCGCGGAACACTTCCGTTCCGCTGACCAGCACCCCCACCGGCAGGCTGCGCATCTCGCGAACCCGAAACAGGGTCTCCTCGCCCAGGACCGCGAGGGCCTTCTCCATCTCCCGTCGGGGAAGGTACAGGGGCAGGGCCCGGCAGCCGGCGAGGACCTTATCCCGCTCCACAGGGACGCGGTTATGCCGGGAGGCGCACATCACCTGGGGCACCAGGTTGAACTGCTCCAGCTTGTCCGGATCCAGGCTGAACAGACCGTCCCTTTCGGCGCGGAAATTGATCTTGCCCTCGCTGGGACGTGTCTCATAGGTCACCCCCGGGCCGGCCATTCTCCGGGCAAGCTCTGCCACAGCCTCGTTTTCGTGGATCCACTCCGAACCGCTAAGCGCCCGCTCCCGCACATAGACCGAGGTGCGGCCCATCTGCTGCAGGCGGCAGACATCGGAGGCCCCGATCCGCTGGCCCGCGGAAAAGGCCGGACCCTTGCTCCGGCCCGGCTCGATCCGGGTCATGTCGTGCAGGGCGTGCAGGCCCACGGCATCCTCTACTGGGACGGCTTGGGGAGCCGCCTCCTCCGCGTCGTCGTCCTCGAGAACATAGGGGGCCTCGCCCTGGCATCCGCGACAGAGACCACCGTGATCCGCGGGATAGGCCTCGCTGCAGACTGGGCAGCGGGCGATCCTTCCGGAGCTCTTCTTGCCCAGCAGACGCGGCTCGATCTGTACGGGATCGGAGACCATATAGACGCAACCCGCCTGTTGTATCTGGCCGAACAGGGCCTCCGTGTCCTGCTGGTCCTTGCTCGTGCGCTTAAGCAGCCAGTCCGCGATCTCCGGCCACTTCTCCAGCTCGTCCAGATCGATCCGCACCCTGCGGCCCCGGCCGGTATACTTGTCGTACAGGCTCAGGGAGTAGCGGCCCAGGTTGACGATCCGCATCCAGCCGTTGCCAGTGCTGCAGGGGGTGAGCAATTGAACCGCGTCCGGCAGGCACTTTCCCGTCTCCACAACCGCCTCAAACAGAGTCCCCTCAGGCAGGCCGGACCGGGCCAGCTCCACCATGTACCCGCCGATGAGCACCCCGGGAGCGGGATAGCTGTGGAACCGCCGAACCATGTCCTTGAATTCCGCAAAGGTATAGTCCCCAACAGGCTGATCCATGTGCGATCCGCCTCTATCGCCGTACATATGCCCTCCCTTCTTCGCTTGAGACGGGCGGAACCGAGGAGAGATCCGTCCGTTCGCTCTCCAGTAGGCGCCTGACCACCCGGATTAGCCCTCAAAGGAGCCTTCTTGGCACACGGGGAGTACATCTCCAGCAGTTAGCGGCATACTCAATGTCGGAGTCCCGCCAAAGGAATGTTCCCGTGAGGAAGGTTTGGCGAGAAGACGCCTTTTGCTCCGGCTTGCGCCATATTGCCAATTGAAATAGTGTGCTAGCCAGCTCGTTCACAGATTGTTTGACCTTCAAAATAGTACTGATCCGCCACCCTGCCTTGGCCTCGTCAAAAAGGCCGAACCTCCTAAACGTGGGACAAGGCTCAGAATAGCAAGGCTTGATATTCGATTCTATCCCTGCCTCGATGACCGGGTCAACGAAAAGAACGACAAAAAGCAAAGGTTGGAGGCGATAGGTACAGGTGATGGGGTATGGACAATAAATGCGGGTGGCATCAAGGATGATGGGAATCCACTCAATGCGTCCCTGACCATTTGAGCAGTCACATTTTTGCCACGGTACAGTGGCTCCGGAACCGATAATCCTGTGAAGGATCGCTTGCAATGGAGCTTACGCGCTTCGCGACGTTTTTCAAGGACATGATCAAGGAGGCGGCGCAGGTCAGCTTCCGTCTTTTCAAGATCATGATCCCCATTCTCATAGGGGTCAAGATCCTGCAGGAGGCCGGGCTCATCGCCTATCTGGCCATGCCGCTGGATCCGGTAATGCAGATCATGGGCCTGCCCGGAGAGACTGGGCTCGTCTGGGCCACGGCCATGGTCAACAATCTGTACAGCGCGATCATCGTCTTCCTCTCCCTGTCCGAGTCCATGCAGCTGAGCGTGGCCCAGGTGACCATTCTGTCCACCGTGATGCTCGTGGCCCACGCCCTGCCCATTGAGGTCAAGATCGCCCAGTCCGCCGGCACCCGCTTTGTGTTCCAGGCCCTTACACGTATTGGAGGGGGCTTCGTATTGGGCTGGATCCTGCACCTGATTTACTCCCTCACCGGAACACTGCAGCAGGCCAACACCATTTTCTGGCAGGGGGATGTCCCGGCCCAGCCACCCCCGATTCCGATGTGGGCCGTGGGACAGGTCAAGAATCTGGCCCTTATCTTCTGCATCATCCTGGTGCTCGTGGTCCTCATGCGCATCATGCACAAACTGCGCATCGTGGACGGCCTGACCTGGGTCCTTCGGCCGGTGCTCCGGTTCCTGGGCATCGGCAGGGAGGCGGCCACCTTGACCATCATCGGAATGGTCATGGGCCTGACCTACGGCGGCGGATTGATCATCCAGGAATCCAGGTCCGGAACCGTGGAAACCCGGGACGTGTTCGCCTCCCTGACCCTGATGGGGCTCACCCACAGCCTGATCGAGGACACCCTGCTCCTCACCATGATCGGAGCACACCTCTCCGGCATTCTCTGGGCCAGGCTCCTGTTCTCCCTGTTGGTTGTGGCCGGGCTGGTTCGGCTTTTGCCCCTGCTTCCAGGGGGGTTGGTCCATCAGGCCCTCTTCGCGAAAGAAGGCGAGCCATCCGCGGACAGAGGGGCCTAACCCGCCGCAGAGCACTTCCGTTTGCCTCGCGAAAGCCGGATTTCCTCGATGTGTTGGGTTCCTGTTCACAGAGCATTGTCCCAAGCCAACACTCCGAGCCGTTTTCTTCACTTGCCCGCCCGAGCCCCTCCGAGACATCTTTCAGCGCCATATTTGAGGCAGGACCGGGTTATCAGGATAATGGGCACGGCGAAGACGACCCGAATTCCCGGGACAGGACCCACGGGATTGAGGAGGGCCGCCAGCCTCGGGATCTCCGGGATGATCGGATAAAACCCCGAAAGTGATCAGCGGGGCAAGGATGATGGACCATGATGCCAAAGGGGGCGTCCGCAATAACTTTCTGGACAAGTGGGCTTCTTTGCCATTAAAATAGGGATGATTGCAGGAATCAAAACCGAACAAAGGTCAAAGCCTGTATGAAGAGCGCAAAGCAAAAGCCATTAAAAGGCTATGTATGGAGCAGCATCCTTTTGATGTCCGGCATATTCGGCCTGCATATTCTTCTCGTGATCGGCTTGGTCCTTTTGGTCATCATTTTTCAGGGATTTTTGGAGTACACCCTGTGGATATTTCTGGGTGGCATCGCACTGATTCTTTGCTCCGGATTCTGGATCTGGTCCAGGCTCAAGAAAAGGAAGGAAAGCATGGGGGATACCCTCAACAACCCCACCTTCCAGGGCAGGGACGTCGAGGTGAGTTTTATGGGAGGGGCTGTCAATCTGAGACTCGGTGCCCGGAATACCCCTCGGAAGGGCCACGAAGCCTTGCAGGGCGGCGAAGGCCCAAACAACCTCCCGGAGCTGGAGGACAGGGATACTGTTCGGGTCCGGGAGCTCAAAGAGCTGAGCCGGTTGATGGAAAAGGGGGTGATTACTGAAGAGGAATACCAGAGCGCGAAAAACCGATTGCTAAGCGATTAATCCGTCCTGTGTTTTACCGGTGTCCAGTTTTCTCTCCCCTTGCCCCCGCCCATTCCGTTTCCAGATCCCTGGCTGATTACGGATGGCCCAACAAGAGCTCCTGGCCCTAGTCGCGCCTCATCTCGAGGGGCTTTTGCCTCTGCTCCTCCCGCTCCACCCCTTCGGCCAGGATCTCCTTGCCCATATTGCGAGCCATGGCGATGATCGTTTGCACCAGGCTCACCGCCTCCCTTGGGATGAATTGCGGAGGCAAAACGAGCCTCCTTTCGGGCGTCTTCACTGGACGTTTCTGCCACTCTAGGGCATAATGAATATCCTCAAACCGCATAATCCTGATCTCAAAGCACAAAGAGCCGCAAAGGTCTCGGGCCGCTCATACTGAAATAGCCTGACTCATCCTGAAAGGATCTCCAAAATCTCACCAGTCCTTCCCAAAAACGTCTGATTGACGAATCAGACACAGCTTGCGATCCCGATCGACATCCCCGCTCAGAGAGAAAATTCATTTTTTTCCCGACTGAAGGAAGTTGTGGGCCAGTTACAACAAATCATGAATTGACTTTATTAATCAGCAAATAGTATATTAAGTTTAATTATAATATTCTGTAACTATTCACCACTTTTCTGGCCTCAGCGTAATCTTCAGGGGGCCTTTTTGAATCAATTCACTGGAGACTCTGTTTGATTTTCTTCCCCCGGCAATCACTTCTTTGGGGAATCCGTTAAGATCTAGGCCTCTATAAATAGATAAAGTGAGTGCCGGATTTCCCCCACGTGGCGAGCGTTAGAAAATCCAGAGTCGAAGGTGCGAGATGAAAAATGGCTCCGTGAAGATTACGATTTCGCAAGGTGCTGAATAGTTACAGAATCCTATAAATAAAATATTTGTAGAGCAGTATGTTATTTCTCTCTTTACACATTTCCTGTTTTGAGTCTCGAGAACCGCTTCGATGAAAAACGAACAAGGCAGAACAACAAGCACCCCTTCTGAAAGTGTTTTCAGCTCAAAACCGAAGCATCTGGAATTTTTCATTTAACCTATTGAAATTATTGCGCATCTTTTCATATTCCATGATGCAGCAAAATGATGGCTGCTCGATTGAATGTGTGCATTCTTACAACGCATTTATCGGAAAAGATACTGTTTCTTGTAGCGAATAGCTATACTGACATATGTTCGTCAATGGTATGTTCAAACATCCTCATTTTAAACAAGGAGGGCAAAGGATGAAGTACCCAGCATTTTTGAACTATCTCGTATTATTCATGACAATGCTTTTGTTCATCGGATGCGCCACCGGTGAGAGCACCATTTCTCCAGCCTTCCACGAGCTCAATCCAGAAAAGGTCGCCTTGGTAGACGTCTCCGGAGACATTCGGGGCGAGGCTGCCAAAAATCAGGTCGAAGATTATTTCATCGCCGAGATGATCGATAAAGGATATCGTGTCATCGAAAGAAGCAGGGTGAACAAAGTGTTGGACGAACAGGATTTTCAACGCTCGGATCGTACCACCAATGCGGAAGCCTCGGAAATCGGCAAGGTATTGAATGTTCCGGCTGTCATAACCCTTGATGCCAATGTGGACGGAGAAAAGGTAAGTGTTACCGGAAAAATGATTGATGCAGAGACCGCTGAGGTGCTTTGGGTCGGAACCAGCCGAGGCGGCAGCGGCCAGGGTCTGGCAACTGTAGGTGGAGCGATAGGCGGGGCTCTATTGGGGTCTCAGGTCGGTAGTGGCGCAGGAAAGGTAGCAGGCGGCGTTGCTGGCGGCGTGCTGGGCGGTGCAGCCGGCCAGACCATGTCGCCGCAAACCGCCAGGGTTGTCCAAAAAGCGATTAAACAGATGGTTGCGGACTTGCCTGACCGCAAATGAAGGAGAAAAAATTCTCGATTCATGAGAAAAGGAAACGCGATATGTACAAACACCTAATGGTTATCCCGCTCGCTCTTGTATTCTTCCTCGCGGCATCAACTGCAAATGCCCTCGACTACACGAACTGGGTTCCCTTGCTTCCGGAGAGTATAGGCGGTTTGGATAAAGCGGGCGAACCGAACGGAGCCAATGTGGAAAAGAGCGGAGAGTCCTGGGCAACCGTACAACAAGATTATTCAGATGGCTCCGGGGAGGAGGTCACCCTTACAATTGTTGCCGGAGGCATGTCTCCGCAACTTCAGCAATTCCGAGCCATGAAGCAATTTACAATGGAAACAGGAGAAAAATTGGTAAAAACCTTGAAAGTTTCTGGATACGAATCTATTTTTGAATTGAAAAAGCAAAAAAACTCAGGAACTCTATTGATGCATGTTAAGGAAAAAACACTTGTCATCATTGAATCGAATTCGGTTACCAGCAAGGATGCATTAATATCCTTGGCAGACGATGTTCCGCTTTCAGAAATACAAGCTCAGGAATATTAACAGGATACTATTTGTATGAAAATGTATTCAACGTGCTGAATGATTGGAGAATTAACCGCAATGCTTACCCTGCACTTATGCAATGAATGGGTGCAGGGCGAGCATCGCATACTCATGTTTCGTTGTGCTCGGCTCGGCACGGGAATAATGGTTGAATGAAAATTCAATATCCTTGACGACTTTGTGAAATGCAGTGTCCGATTCCAATCACAGATCAATCGGACACTGCATGAATTATGTATGTTTTAAACCCCCTAAAACTCACAAAATAACTCATAAATTCATATCAGGAGCGAATTGGCCAAACCAAAAACAATCTTTAAAACCAATCATCCCCGATTCAAAATGATAATCTGATGGCTGTACAGCTTTTTTATTGATTGAGCTTTTGTTCTTCAGTTTTGGATAAACAATGCAGTAAATAGAGTCATTGGATATTGGCATTGCGAGCTTTCATGGATGCAACCATGTTTCAACACGATTTTTCGAAGCTCATGCTCGTAAAGGACTCTTCTTCAGACTGCCGGAGAAAGCTTGCTGGCTCCATGGGTTATTCCCGGTTTCACTCTTTTTCAGGGATCGTGATCCGGAAAAACAGGACTCCGGTGTAATCGTGGCGCTTGAGATAGCCCAGGAAATCCTCCCGCACCACCCTAGCCTTTTCGCTGGAGGCATGCGCCAGATCGCTGCCATTCAGAACAATGCCCTCGTGAGTCACACCCAAGCCCAGAGAAAAATACTTGCGCCTGACGAACCCCACTCCCGCAACTGCCGGAAGATTTTTCACCACTTCCGGCACTCTTGTTGACGGGATATACTCCACGGTGACCTCCCTCTCCCAGTCGAGATTGATAAGCCGCCCCAGCTGCGGATGATCCCGGTTCAAGAGCACCTTCTCCTTTTTGATCGCATCGCCTCCCACGTCATCTGATATGTTGTTGAAATATTGAGAAATATCGTTCCGATAGCTCGAAAAGTGGAGCCTGTTTTGATAGGAAACCTCTCCGGGGGGATAATAGTGGATTTTTTGCATGGCTTCCCGAGGGGTCATGTCTATTGCGTTCATCCTGGCCGCAATCGTGAGCACGAAAGTGGTGCAATCAAACACGTCTTCCCGGTAAATCCTTTCTCCATCGCCCTCTCCCAACGGGCCCTCCCGGTACGGAGCCCCCATGAATTCCCGGACAAGACTTTCCACGCTCTCCGTACCTCCCTCTCGTACCTTTTCCGGATTCGCCTCGCTCCTCAAGTCCGGGGAAAACGGTATGCTCACAAAAAGCAGCACCCCGATAAGAACCGTTCTAACCAATCCTTTCATGGTCTGCCTCTTATTCACTGTTCATTCTCGGTTCTGGAGCTTCAAAGTCCTGCCCGGCAAACCCTCTGCATCGCATTCATGTTCAGCGTCATGCTCCATTCAGTCCAGCACCAAATGAATGGCCTGTTAATACAAAAGTATATTCAAAAATTGTGTTTGCTTAAGATCACCTGTTACTTCGTTTTGACTCCCATTTCGTCACGACAATAGATCCATTCCGGAATCCGCCCCAGAGGGAACTGCTTGTGGCCGAGTATTCGGGTTGCCCGAAAAAAAGGCCCCGCCCAAAAGGGCGGGGCCAACAACCATGTGTTCCCTCTATCAGAGCGCTGATCTCAACTTGGTGCGTGGCCTCAAAATTGAAGTCCTCATGGAAGCTAGGAACACTTCAGTGTTGAACTTTTCTCCCATTGCGCTTGTGATCTTTGAACGCCCTGTCTGATGAGGACTCTTCAACAGGCTGCTATGCATTCTTGCGTTTCTTCCAGAGCTGAATCTCCTGCATCTTCTTCTTGCGCTGTCGAGACAGGGCCTTTGCCACAAGGGACTGATTCTTTTTAAAGCCCCACTTTTCCTTGTACTCCTGAGGAGTCAGGCCGTGTTGAGACAGGTGTCTCTTGGAAAGGATCTTGAAGGACTTGCCGCACTCCAGGCAAATAACCGATTTCTCCCGGATTGCCTTCTTGGGATCCACAGCCGGCTCCTGTTGACCGTGACCGTGCTCCCCTTCGGAATGGGCCTCCACATTTCGGAGCCTGTCGGCAACAGACTGCACCATGGAAGTAATTTCGTCCTCAGTCATGTTTCGGACGCCGGCCTGGGCCTTTACGACGTCGAGTGCTTCCTTAACGTATTCATCCATAATTTCTCTCCTCCAAATATAGATGTTTATCAATTATATTAAAGATGATAACATATTAATCTGTTTTGTAAATACACTTTCTGTAATTTTTTGCCACAAGGATTGGAATGGATTTAACTATCTCTAAGACAGGCAGGATGATTCGTAACCGTCCTTCAGGCAAGTATTTTGCGTGCTAATACTCAGACAGCCAGCAAGACCCACAACAGCTGATCACCATATCGGTGTGCCATTGATTCATACCTCATTTCCAAAACGGATACGGAATTCAAGTTGATCACCGTTTTGGTGGCTCAAGATGGACATTTCCGGTCACAGCTTGAATATCTTAAACCATTAGCGTGCCGGGATGCTGTCCATGGATAGTTGGGTTCGCCTTCCGACGAAAAGACACTTTTGCAAAGAACTGGCCCATTGAATCCACCTGCAATTCAGCACAGACTGCTCAATAAAACCGGTTGATTTCTGGACCTGATTTGTTTAGCCCTGGAAATGAGGGTTGAGATTGTTCGAAACAATGAGCTACCGGACCGGAACAACGCATTCAACTCGCAGAAAACAGCAAAAGGAGGTGAGTTATGGGATTTGCGCTGTCCGACATGCAATTGAAGACTTCAGCTTTCGAAAACAGGGGCAGGATACCCGATAAGTACACAGGTGTCGGCAAGGACGTCTCCCCCTCGCTGGAATGGACGAATGTTCCGGAAGGGACCCGCTCTTTCGCGGTCATCTGCCACGATCCGGATGCCCCCTTGGTGTTGCCCGGGATTTACGGATTCGTGCACTGGGTCCTCTACAACATCCCCGGATCCGTAACCAGTCTTCCGGAAGGGACTCAGGACTACACCAAGGGTGTCAACGACATGAAAAATGAAGGCTACAACGGGCCCAATCCTCCCCAGGGGCATGGTGTCCACCACTATTTCTGGTGGCTGCTGGCCTTGAACAGGGAGCTCGATCTGGAGGCCGGGCTCACCCAGTGGCAGTTTCTCGAACGTATTGAACCCTACCTGATAGGAATGAATCGTATCGTTGGCATATACGAAAAGTAATCCGGATTCATGCATGTGTTCTTGGGGCGACTCGCAAAAGCGTTCATGTGAGCCCCACAAAAGAGACTCATCCAGAAGCCGGGGCAGATCGTTGCACCTGCCCCGGTTTTTTGGGTCCATCCAGTTGGAGCGTAACGGTTCATGTTCTTGATAAACCATGTACGCCTGCACCCGAAAGCACCATATTCTTGACGCACATCACGGGTTACTGCGCATCCATTGCCACTCCATCTATTCCACCTTCATTGCCAGACAGATCCCATCCTTTTCCGGTGAATGTCCAGGCAAATAGCTCAAGAGCTGCACTGACTGCCATGAGGAATCATTGTATACGACGCTGTTGAGCTCCGCGGCTTGAGGAAAACTTGTATTGTCCACCACCAACAGCCCCTTTGGACGGAGAACGCGCCGGCATTGGTCCAGGGCCGGCTCATAGGCCTCCTTGTCGATATCCAGGAAAGCCAGATCGAAGCTCTGATCCGCATGAGCATGCAGCGTTTCCACCGCTCCCCCCTCGAGAACCTGAACGTGATTTTCCACTCCGGCCCGGCGGAAGTTCGCCCGGGCCCGCTCTGCAAGCTCCGGGCTCGATTCCAGGGTCACAAGAGTGCCCTGGAGCTCAGCGCAGGCCCTGGCCAAATACAATCCGGAGTAGCCTGTCGCCGTGCCCAGCTCGAGAATGCTGCGCGATCCGGTGCAAAGCGCGAGCAGCTGCAACAAGCTCCCTACAACAGGACCAACGATGGGAATATGTTCCCTTCGGGCTTCCTCCTCCAGCTCCAGGAGCAGTTCATCCCTAGCAGGGATCAGGCCCGCAAAATAATCCTCGGAGAAATGGCCTGTATCGGACATGGCAATCGCCCTCCTTTTTCAGGTCACCGAGAATGTTGTAAACGGAAAGGGTCGCATCATTCCGGAGCACCCATGGCCTTGTCGGATCGCAATCATGGAAGGGCAGCGGGCGAACAAGGTAAATCATTCCGTGTCATCGGGCTTATTGGTCCAATGTATGGTTACCTTGCGCTTGCCCCATTCCATAGCTTTCTCACGGTCCTTCCCCATAAAGATATCGATCTTCTTTTCCCAGCGTTTGTTCATCTTGTCGCGCACCACATAGGTACCCTTCAGTCCCTCGATGCGGACCTCGGTTTCGTGATCCAGCCCCATATCGATCAGATCGCGGGATACTGCAATCGCCTTCATGCCCGGCTCCAGCTGATCGCCCCAAGCCGCGAGCCCCACATTGCCCTTCTTGGTCTCGGATTCGGCCATGGTATAGGCGGTCGCCGTCACCTCCAGGGACTGCTTGCCCTCATTTTGGCCACAGGCAATCATTACAACCAGCAGGGACCCAAGGCAGACCCAACAGACAAACCCTTTCATAATCAGCTCCTTTGCAGATTTCGCAAAAGGTCTCAAATTAGGGCCAATCCGGTTGCGGACGTATGTAAAAAGGCCCCGGCGTTTTGCCGAGGCCTGAAAATGGCGTCCCCAATGGCATATGTCCCCATCACTTAAAAGCAGGCCTTACAGTCTGTGAGGGATGGAGAATGAGGTTGTCATTCTTGTCCAATGGGGGAACTGGACAACTGTCGCGACATATCCGTCATTTGATCACACTGGCCGTGAGACAGTGCGCTTGGAAAAAAAGCCCCACCAATTTGGTGGAGCTATGGCCATGCATTACTGCTGAGCGCTTTTCCGTTTTTTCCAGAGCTGGATTTCCTGCATCTTCTTCCTGCGCTGACGGGATAGTGCCTTGGCCACCAAGGATTGATTCTTCTTGAAACCCCACTTCTCCTTATACTCCTGGGGAGTCAGGCCGTGCTGCGAAAGATGCCGCTTGGACAGGATCTTGAAGGACTTGCCGCACTCGAGGCAGATGACAGACTTTTCGCGGACAGACTTCTTAGGGTCCACAGCGGGTTCTTGTTGGGCTTGTGCTTGATCACTTTCAGCATGAGCTTCCACGCCTCGAAGCCTGTCAGCAACCGACTGCACCATGGAAGTAATTTCATCCTCAGTCATGTTTCTGACACCGGCCTGGGCCTTTACAATGTCCAGTGCTTCTTTGACGTATTCGTCCATAGTTTACTTCCTCCTGATAAGAATTGATGTGAACAATTGATAATATAATTACAAATCACACTTTGTAAACACTCTATTGTAAAATTTTTTTAAAAAGGTATGTCAAGTGCTCATCATGTGATTGGTGCAAATGAAACTGTCTTTCAGATGTATGCCATTCAACGCAGGATGTTGCTCGATCTTCTTGTATGAGATCCTTTGCTTCTAATGAAATAGTACCAGCAGCCACAGCGAGTGGAGCGCTCCTTCACTGCTTAGTTGCCCCCGATTTTAACTGGTGACAAAGAAGGATTTGAAGAACCTACTCAACTGGCTGGATCACGGCAGGATAGTCCTTGGCCGGATTATTCACCTCTCGGCTGACAGGCCAGATCACCGCATCTTCATCCGGACAAGGCTTCATGGTTGTCACAACGGACGACGGGAGTGGGGATTGGACAATGGCGAGAGGCAGGAAAACGGCCATAATTATCCAGAATGCAATTGCTATGGCCAAGGTGGGAAGGGCTCTATTGCGCAGAGAGGAAGCCATTTCTTCCTGGCAAATGAGGTGATCAGTGGTGGTTACAAAGACGGCAGTAACCATTCAGGGGGACAAGAACATTGAACCGCAAAGGCGCCCCGGTTAAACCCTGTTTCGCAGGGCCGCCTGTGCCGGCATTTTACCGGGCAGGAAAGGGCACCCGGTTTCACGGGGCAGGCAAAGGAAGAAACGCTGAGGCTGGGATCAATATTCTTTTGCCGGGTAGCGGCAAAAGAAAAGCTGCCTTGACCAAAACCGCTAGTGTCTTGCCAAATTTGAATCGTCGCTTTTTTTTTCATTATACATGGTCTGCTCCGCTCAGGAGGCCCAAATATTACGCTGAACAGTCATTGCAAAATTTCTCGATTGAATCCGGCACAACACAGACAGAAACACCACTTCTATCCGGTCAATTCATTCAATATGCTGTGAACTTGTCTGCGTCGTCATCCCAGCCCGGAAAAAACTTGAAGGGCTCAGGAGGAGACATCTGAATAACTTCGATTCTGCTCCTCATAACCGGATATTTGTCGATTGCAGAAGCCCGGGCCTACAGGATCGGGGTCCAGATCCGCGGCAAGACGAAAATAATGGTGGGCCATTTCGAAGGCTTCTCTCTGCAGGGCAAGAATGCCCAGTTGATAGTACACCTCCGGATTGGTCGGATCCCTCTCCATAATCCGGTGGCACATCTCCTGGGCCGCCTCGAGATCACCTTCCCTATGACGAAGTCTGGCGACCTCCATGGAGGCAGGGATGTTTTGTTCCCCCGCCTCTGCGAATTGATAAGGACTTTCGCTCATATTCACCACTTCATCTTTCCATTCGGTTCAGCCTTGCGATGCCCGAAACACCAAAGGTCTAGGCTTCTCTTCGACGGACATCTCCGCGTTATTTAGCCGTTTCCCGTTCTGAACCTGCTGCCGGGAGCTAACTAACTGTGTGGCAGCACAATGCTGCCTTGAATTATAAAACCATTTTCTGCTACTTTCAGATAAATAGAATCCAGTATTGCGCCTTTGAGGCAAGTCATCTTCAACCAGCGCACCTCTATTTTCACGCGCCCGTAAATCGACACAGGCTCTTTCCAGCGCAAAAAGGCAAAACGCACGAAACTGCCCGAATACGGGTCACTGGACAAGAAAAGCGTGACAGACAGCACTCTGCCCACTGAAGACCTCTATGTCGTGGGCCGCGTCAGGCCCGTACACTTGGAGATCCCCCTTCAGGGCGAGCAATACGCGTCCTGTCGAGGCCATGCGCAGACTTCCTATGCCGGACACGGGCTGCGCCTGCTCTGCTGGCCGGAACAACGGCTCTCTCCAAAAGAGATCATGATCGGCACGCAGGACTGCTTTCTGAATACGGAGCTCTGCGGAACACCCTTGCGGGTCGCCGGCGGGATTTTAAAGGTCATCAGGCGGGAAAGGCCGATCCTGCTTCTCAAAATACGGGATTACGTGTATCTGGACCAGAAGCGCCAGTCATTTCGGGCACCGATTCAAGTTCCGGTTCTTTGCTGGACATTGGACCGAAACAGCAAACCCGTTGCCCCCAAAAGTGTAGCTCAATCGATCAATATAAGCGGAGAAGGGATACTCCTTTGGGGCAGGGACACATGGAAGGTAGGCCAACTGCTGCGGCTCGAATTCGAGCTGGCAGGTGGATTTTCTCCTGTTCACTGTACTGCCCGGGTGCTTCGCTCGGAGAGGGATGTAACCTATGGAGTGACAGCGCTGAAATGGGAGGATATTTCCGAGGCAGAACGCGAGGCGATCGTATCTCTCTGTTTCGCCAAGCAACGTGAAGAAATAGACACACTCAAAAAAGGAGTTGGAGAGTAAGGGGAAAGTTCGAAACTCAACGTTCAAGGTTCAAAATTCAACGTTGGACTTCGAACTCAGACCATCTGATTCACCAGTGCTCCCTGCATCCGACCCTGTGCCTAAGCCGCCGAGGCGTTGGCTGCATAGGCCTCGCGGTTCTCCTGCATCCGCACCATCTCCTCCGCAACCTCGGCTTCGCTCGGCTCTTCTCGGGCTTGCTGCTCCTCCCCACTCGTCTGCCGGGCCTGTTGGCTCAAGGTGACCTTATCCTGAGGCTCCCCCGGAGCGGATTCGGCTTGGGTTCGCGTATCCTGAACCCGCACGCCGTTCTGGTCCGCTTTTTCCGCCAATGTAACCCGAATAGGCTCGAATCCATCAGTATTCGTATTGGCCAGGTTGTGGGCGCTGGCCTGCTGCCGCGTCCAATAGGCCGCCATCGCTGAGGTTGCTGTGGACGAAATGGGCGTTATCATAAAATGCCCCTGATTTGGCGTTTCCGATAAGGGTCTGTGTTACTAGGCCCTGCGCTGCAGCGTCTGTCCTGCGGCTCGATCTCCGGGGCCTCCCCGCCGCTCTGGCGGAGAAAGGCGTGTCGCACCACCTGCGCAGATGGTGGCGCATGCAGGGACTGAACCATTTTCTCTTCGTTGGATCCGGTAGCCACGGAACCTGCAAGAGGTCGGGACACCTCCTGTCCAGATTGTGCCTGTCCGGCAGCCCCGGATTCCGAGCTCTCTTCCTGCCTCAGCTCTGCCCTGGCCCGGGCCGCCATTCTCGAGGCCTTGGCCGCGGCTTGCAGATCCTGGGCCGAGTGAGCACAAAGGGACAGACACATAAATTGGTATTATGTTGACTTTGTGATAGTAGCCCTAAATTGAAAGCAAGGAGGCTTTTATGACCCGATTGCCGCGCTTTCTCAGGAAAGACCGGACCACAGTCTATCACGCGGTTTCCCGGACCGCCTAGGACGGACTGCCCATGAAGGCGGAAGAAAAGGACTATATACTGGAGCTGATTCGCAAGTTCAGCAAGCTATTCTTTGTCGATATCCTGGGTTTCTGCATTTACCCGGTTAAATGAGCCTCCTCCCCCTGAACCAGTACCTGGCCTCCGGAAAGGGCCACGGAAACCATGTCGTTCTTGCCCTTGTAGGTATTCACTCCCGCTTTTTCGGACAGATCCCGGAACAGCATCTCCTTCTTGTCCTTGGCGGTGTGCGCGTTCCGGCCTGTGGCTTCGGCGTTGGCGATCTTGGTGTTCAGATCCGCCACTTCCCCGAACTTGCTGTTGATCGTTTTCACCTCGGATCGCAGGGATTCGTTGATATTGCTTCTGACCGTGTCCAGTTGGCGGTGGACCTCATCGAAGGCGCAAACAACGTTCTTCCCGCGCTGAATGACCTGGGACCGTTCCACCTCCCCGCCGGGATTCTGAGCCAAATCATCCCAGGAGGCGAAAAACTCCTCCATCTTCGTGGCCAGATTGTCCCCTTCCACGCTGAAGAACTGCTCCAGCTCGGCCAGAGGGGCCGATTTGGCGCTGGACCTACCGCTCTTTTCCTCGGCGTTCCTCAGCTGGTCCTCGATGAATATGTCCTCGGCCCGGCTGATCTCCTCGACATTAGCCCCTTGGCCGAAGGTAAGGCCTTCGGACTCCACTCCGGGAACGGATTGGGCCTCCGCTGTCTGTTCGGAATACCCCGGAGTATTCACATTGGCGATGTTGTTGCCCGTCACCTCCATGGACTTGCGATTGACGGCCATCCCGGTGCGGGCAATGTTTAGGGAATCCATCAAGCCGGGCATACGAAACCTTTCCTGACAGGAGATTCCCCTCGCCAGTCTGCTCCATCATCCCTCCGCTCCCTCCGTATATAGGGGGAGCAGTAGCTGACTGCAAAAGCGAGATATTCTCACTGGTCCAATTCAGGGCGGAATTAAACAAATAGGCGTTACGCCTGTTCGCATGGAGTACAGACCGGGCCAGTTCCCTCTCTTCAGGGCTCAAGTCTTGCGGCTCCTGCAGCAGGGGAAGCAGCTCCTCCTTTTCCCTGAGCAGGGCCATCAACCGATCCATATCCAGATCCCTGGCGGCATCCCCCTCCTCGAGGGTCACCTCGTAGAGGCGATGCAGACTTGTCATGGGGAGTCCCTCCGGATAGCGGCACTTGCCGCATCAAAAAAACTGCGCTCTTCAGGAGCGCAGTTTGGAGAGATAGTCGAGCAAACTGGAGGCGACCTCTTTCATATCTGGATTGTAGGTCCCGTTGCCGATCTGCTGCTTCAGGGATTTTAGTTTCGCCGCCCTTTCCTGATCCAAAGTCTGGGTCATCTCGCTACTCTTGTTGGCTTGCTGCAACTCGAAGGAAAAATCAATTTTTTCCGTGCTTCCAGCCTGCTCTTCTTTTCCCGGAGCCTGCGCCCTGTTTTGCTTGGGGCCCTGCAGGACCCGAAACATTTCCTCTCCGGAAATCTTTATGCTCATAATGCTCCCTGTCACGTTCTTCGTATATCTCTAATTCATAAAATTTGTTACAACTGCGGAGCCGCCATTGCGGCATCACCTTTTATCAGCCCCAGGGCTCCTCTCGGCCTCTCAAATAACCCATATGTCATATTCTTCTCAGCAGAGCAAAGCCATAAATCAGCATCTCACCTAAGGCCTCTTAATCCCCTTTCGGAATGAAATGGAAAATCCTTTAGGGAAAAATTGTCCGGATTCTGAGTACTTTCGGAAATGAAAACAGGTTGTTGGCGAAGGGGCTTAGGCTAAGGGGGTGTGTTTTTTGGGCCGGAATACGGCTTGACTGTGAACGGTGGGGGAGACAACTCACTGCCGTGGTTCAACCTTTCACAACAGGTCAAAACATTGACTCTTGATTAAAATTTGGTCAAGAACCTTGTCGCAAAACAGTTCCATCCATGAATACAGGAGGTGTAGCCCTATTTGCCCCAGGTCCCGGACTCCGGATTGTGGCTCGACCCGTACTGTTTGTACATGGCCTGGGCCAGGCCGAAATCTTTTCTTTTCGCGCTCTGCATGGCCACCTGCTTGTCCAGCATCTCCCGATAAAAACCGGAGCTGAAGCCGTCCTCGAGCAGGCCGCCTTCGGGTACTGTATCCCGCATCTTCTTGAACATGGACTGCACAAAAAATGCCTCGAAATTTTGGCAGACCTCTTTCATGGGCCGCTTATTCGGCTGATTTCCCTCTCCTCCCTCCTGGAAGGCGGAACGAGGGATTTGCATCTGCGGATCGAATGCCAGCTTCATAGTCGTGCTTCCTGTTCGAGCCGGAATTCGCAAAACAAGCGCATAACGCTTTAATCCGGCTACATGATTTGCAGTTCCGCGTGCAGGGCACATGCGGCTTTGATAGCCTGAAAAATGGAAATGAGATCCCTGGTCGTAGCCCCCATCGCGTTCAAGGCGCTGACTCCATCACCGATGTTCACGCCTTTATCCATGACCATGAGGCCCCCTCCTCTTCCTGGACCTCCATTTCCGTGCTGGGCACTTCCCGCGTCTCGCCTCCGCTCAGGGCCGGAGGCTGGGACACCCCGGGAGACTCCCGAATCTTGAGCTTCAAATTGCCGTGCGAGACCGCGACCTTAAAGATCCGGACCCTCTGGCCCATGACAATGGTCCCGGTTCTCTCGTTCACCACCACCTTGGCCGAGGATCCCGGAGTAACCTGGAGCTGTTCCAGAGCGGAAATGAACTGGATCCGCTTTCCCCGGTAACGCTTGGGTCCGTTCACCTCAAAGCTGCTTCCGTCCACAGCGCGTGCGGTTCCGAAAGAAAAGGCCTCGTTGATCCTCTTGGTGATCCTGGAAATGGTGGTGAAGTCAGCGCTGCCCACCTGATACGTAAGCTTGCCATTACGCGAAAGCCTGTAGTCCAGCTCCCTCTCGATGATCGCTCCCTTGGGGATGCGAGCAGCGATGGGATGGTTCTTCTGCACGCTGGCCGCCTCTCCGCCGAAGGCGAGGGCATTGGTCGCCAGGGACCCTTGGGCTACAACATACACAGTGCCCTGCGGGCCCTTCAGGGGAGTCCGCAGCAGCGTGCCGCCCACAAGGCTGTCCGCGTCCGCCACCGAGGAAACAACCACGTCGATGGTGTCCCCGTTCTTGGCAAAGGGCGGAAGCTTGGCAGTGACCATAACCGTAGCCACATTGTCCACGTCGACATCGCCGCTGTTCACGGAAATTTCCGTGTTCTGCAGCATATTGGCCACAGTTTGCCGGGTGAATCCGGTGCGGGTGCTGTTACCGCTGCCGTCCAGGCCGATAACCAGTCCGTAGCCCACGAGATGAATTTCCCGCACGCCCTGCAGATTGGCTATATCCTTAGGAGGGGGTCTGCTGGTGCAGATTGCTCCCCAGACTCTCCAATCCCGCGGGATTGGTGAAGCGGACCAGCTCGATGTTGCCGATTTGCTGGCCTTGCTGATCGTCCCCGTGAAGGCGGTCACTGTGCCGTCCTCTCCCACGGAGATATCCGTGGTCCCCTCCGGGACCGCTATCTCCGAGGCAAGGGGATGACCGTCCGAGGTCACAATGCGGCCCTCCCCGTCCAGCTTGAAGGCTCCGGCCCGGTTATAGGAGGAGCGCGTTCCTTCCTTTAGCCGGCCCTCCTGCAAAGATCCAGCTATCCCGGATCCGTGCCTGTCCGTTCAATAACCGCGATCCTTCTGTACAAGCCAGCTTGAAAAATATTTTCGGAGGGATAAGGCCAAGAGAGCCGGCCGGGCTGCTTCGGCTCAGCTTTCCGCTCCATTGGCTAGGCGGGAGAGATTGATCAGCTATTCTGCCTCATAGCTGGAAATGCCGAAGCTGCGGGCCAAGTCTTCCACTCCCAGGCCCTTGTCCGCCATACAGGCCACATATTTGTACTTCTCCGTAGGACTGTGCCGTGTTGCTCCGGAGGTTTGTAGGGAGGCCTTGATCTCCGCTTCGCGATACTCACTCTGAAAGGTCTGCTCTTCCGCCTCTGAGGGCTCAGTGTCGGTATCATTCTGTCGTCCGGACTCCAGCTCCGATCTCATGGAATTGATGATCCGTTCCTGCCTCAAAAAATACCACCACAGAATCCCGCAAAGGATCAGGGTCAAAACCTGAACCCCTCCGAGGCTCATAACCAGCATACCAATATTCATGTTCCGCTTTTTATTCCACCAAAAAGCTGCCGCACAAACACGAAAGGCCCCAATGTCAGACTCCTCCGCCTTCACTCAATGGGGAAAACTCCAGCGTTTCGTCTCCCTGCCTGATGCCGTGGTCCATTCGGCAAATGCTTCGCTTTTCCGCATTCACCCTTGAACTTCGAACTGTGCACTTCGAACTGTACTCTCCTGCAAAATCATCACTCCAGGGCCTTGTCCATACTGACCTTGAGCTTGTGCAGGGCCTGACTGTGCAACTGGGAAATGCGCCCCTCGGTGAGCTCCAGAACCTCGGCAATTTCCTTCTGGGACAGATCCTCGTAGTAATACAAAGAGACAACCAGCCGTTCCTTCTCCGAGAGCTTCTCCAACTGCTCGGCCATGACTTCGGTCATCTCGCTATTTTCCAAGCTGTCCTGCGGCTTGAAAGCCCGATGGTCCTCCAGGGTATCCTGAAAAGTATCCCCTTCCCCGGAATCGCCCAATGTTTGATTCAGACTGACGCACCCCAGATGCCCTACCTCACTCAAAAGCTGACGATAACTTTTAAGAGTCAAGTCCATGGCCCGGGCCAGCTCCAGCTCATCCGGCATTCTGCCCAGCCTCCCCTCTTCCTCGTGCATCACACGGTGCAATCTGGATTGCTTTTCACGCATGGTGCGGGAGAACCAGTCCATTTTGCGCATTTCATCGAAGATGGCTCCGCGCATGCGATGCTCGGCGAAGGTTTTGAACTGAAACCCCCTGCTTGGATCGAAACGGTTGGCAGCCTCCATAAGACCGGCCATAGCGGCTCCCTTCAGGTCATCCCGGCTCAAAAAGGCCGGAACATTGGGGGCGACCTTGTCCACGACGAATTCCACCAGGGGCAGATGCATCCGTATCAGTTCCGTTTGCTGCTCCCGGGAAACGCCGTTCCCTTCAAAACCGTAGTGATGCCGTTGTTCTTGTTCTTCAATCATGTTTCCGTCCCGTTTAAGGAGAGGAGTCTTCTCCAGAAAAATTGCAGGGATCCTTTACAATTGTTTTCCGGAACGTCCCGCATAAGATCCTGTGTCAGAGAAGTGAAAGCCTGACTGGACTTGGAATTGGGATAGAGATTGACAATGGGATTCTGTTTGCGCAGCGTCTCGCGCATCCTTTTGTCCTGGGGAATGCTCCCCATATACCTGATGGATATGTCCAAATAGTTGTTGCTCACCTTGGTCAGCTTGCGATAGACCTCCAGTGCCTCTTTTTCCGAATTGACCATGTTGACCAGGAGACTGAACTCCTTTTCCCGATAATGAATCGCCAGGAGCTTGATCAGGGAATAGGCGTCTGTTATGGAAGTGAGGTCCGGAGTGGTTACGATCATGATTTCCTGGGCGGCTATGTTGAAATAGGTAACATTCTCCGAGATCCCCGCCTCGGTGTCGATAAGGACCAAATCAAAGTCCTCCTGAATCTCCTCCAGATCCTCCATGAAACGCCTTTTCTGGGCCGAGTCCAGGCGGGTCAGCTGTTGGATTCCCGATCCCGCGGGCAAGGTTTTCACTCCGTTGGGACCGCTGGTCATGATGTCCGCCAGGCTTCGACCTTGGGAAAAGAACTGGTTCAGGGTATATTCGGGGGTCAGGCCGTAGACAACATCGATGTTGGCCAGCCCCAAATCGGCATCGATGACCAGGACCCTTTTTCCCTGCTGAGCCAGACAAATAGCCAGATTGGCCACAACCGCGGTTTTGCCCACTCCGCCCTTGCCGCTGCTCACAGCCATGACTCTGGTTGATCCGTGGTTCCCAGTCTCGAGTGTTTCCAATCCGGTCACCTCGTTGTTCAAGCGCCTGAGCCCCGCTGCTTGATCCTGTTCGTGATTGTCAGAGCTATACATCGCTTGTTTCTCTTGCCTGATCGATTATTCGTTCAGCGAGATACCTTTCCTCAGCGGCCATCAGATCCTCAGGGACCTTTTGACCGACCGGTAGTGAAATAGGCCAGAGGGAATTCGTTGCGAAAGTGAATGTTGAACAATGCCCCGTAGTCCTCGCATTCATCCATCTTGGTAAAAACAAGCCCGTTCAGCCCGAGGGTCTGGAAGCTGTGAATACTCCTTTGCATATCCTGTTCCTTTGTGGATGCTGAAAGAAGGAGATGTTTCTCCACACCCGTCTCCGGCGGGAGATAACTGTTCAGCTCCCACAGGCTCATTACGTCCTGAGGGCTCCTCCCGGCTCTGTCCACGAGGATGAGATCCTTGTCCTCGTGCCGGGCCAGTTTGGGGGAAACCTCCTCCTGAGGGGTCACTCACCACCTCCAGGGGGATGTTCATGATTTCGGCATAGACCTTGAGCTGCTCCACCGCGGCAATGCGGTAGTTGTCCCCCGTGACCAGGGCAACCCTGGGACTTACCCGGCTCATATAGTTGGCCGCAAACTTGGCCACAGTGGGGTGGACTGGTGACTTGCGTACACGGACTGGGCCAGCTCTGCTTCGGCCTGCTGGGTGGCAACGTTGCCAGTGGGATCCGGGTTCGCGGCACTTTCCCCGCTCTCCGATTCCAAGGCAGCCGTCACTTCCAGCTTCTGCTTGTTGAAGACACCGGTCTTGCCCTTCCGCACCGTCCTGGTGGAAATGATGATCGCCCTCGGCCCGAGCTCCTGCTTCACCTGGCGCAGGGCCGACTGCATATTCTCCGCTTCAAAAAGCCTAACTTGCATCGATCTGCACCGTTCCCAGGGATTGGATTTGTAGCTGCGGCGTTATCTCGTTGTAGGAGAGCACGGGCAGTTGCGGCAGATATTGTTCAGTCAATCTTTTTACATGCGGTCGGATATTTGGCGCGCACAACAGAACGGAATGCGTTCCGGAGCCGGACTGCTTGATCTGCTCGGACAGACTGGTGAGAAGTCGCTCCGCTGTGCGGGGCTCGAGAGCCAGATAACTGCCCTGGCCGAAATACTGCACCTATTTCTGAATTGTTTCCTCCAATCCGGTGTCCAGGGTAATAACCGGGAGAAGACTGCTTTCCCCTGCTGCGCCGTTGCTGATCTGCCGAGCCAGAGACTGGCGCACGTATTCCGTGAGCAGCTCCTCATCCTGAGTTCTCGGGGCATGATCCGCAAGGGTTTCCAGAATGGTTCGCATATCACGTATGAAAACATCCTCGCGCAAAAGGTTCTGCAGCACACGCATGACACCACCTACACTCATCAGATTGGGCACGAGCTCCTCAACCAGTTTGGGATAGCTCTTGGCAGTTATATCTAGCAAATTCTGTACCTCTTGACGGCTGGGGAGCTCATGGGCGTGGCGTTTGATGAGCTCGCTGAGATGCGAAGCCATAACCGTGGTACAGTCCACCACCGTATATCCCGCGATCTGGGCCCTTTCCTTCTCGTCCTCGGCGATCCAGAGGGCTGGCAGGCCAAAGGCCGGTTCCGTGGTCTCCTTGCCATCTATCTTTTCGCTTGCGGTTCCCGGGTCCATGGCCAGGTAGTGACCGGGCATGATCTCGGCGGTGGCGATCCGCACCCCCTTGAGGTGCAGAGCGTAGTGGTTGGGATTCAGCTGAAGATTGTCCTTGATATGAATGGGCGGAATAATCAGGCCGTGGGACTGCACGAACTGCTTGGGAATGGATGGGATACGATCCAGGAGCTCTCCGTTCTGGGAGGCGTACACAAAGGAAACCAGGTCATACCCTACCTCCAGCTCCAGAAGGTCGACCATGAGCATGTCCTCGTAGTTTTCCTCTTCTGGCTGAGCCTCTTGCGGGGTCTCCTCTTCTTCAGCCATTTCTTTGACACGCTTCTGGCTGCGGGTAAGATGAAAGCCCAAAAAAAACCAGCACCAGGGAGAGAAAGAGAAAAGGCAGGAAGGGAAGCCCCGGGATGAGGGCGAAGAGCAAAAGGATGCCGGAAACCACCCAGATAGCGCGAGGCTTGAAGGTCAGCTGCTTGGACAGCTCCGAGCCAAGGTCCGAGGTCACTCCGGTCCGGGAAACCAGAATACCCGCGGACGTGGAGATGGTCAGGGCCGGAATCTGGCTGACCAGCCCGTCTCCGATGGTCAGGATGGTATAGTTCTGGGCGGCTTCGATCAGGCTCATCCCCTGCTGCATCACCCCGATGACGAAGCCCGCGCAAATGGAGACAAAGGTGATGACGATGCCGGCGATCGCGGCCCCCCCCGGACGAACTTGCTGGCACCGTCCATGGCCCCGAAGAAATCGGACTCCTGGGAGATCTCCTCGCGGCGCTTGCGGGCCTCCTCTTCGCTGATGGACCCCGCGTTCAGATCCGCATCGATAGCCATCTGCTTTCCGGGCATGGCGTCCATGGTGCAACGGGCCGATACCTCGGCCACCCTGCTGGCTCCCTTGGTGATAATGATAAAATTGATAGCCACCAGGATCACGAAGATCACGATGCCCACCAAATAACCCCCCCCACGACGAACTGCCCGAAGGCGTCGATCACCTTCCCCGCGGCCATGGGCCCTGTCTCCCCGTTGAGCAGGATAAGCCTGGTGGAGGCCACGTTCAGGGAGAGGCGGAAAAGGGTGGTGGCCAGAAGCACGGTGGGGAAGATGGCGAATTCCAGGGAGTGCGTGGTGTAGAGGCCGATGATCAGGATAAGCAGCGCAGTAGTGATATTCAGGGACAAAAACATGTCCAGCAGAAAGGGAGGAAGGGGAATGAGCATCAACAGCAGGCTGACAACCATCCCCAGTGAGGCGGCCACATCGTCTCGAAGCAGGATATGGGCTTAATTTTTCCCGGCCTGGGCATAATTCATAAGCGCTGTCCCTTCAGGTTTTAGACATAGGCCAGGATCTCTGCCACTGCCTTATACATTGCCTGGGGTACGGAATCCCCCACTTCCACATTATTCAAAGCCTCTGCCATAGGCGGATTCTGGATCACGGGAACATCGTTCTCCTGCGCCAGGGAGCGGATTCTCTGCGCCAGGTGCTCGGTCCCTTGGGCCCTTGCCTGCGGCGCATCCATCTCATCGCGGCGATAGGTCAGGGCCACAGCGATATGGGTGGGGTTGGTGATGACCACATCCGACTCCGGTACTTCGGCCATCATCCGCTTGTTGGCCATTTCCTTCTGGACCGACTTCATCTTTTTCTTGAGCTCAGGATCGCCCTCGGTCTCCTTATTCTCATCCTGAAGTGCTTCATCGGCTTCGGCTCTAACAGGCGGGAGCTAGGGAAGGAATTAGAGGAGGCCGAGGCAGAGAGCTGATCGGCCATTTCAGCATCATTGTAAAAAAGCACCGCAGCTGGGCCCGGTCGCTCAGTTTGAACAGCTAGGAAACTAAGTCCTGAACAAGCCGCACGGGCCTCTTATCGTTAAAAGGCTCCGATTCCGGATTGTTATCCACACCATTCAAAATCTCCACTCCCGTGCGACCCAGGACACCCAAAAGCATAGCAATGCTGCGAGGCGACACCAATTTCCCTACAAATCAGGAATTGCACCCAACATTATATGATGTCATTTTTTCGACACCCGGATTAAAAGGAATCTTTACAAACTGCCAAAACGATGACAGAGTTGATCGTGTTCAAGTGCCAAAAAGAAATCCATCCCTAAAAGACACCGATTACCGCTTTTTCCTTTTCGGGAGACGGCAAAGAAGCTGTTGCCCTTAGCAGGGCGTTGAAAATCTTCCATTTGCTTCGTTGCTTCAAAAAGTTTGAAATCTTATGGAGGTTAACTACGCCCCAGTAAAACAAAAGAAGGTTTCACGGAGTAAACTACGACCTTGAACTTTTTTTGCGCCTTGGCCCTTGAAATTTTTAAACGCCCTGCCTGACAAGGACTTTTTCAACGCCCTGTTAGAGAGCCTGACGGTCATGCCGAACACTCCCTGGTCCTTTGATAAAGGCGCATACCCCACTCCTGCGAATGGATTCAGAGGCTTTCAGTGACATCCCTTAGCAATCACTAGCGAAACCTCTCTTGAATTGTGAAAGCTGGTTATGAGCATTCCCCAAAAAACGATCCTTGTCGTTGATCCGGAACCGGAAAAACGCGAATATGTACAGAACCTCCTTCAAGAGGACAAAAACCTCAATGTAGAGGTTGCTCCGGACCCGGAGGTTGCTTGCAATATCCTCGGACGCATCAAAGTCCATGTCCTGTTGGCACCCTCTTTCCCCAATCAGGAGGGCCTTGAGCTTCTGGAGCATGTTGCGGGAAAGCACGAAACGATTGTGCCGGTGGCCTGCCTTCCCTCGGGGGATCAGGACGCCGTTGTTCAGGCCTTGAATGCCGGAGCCCAGTACTACATCAACACGCCGTTCCAGCCACAGGAAGTATGGCTCATTATCCAAAGGGCGCTGGAGACCTTCGAGAAGATCGCCCAGCAAGGGACCCCCGATCAGGAGCTCAGAAAAGGGGATGGATTCTACGGCATCGTGGGCGCAAACAAGGATATGCACAAGCTATTCCATCTGATCCAAAAGATCGCCGAGGAAGGAGAAAGCACGGTTCTCATCCAGGGCGAGAGCGGTGTGGGGAAGGAATTGGTCGCCCAGGCCTTGCACGCCCACAGCCCCAGACAGAATGAAAGGCTTGTCCCGGTCAACTGTGCCGCAATTCCCCAAGAGCTGTTGGAGAGCGAGCTATTCGGATACGAAAAAGGGGCGTTTACCGGAGCGAACCAGGCCAAGAAGGGTCGACTGCACTACGCGGACAAGGGTACGCTGTTCCTGGACGAGATAGGGGATATGCCGCCCGCTCTCCAGGCCAAGCTGCTGCGGGTGCTTCAGGAAAAGGAATTCGAGCCTGTAGGGAGCGTCAAGCCCCACAAGGTGGATGTCCGGGTTGTAGCTGCCACAAGGTGCCATTTGGAGGAGGAAGTGAACGCTGGAAAGTTCCGGGAAGATCTCTACTACCGTCTGAGCGTGGTGCCCATTCGCATTCCGCCACTGCGAGAACGTATAGACGACATCCCCCTTCTCCTGGAGAAATTCACCCATCTGTATCATCGCAATCGCATACATAGCCTGAAAAGATTCTCAACAGAGGCTGTGAAGATCCTGAAGAATTACTCCTGGCCGGGAAACGTCCGGGAGCTCAAGAACCTCGTCCAGCGTTTGAGCATTCTGCAGGAGAAGGAAACTGTAGACATACAGGATCTCCCGGAGAAATACATTGCCGAAGCCGAGTTGAATACCGATGCCGAAAGCACTCCTCAGGAGAACCCCGTTTCTGTGACCCAGGAAACGGGAATCGATTTTAACACCCAGGTCAGTGAATTCGAGGACCGTCTGATCCTCCAAGCCCTTATCGCCACCAACGGCAACAAGAAGCAGGCCGCTAAGAACTTGAATCTCAAACGGACCACTTTACTGGAAAAGATCAAAAAAAAGAATCTGGACAAACTCTACCTGCAGTATATTGATGAATAGATAAGATCATTTGCTTTTTTTCGTATCAAACAAGAGAATCTACGGCTTAGCAGCCTGTTGAAAAAGTCCTAATCAGGCAGGGCGTTCAAAAATTTCTAGGGTGCGCGCGTAAAAAAAGTTCAAGGTCGAAGTTTACCCCGCCTGCCCCGTAGCTCAGCCTTGTGATGCTACCGGGGTGAAACCTTCTTTTGTTTCACAGGGCGTAGTGAGCCTCCATGAGAGTTTGAATCCGGCACCTATTTGTGAAGCCAAGTCAATCAGACGCCCTTTTGTCACCTCAAATAGGTGCCGGACAACGCAGCAATTGGAAGATTGGGGGCGCCCTTCTAAAGGGTTACTTCTTGGACGCTTTAACCCCCTTCTGCTTCAAATAGTCCACAATGGACCGGAATGATCGGCCTTCTTTCTCGTGGAGCTCGCGGATGGTTTTGAGTATATCCTGTTTATCCGACTCCTGAAGGTCTTCAGGTATCTCGATCCGAAATTCGTCCTCAACTTCTGCCTTCTCTTCTTCAGCTGCCTTATCCTCGAGAGCCTGTTTTTCGCCTTCCCCGTTAGCCCCCCCGAACTTGGCTTCAATATAGGCCTCCATCTTGCGCAGGATGTTGCGCTCCAGCCTGCTTTCCTCGTCCTCCAGGGGCAGATCGTAGTTCTGGATCATCTCATTAATGATTGACTGATAGCTTTTTCCAGAGCTCTTTTTCAGCCTCTCCAGCTTGGTCACGCTCTCCGGCCATAACCAAACCAGTTGTTGCTTCCACCCCTGAGCCAGCCTGTCCTTCTTCCAGCCCATTCGTCCTCCTTTTCTATAAAGTTTATATAAGCTTTATAGAAGGATAAACCGACTGTCAAATCCGTATTACTGAACTTCTCAGACAGGATTTTTTCCCATGGATGAAAAAGACTCAGTGGTTTATAGAAGCCTTCTATAAACTTTTTTTCAGGGGAGGATGGCCGGGAAGAAAGGTTTGTGTGGAGGGCAGCTCATACATTTTGAGCCCGGGTGACAGTCTCACTGGACACATTTTGGAGAATGGGATCACGTTTAAACTTCCCGATGAGGTGTCCCATGAATCCCGAGGGGGCTAGCCTGGGAAACACCTCTCCGGGGAACCGAGATCTCCGCGGAAAGGCAAAACGAGCAAGCTCCCCAGCTGATCTCCGCAAACATGAATTCTCGAACCGGGCAGCGAATTGTGCGGGGCGAGCATCTGGACAAAGCGAGATGCCAGAAAAATCACCGGCCCTTTTGAGGCGCAGGAGTTCGTAAAATGAGTTAAAAAGGTTTCATGGGGCACAGATCAGGATTCGGTCTGTATGCTGAAATCAACACCGCAAGCCCATCGTAACTTTTTGGTATGCCCCCAACAAGGGAGTATAAAGTGACTGGCTCATTAATGTCACTATAGGTGGGTCCGTACGTAAAAAGCCCCGGCGAACTGTTCACCGGGGCCTGGTAATGGCGTCCCCAGGGGGATTTGAACCCCCGTCACCGGCGTGAGAGGCCGGCGTC
>JAZKRN010000001.1:0-79575 GCA_036628655.1 Desulfohalobiaceae bacterium | reverse complement strand
GAGCGAAGAAAATCTGGCAGAGTTTCCGCTGAAATGATTCAAAATACCCCGTGTCAGGCTACAATGATTAATGGGGTGGTGAATAGTTACATCATAGATACATTTCGCACTGAGGCAGGAGATATTCATGGACCCGACAGAGCTGGACTGCACCGGACTTGCCTGTCCCCAGCCGGTCATGCGCTGCAAGGGACTCATTCAGGATAGGCGGCCGAGGGCCCTGCGCGTTGTGGTGGACAACCAGCCCGCCAGGGACAATGTGACCCGTTTTCTGAAGAGCCAGAGCTACATCCTCGAGGAGATTGCGGAAAAGGAGGGCTCCTTTGTGCTCACCGCCCGGAGCGATTCCAAGGATGAGGGCAGCTCGACGGAAAACGGCACGGATCAGGAGCCCGAAGCCGTGGACCTCGTTTGCGAGCCCCGCGGAAGCGCCACAAGCCAGCTCGTCCTCATCACCTCGGACCGTATCGGCCGCGGTGACGAGGAGCTCGGGGGCAAGCTCATGGGGAACTTCCTGCGCACCCTGCCCGAAATGGACGGCCTGTGGCGGGTCATCCTGCTTAATTCCGGAGTGAAGCTCGCTGTTCGCGGGAGCGGACTGCTCGAGGCGCTGCAGGATCTGGAATTTAGTGGAGTGAGCATCCTCGTCTGCGGCACCTGCCTGAGCCACTTCCAGCTTCTGGAGGACAAGGCCGTGGGCGAGACCACAAACATGCTCGACGTGGTGACCAGCTTGCAGCTTGCGGGAAAGGTGATTACCATCTAGCCGTGATGGAAGAAAAACCCGACACACGAGGCATGCGCCTAAACAAGTTCCTGAGCCGCACCGGGATCTGCTCCAGACGCAGGGCTGACGAGCTCATCGCAGCGGGCAGAGTCTCCGTGGACGGAAATGTGGTCAGTCAGCTGGGCCTGCGGGTGGACCCGGACCGGGAACGGATCAGTGTGGACGGAACGCCTGTGGCGTCTCCGCGGCAGGACATGGCGAGCCATGTCTACCTCGCCCTGCACAAGCCCGCTCGCGTGGTCACCACCCTTTCCGATCCCCAGAACCGGACCACGGTCGTGGACCTGCTGCCCCGCAACCTTCGGGGACAGCGCGTCCTCCCCGCGGGGCGCCTGGACTATTTCTCCGAGGGGCTGCTTATCCTGAGCACGGACGGGGAGTTCCTCAACCGGGTCACCCATCCCCGCTATCACCTGCCCAAGACGTATTCGGTCAAGATCAAGGGAGGGCTCTCCCGCAAAAAGCTCGATACGGCGTGCGGGGGCATGCGCCTGGAAGGGAGCGTGGACCTGGCACCCGTTCCGGTGGAGGTCCTGGAATCGCCTGGAAAGGGTATCCATTGGCTGCGGTTCACCCTTCGGCAGGGCATCAACAGGCAGATCCGCAGGATGTGCCGCCAGCTGGACTGGACCGTGCTTCGCCTGATACGCACCGCCCAGGGACCGGTGGAGCTTGGCGGGCTCCAGCCCGGATCCTGCAGGCATCTCGAGAGCGAAGAGATCCGGGCCCTGCTCCGGGGGTCGGAGGTCTGAGATCGGAGATCGGAGATCGGATGTCGGACGTCGGATGTCGGATGTCGGAAGGACAGAAGACGGAAAGCGCTTCAGCGAAATGCTGTTGCACACCCCCTGCCTCACTCCGAACGAAGAACGCGGAACGGGAAACGGAGAACGGGGAACCGGGAACGCTGAACACCGAACGGCCAATCACCCTCCCCCGCGAATGAGCTCGATGAGGATCCGGTTCATCTCGCCCAGTTGATCCAGGGGCATGCATTCCTCGGACGTGTGCGCCACGGCCAGGTCCCCCGCCCCAAAGACCACTGTGGGAATGCCCTTGCGCACCAGATTGGCCCCGTCCGTCCAGGAGGGCATGCCCCACATGCCGGGCTCGCTGCCCTGGACCCGGCCGACCGCGCGGGCCAGATCGCGGATCAGGGGCTCCTGTTCGTCCGTCTCCCAGGGCTCCCAGATGTCTTCCATGTGTATGGACTCCGCCGCATCCAGGGATTCGTAGATCTGCTGCGCCACAGTGTCCGCCTCCAGGCCCGGAGCGAAGCCCACTTCCAGCTCCATGATGCACCTGGGCGGCACGAGCATGGTGTCCGAGCCGCCCTCGATGCGGCCCAGATTCACCCATCCCCCGTAGGAAAAGAGCCTGTGCCCGTGCCGGGTGAAGGGAAGCTCCTTCAGCTTGTGGTAGTGGCTCACCGCAGTGTCCACAGCGGACTCCCCGGCCCAGGGCATGGCCCCGTGGGCCTCGCGGCCGGTGAAGCGCAGCTGCAGGCCGATGGATCCGGCCTCCGCCGGAGCCAGCTTGAGTCCTGTTGGCTCCAGAACCACCGCTCCGGTCACCTCAGGGGGAATCTCCAGCTCCTCGGAGCCGCGTCCCAGCCCCTCCTCGTCCACGACAAAGGCGATCTGGACCGGTTCCTCGGTCTGCTTGAGCCCCGAGAGCAGGGCGGCGATCTGTCCCTTGGTGTCCACCGCTCCCCTGCCGATGAAGTAGCCGTCCCGCACGTCCGAGGCGAAGGCATCGGGATGCCCGTACGCCGGATAGACGTCCACATGGGTCACGAAGAGCGGACCGCCGCTGCCGCGCGAGGCGACGAGGTTCTTGCCTCCGGCTCCGGTCACCTTCTGCCAGGAGAGCGTGCATCCCGCCTGGGTCAGCTCTCGGGCCAGAGGCTCGCTGATCAGCCGTTCCCGTCCGGCAACCGTGGGGCAGCGAATGAGCTCCCCGGTAAGATCCAGCACGTCCCGTGGACATCCGAACAATTCACCCGTTTCAAAGGGGCCGAACTGCCTTGCTTCCATTTCTGTCCCTCCGTCCTGTGCGCACTCCCTCACCGGGCCCGCAGGCCCGGACAAGGGGTGTGGGAAGGATACCCATCCTTGTGTCTGTTGCCAACCCCGAAATAGCGGCACAGGGATCGTTTTGCCTCCGGACTTGACAACGCCTCGTTCCTCGGCGGAAAATTTGCGGCACTTTTCCCGGCCCACGTGCCGCAGGCCTCTCACAAACTCGTATGCGTATCGACCGAGCATTCCCGAACCATGCAAAAATGCTGGAGGACAAAAGTGCGCACCTACTATATCAATGAAGTCAATTCCGAGGATATCCGCCGCCTCAAGGACTACCTGGCGCAGAGGGGCCACAGCACACCCATCGAGGACATCTACTGGTTCGAGGTGCCTCGGGAGCTCCTGTCGGAGACGCAACAGGAGCACGCCGGAGAGTGCGGGCCCTATGTCTTCCCCCTGGAAACAGGCGACACCTGGGTCATGCTGGAGCTTTTGATCCGTCCCCGCAACGCGATGCACTGCAGCTGCATCGCCTACGCGGCCGAGGGGCAGCGATCCCACGTCATCCAGCGCCTGGAAGCCATCCTCGAAGAGCTTGAAATCCCGAGCTAATCAGCTCCCTGGCAGGAATGTCGAGTGACCGTTTATGCCTTTCCCGAACACCCTTCAAGAGCTGCCCCCAGAATGGGCCCATATCTGCCTCGGTGTGGAACGTTTTCTGCTCCGGGAGCTGGAGCTGCACACCCAGGACCGCACCGCCCTGCTCGCGCTGTCCGGGGGAGCGGATTCCACCGCCCTTCTGGCTCTCTTCCGCATCCTGGCCCCCAGAATGGGGTTGACTTTGCGGGCGGCACACCTCGATCACGGCATTCGTCCCGAAGCCCGCCAGGAGGCCGCTTTTGTGAGGAACACATGTCAGGAATGCGGCATCCCCCTCTACAGCGGCAGGAGCTCCGTCCAGCGCTATGCCGAGCGCACCGGACGCGGCACTGAGGAGGCGGGCAGGATCCTGCGCTATCGCTTCCTTGCGGGCGCGGCCAAATCCTTTAGGGCGGACTACATTTTCACCGCCCACCACCTGAACGACCTGGCGGAAGACCTCCTGCTCCGGATGACCCGCGGCAGCGGCTGGCCCGAGCTCTGCGGAATGAGGGCGTGCAACCCGGAATCAGGCATCCTCCGGCCCCTTCTCCAGGTCCCCAAGGACAAGCTCACCGAGCTTTTGCGGCACCTGGAGATCCCCTGGCACGAGGACAGCTCCAATCTGGATCAGCGCTATACGCGCAATCGCATCCGCAGCCGCATCCTCCCCCTCGTGCTGGAGGAAAACCCGCGCTTTCTCCAGCACGTGCTCCGCCTCTGGAGGCTGGGCACACTGGACCGCGAGGACCTGGAAGAACGCCTCGACGAGCTGCGCCGCAGCGAAAGCCTAACGGAGCCGGACACCATCCACCTCCCCCGGTCCGAGCTGGTCCGGATTTCGGAGAGCCTGAGGCTCCGCTGGCTCAAGGACGCCCTGGCCCGGCTCGGTCAGGGCCAGGCCCTGGCGGAAAACCTCTTTCAGCTGGAGCGCGCCTGGCGGGAAAACAATCTGGGGGCGCAGGTGCAGTACCCCGGGGACAAGCGGGCCCGGATCCAGAGGGAGGGAATCACCCTGTTCCGCGAGCAGCGAGGGAGTGGATAGCACCTCTCGCGGCCTCCGCTTTCACAAGCCAGAGCCTTTCGCGGCACCTGCCCTTCACTTCCGAGCTTCCGGCCTTCTCAAAAGCCCCTGAGCAGCACCAGGGCGGCGGCAGTCACTGCGAGCCCGACTAGAACCGCCTTGCTTGGCCGCTCCTTATAGAACAGGGCGGAGAGCGCCACCGCAACCACGAAATGCATCCCGTTGATGGAGGCCACTACAGCCAGCGGCCCCAGGGCCAGGGCCCTCAGATAGCAATAGAAGCCCGCCAGATTGAGCAGTCCGATCCCCACGCCGAGCCAGACCGCGGCAGCAGGCCTTCTCCCCGCCCCCTCACCTTCAGCTGGGGACACGGAATGGGCCATCCAGGAGAAGAGGGTGGAACAGGCGTAGGACAGGGCGATAAAGGCCATGAGATTGCCCATTTCCGCGGCCAGCTTGCTGGATATGGAAGCCGCCGCGCCTGCCACCATGGCCAGACCTACCTGGGCCCATCCCTTTGCCCGGGCGGATCCGGCTTCGCCTGGAGGACCCTCCCTCGGCCCGGAGAAAAGGACAAAGGCCAGGACGGAGAGCCCCACCCCGAGCCACTGGGCGGTACTGAGATGCTCCGAGAGAACCAGGGTGGAAAAGAGCAATACCAGGACGATGTTGAGCCGGAGCACCGGAAAGACAATCGCCGCCTGGAGGTAGCGGAGGGAGCTGATATGGGCCAGGGTGGCGCTGACGAAGCTCGCGCTGTTCACCAGGGCGAACAGGCCGAACCAGGCCGGGCTTGTCAGGGGGGCGGGCCGTAGGCTATAGAGGAAGCCGCTCAAAAGGGCCACGGTGAGCATGAAGGAGAGAGTGGTCCTCGAGGGGCTCAGGCCGTGGGATGCGGCGACCTTGTACAGGAAGCGCTGCGTTCCGATCAAAAAGAAAGCGAGCAGGGCGTAGAAATACCAGCTCATGAGGCGATCGACTCCTCTCCCCTTTTTGCCGCATCCATTGCGGTGCCAGGTTCATCTCCGGCACTCGAGGCACATCTCTGCCTATTGAGCGAGAACTCTCTACACGACCTTTCCAATATCCACACATCCAAAGGACAAAAAGCATGAAAACAGCCGTATTCGGACCTCCCGGGACCGGCAAGACAGAGCTCTTCCACGCCCTGGGCCGCACCGGCGTGGCCCGCTCGGGGCAGGCCATGGTCAAGGTAGCGGATCCCAGACTGGAAACTCTGGCGGAGGTCGTCCGACCCCAAAAAAAGATCCCCCCGGAGATCGAATATGTGGACATCCCCGGAGGGACAGGCAAGAAGGAGGGCCTGGGACAGCGCGTAATGAGCGAGATTCGCCCCTGCGACTGCCTTCTGGCGGCCCTGGACGGATTCTCCGGCTTTTTCGATCCTCGAGGACAGTGGCAGGAGGTGGAGACCGAGCTGATCATCTCCGACTTGGCTGTCGCGGAAAAGCGGCTGGAGCGGGTGCAGGTTGACAAGCACAAAGGCAAGGATCTGGTCGACCCGGAAGAGGAAGAGCTCCTGCGGCGCGTGGTGAGCCATCTGGAGGGTGAGGACCCCCTTCGCACCGATCCCCCCCTCGCCAATGAGCCCAAGCTGCGCGGATTCCAGTTCCTTTCCGCCAAGCCCGTGCTCTATGTCTGGAACGTGGCCGAGTCCGACCTGGACACTTTTTCGGCGCCGGAAGACGGCGCCGCACAGGGCCATCTGGTCCTTTCGGCCCGACTGGAGCGCGAACTGGCCGAGATCGAGGACCCCGAGGAGCGGGAGGCCTTCTTCCGGGACATGGGAATCAGGACCTCCGCCCTGGACCGGGTTATCGCCAGCACCTACCGCATGCTCGGGCTCATCACCTTCCTCACCGCCAAGGAAAAAGAGGTGCGGGCCTGGACCCTGCCCCGGGGCGAAACTGCCGCGGATGCCGCCGAAACAGTCCATACGGACATCCGGCGCGGATTCATCCGGGCCGAGGTGCTGGCCTGGTCCAATTTCGAGCGCCTGAAGAGCTTCAAGCGCGCCCGCGAGGAAGGCGTCCTCCGCCTGGAGGGCAAGGACTACGTGGTCCGGGACGGGGATATCATCACCTTCCGCTTCAATGTCTAGCAGGCCGCCCCAAAATTCCAATTGCTGCGTTGCTTCAAAAAGCTCAAGCTCTCACGTAGGGATCCTACTGTTCAAGCTTGAGCTTTTTTCGCGCCTTGCACTTGAAATTTTGGGGCGGCCTGCCAGAAAAAATTTTTTCAACAGACAGCTCATACCTCGTACTGAAAAGAGACCCCCCAGATCAGTGACATTCTCTTTACGAATTCTTCATGCTTACTTCAAGGTCGCAACGCTAGCTATTAGCGAAGAGCCTGGGCCCGTAGGGCGAATCCTCCACCACGTAGCCCTGCTCCGTGATGCGGTCCCGCAGATCGTCCGCCCGGAAAAAGTCCCGCTCCTTCTGGGCCTGTCCGCGCTCGGTGAGCATTTGCTGCGTCTCCGGAGGGATTTCCTCGGGCATGAGCGGCATACGGCTCCAATCCACAAGGTACAGCACGGCGTCCAGCTCCTGGAGCCGAGCCAGAACCCTGGCCGCCTCGGAGGATGTGAGCTCTCCCCGGGAATAGCGGGCATTGAAACGCTTGCACAGGTCGAAGAGAACGGGCCAGAAGCGGTAGATGCTGAGGTCGTCCTCGATGAGGTCGGTGAAGCTCTGCCGCACCTGAAAAATCGTCTGCTCCACATCCCGGCTCACCTCGCCCGAGCCGTTCCTCCCCAAGTGGTAGGCGTTGGCGGCCATGTTCTGCACCCGCCGCCAGTTGTTCTCCCACATGTCCAGGCTCTCGCTGCTGTACACAAGCTGTCTGCGGTAGGAGTTGGAGAGCAGCCACATGCGCACCGCGCGGGGGTTCCGCTCCTTGAGCAGCGCATCCATGTCCGGAAGGAAAACGTCCTCCTGTCTGCCCACGCCGCCCTGCACCACGGACCAGATCCGCGGGACCCCGCCCGCGGCCACGGACCAGATGGCCCGCAGGTTGTCCAGGTGGGGAAACTGGTGCGTCCCCCCCGCCTGGACCAAATCCAGGCTTTTCACGGCATCCCCGGGGGCTGCGGCCATCTGCAGGTACCAGCTGGGCCGGACATTGCCCCACTTGGTCCGCATGTACTCCCCCTGCTTGATATCCTGCAGGCTGGCCCGCTTGAGCAGGGTAAAGTCCTCGGGGTTCTCCTTGGCGTAGTCCTCCAGGTCAACGGTCTTGCCCAGGCTGATGCGGCTCAGGTCCGCCCCGGCCAATCCGCCGTAATTCGGGTCCCGGGAAATGTCGAAGTACACGGAGCGCAGCTTCTCGTAGCCTCTGCCCTTGTCCAGCAGGCGCTGGCACATGGAGAGCATGAGCTCCTCCTGCCCCGAGGCGGGGCAAAAGCTCAGGCTTTCGGTCCCGAGCCTGCCGGCAAGCTCCCGAACCCTCTCCGTGAAGGCCGCGGAATGCCGCTCCAGGCTCTGCCCCTGCTCCCGGGCTCGAAGCACCGCCTGGTCGTCCAGATCCGCCAGGCCCACGTAGACCGTGCTCTCCATATCCCGCGTCTTCAGGTAACGCTGGAGCACATCCAGGAAAACGATCCTGCGCCAGGTTTCCAGATCACCGCAGTCATCCGCCGGCGGCCCGGGGGTAAAGGCGTTCAGGCGCTTCGACTGCAGATCCAGATACTCCTTGTCCTCCACCCGCAGGTTTTCCAGCCGCATGCCCTGCTTGAGGGGGGAGGCGAAAAGGGGGGTGCTCAGATAGCGCTCCCCGCCGTCGGGCAGGACGGCCACGATCTCCCCCTCGTCCAGCTCCGAGGCCAGCTGCAGGGCCCCGCCAATGGCGGCGCCCGAGCTCATCCCCGCGAAGACCCCCTCGGTACGCGCCAGTTTGCGGCAAAGATCAAAGGCGTGCTCGTCCTCGATGTGGATGATCCGGTCTACGGTCTTCTTGTCGTAGATGCCCGGCGGATAGGAGGCCTGCATGTTCTTCAGGCCCTGGATGGCGTGCCCTGCGTAGGGCTCGATCCCGATGGTGCGCACCTCCGGCGCATGATCCCGCAGCCACCGGGAAGTGCCCATGACCGATCCTGAGGTGCCCATGCTTCCCACCACATGGGTCACCCGGCCACCGGTCTGCTCCCATATCTCCGGGGCAGTGCCGCGATAGTGGGCATCCACACAGGCGGGATTGTTGAACTGATCCATCAGGACATAGCTCTCCGGCTCCTCCCGGGCCAAGCGGTAGGCCTCCTCGATCGCCCCGTCCGTGGCGAGATGGCCCGGTGTGAGGGAGATTTCCGCGCCGTAGGCCCGCATGATCCGCTTTCGCTCCTCGGAGGCGGATTCGGGCATGATGAGGAGCAGCCTGTACCCTTTCACGGCGCAGACCATGGCCAGCCCGATGCCGGTGTTCCCGGAGGTCGCCTCAATAATGGTCTTGTCCGGGGAGAGCTCCCCCTTGGCCTCGGCGTCCTCGATCATGGCCACGGCCACCCGGTCCTTGACCGAGCCCGCCGGATTATAGCTTTCCAGCTTGGCCCAGATGGTCACCCGCGGATTGGGATTGAGCCGGTTGATCCGGACCAGCGGAGTATTGCCCACAAGTTTCAGAACACTGTCTGCGGTCATCGTTACCTCTGTCTATCGACTTCCCGGGAAAGGGGCGCTCCGGGACGAACATGCGTCTTCGCGGCCCAAACCGGGATCGAAACCGTTCAACTGGCGGAATTTTCCTCAAGAAGGCACGAAGGGCGGAATGATCAGAAGGACTTTGCTTACCCCGATCAGAGGAAGCTGGAGTCGATACCCGCCCGCCCCGAATCCATGATCGTCTTGAGGAAGGAGACGGTCTTTTCGTCTGCGGGAACGACGGGGAACTGGCCCCGACAGGCATCGCACTGCACCCTGGAGGGCTGCGTGGGCGCGATGAGCGGAACCTTCCGCTCACAGTGGGGGCAGGGGTAGTAATAGACGATTTCCATGCCCACCGGCTTCACCGGGGACAATGCATTGGCTTCGCTCATTGGTGCGCATCTCCTGATTCGTACATGCTCTGTCCGGTCATTTCCTCGGGCGGAGTCAAGCCCAGGCTCGCCAGAAGCGTGGGGGCCACATCCCCCAGGATCCCCTTCCGGCGCAGCCCGGATGGCGGCTCCTCCTCCACCCACACAAAGGCCACCTCGCTGGAGCTGTGGGCTGTCTGCACCTTTCCGTGGTGATCCAGCATGGTCTCGGCGTTGCCGTGGTCCGCGGTGAGAAAGAGCCTTCCCCCCTCGGCGAGGACCATGTCCATGACCCGGCCCACGCACTCGTCCACTGCCCGGCAGGCCTGGACAGTGGCCTGGAAATCCCCGGTGTGGCCCACCATGTCCAGGTTGGCGAAATTGCAGACGATGACGTCGTAGCCCCCCTCCTTCCAGAGCCGCTCCAGCTCCTCCGTGACCTGGTGCACGCTCATCTCCGGCTTCTGGTCGTAGGTGGCCACCTCCCGAGGGGAGGGGATAAGCTTGCGCTCCTCCCCGGAATAGGGCTCTTCCCTGCCGCCGTTGAAGAAATAGGTGACATGGGCGTACTTCTCCGTTTCGGCGATGCGCAGCTGGCGCATTCCGTATCCGGAGAGGACCTCGCCCAGGATGTTGTCCATCCTTTGCTGGGGAAAGGCAACCAGGAGGGGAAAGCTCGCATCGTACATGGTCATGCTGGCCAGAAAGCTCAGCTGAGGGGCCTCTCCCCGGTCGAACTCCCCAAAGTCGGGATCGAACAGGGCCTGTGCGATCTGACGGACACGGTCCGCCCGGAAATTGAAGATGAATCCCGCATCACCGTGGCGCATGGACCCCACAGGGCTTCCGCCCTCGTCCACGATGACCGTGGGCGGAAGGAACTCGTCGGAAACCCCCCGTTCATAGGCCGCGGCCACGATTTGCAGGGACTGCCGCGCGGTCTCGCCCCTGCCGTGCACAATGGCCTCGTACGCCAGCTGGGTGCGGTCCCAGCGCTTGTCCCGGTCCATGGCGTAATAGCGGCCGCTGACCGTGGCGATCCGGCCCACACCGATCCGATCCATGCTCGCAAGCAGCCGCTCCAAATACCCGTATCCGGCAAAAGGGGATGTGTCCCTGCCGTCCAGGACGGCATGGACCACAACGTCCCCCAGGCCCTTGCGCGATGCCAGCTGCAGCAGGGCCTCGAGATGCTCCAAATGGCTGTGCACTCCGCCGTCGGATACCAGGCCGAGCAGATGCAGGCTGCCCCCGTTTTCCAGGGCCCGGTCCATGGCTTGATTGAGGACCTCGTTGTCGGCAAAGGAGTCGTCGCGGATGGCCTGACTGATGCGAACGATATGCTGATACACCACCCTGCCGGCCCCGAGGTTCAAGTGCCCCACCTCGGAGTTGCCCATTTGCCCCTCTGGCAGGCCCACCGCCTCGCCGCTGCAGACCAGCTCGGCGCCGGGGTACTCGGCTTGGGCCCGATCCAGGTTGGGCGTATGCGCGGCGTGAATCGCGTTGCCCTCCCCTTCCGGAGCCAAGCCCCATCCGTCCAGAATGAGCAATAACGTCGGCTTATCCGCTCTCACTGTCTTCCTTCCTCTGTTCCCCGTTTGCCTCCAGGCGCGGGGCTTCCCGCCACAGGCCGTCCAGATTGTAGAAATCGCGGTATTCCTGCTGAAAAATGTGCAGGACCACGTCGTTGCCGTCCACAAGGATCCAGTACCCGGGTTGATATCCCTCGATCCCCAGAAGCTCGATCCCGTTCTCGGAGAACTTGCTCAGGGTCCAGTCCGCTAGGGCCTGGGCATGGCGCATGTTCTGCGCGGAAACGATGACCATGGCCTCGGTGCAGGAGTTGATCTCTCGCACATCGAGGCTGAGCACGTTCTCCGCCTGCTTTTCCCTAAGCCACTCCACGATCCTGGCGGCTTTATCCTGAATTGATGTTTCCTCGTCTTTGTGCATGGTATCCTTCATCATGTTCATTCTGTTGGTTCACGTAGTTGCATTCCGTATACGCTTTTTTACGGAAGAACCCAAAGAACGGGTATAGAATAGATCACCATCCCCTCCTTCTGCAACGGATGGTGTCAGGTCGTCCTGTCTTGACGTTTGGGGAGTATTCCCCGACAATGATCACGCTTCAATCCAGTTCACGCTCCCCTTCGCGGGCGGACGGCGGAAATCAATCCTCAGAACCCAAAAGGAGCGCCCCCATGATCTACGACGTGGAGAATGAGACCCTGCCCAGGGAGGATCTGGAAGAGCTCCAGCTGAAGCGCCTCCAGAGGATGGTCGAACAGGCCTATTCCAATGTCCCCTTCTACCGGAGCCGATTCGACGAGCTGGGGCTCCGTCCGGAGCATATACGCAGCTTGTCCGATATCAAGTATCTGCCCTTAACTGAAAAACAGGATCTACGCAATAATTACCCCTTCGGCATGTTCGCCGTGCCCAAGGAGAATGTGGTCCGCATCCACGCCTCCTCCGGGACCACGGGCAAGGCCACAGTTGTGGGGTACACCAGGCGGGACATCCGCAACTGGGCAGAGCTCATGGCCCGCTCCTACATGGCCGCCGGGGTCAGCAGACGGGACACCATCCACAACGCCTACGGCTACGGCCTGTTCACCGGCGGTCTGGGAGTTCACTACGGCGCGGAACAGATGGGGGCCACCATCCTTCCCGTCTCCGGAGGCGGGACCAAGCGCCAGGTCATGCTCCTCAACGACTTTAAGTCCTCCGTGCTTTGCTGCACTCCCTCCTTCGCCCTGCACCTCTACGACGTGGCCCAGAGCTCCGGCATCAACTTCCGGGATCTGGCCCTGCACTGCGGCATATTCGGAGCCGAGCCCTGGACCGAGGAGATGCGGGCGGAGATCGAGTCCAAGCTGGGGCTCACCGCGCTGGATATCTACGGCCTTTCCGAGATCATGGGCCCTGGGGTGGCCATGGAGTGCAACACCGCCCAGCAGGGGCTGCACATCTGGGAGGATCATTTCCTCGCGGAAATCATCGATCCGGAAACCAGGGAACCCCTGCCTCCCGGTGAACAGGGAGAGCTGGTCATCACCACCCTGACCAAGGAGGCCCTGCCCCTGGTGCGCTACCGGACCAAGGACCTGACCAGGCTGACCGCCACACCCTGCCGCTGCGGCCGGACCCACATGCGCATGGACAAGGTCCAGGGCCGCACCGACGACATGCTCATCATCCGCGGGGTCAACGTCTTCCCCGCCCAGATCGAGAGCCTGCTCCTGGAGACCGAGGGCGTGGGCCCGCACTATCAGCTCATCCTGCGGCGCGAGGGATCCATGGACACCCTGGAGATCCAGGTGGAGGTGGACGAGAACGTCTTCTCCGACGAGATCAAGCACCTGCAGCGGCTGGAGCAGAAGCTCACCAAGAGCATCAAGGAATTCCTCGGCGTGACCGCGCAGATCAAGCTCGTCGAGCCCCAGACCATTGCCCGCTCCGAGGGCAAGGCGCAGCGGCTCGTGGACTACAGAGGGGTCTAGCAGACTGTTGAGAAAATCCCTATCAGGCAGGGCGTTCAAAAATTTCAAGGGCCAAGGCGCGAAAAAAGTTCAATGTCGAAGAGTAGTTAGCCTCCATGAGAGTTTGAATCCGGCACCTATTTGTGAAGCCAAGTCAATCAGACGCCCTTTTGTCACCTCAAATAGGTGCCGGACAACGCAGCAATTGGAAGATTGGGGGCGCCCTGCCAAGACCTCACACAGGAGGCGTACCATGAAAGTGGAACAGATCTCGGTTTTTCTGGAGAACAGGGCGGGACGGCTTTCCGAGGTCACCCAGACCCTGGAGAACGCGGGCATCAACATCCGGGCCCTGTCCCTGGCGGACACCTCCGACTTCGGCATCCTCCGCCTCATCGTCTCGGACAACGAAAAGGCCAAGGCCTCCCTCAAGGAAGCCGGATTCACCGTGGGCCGCACAACTGTGGTCCCTGTGGAGGTTCAGGACTCCCCCGGCGGCCTCAACGCCATCCTGTCCATCTTGAGCGGCAACGGGATCAATGTGGAGTATATGTACGCCTTTGTGCAGCAAAGTGGAAAGAACGCGGTGCTCATCTTCCGCTTCGACCGCACGGATCAGGCCATCGAGACCCTGCAGGAATACGGGGTCACCGTCCTCACCGGGGAGGAGCTCTACCATATTTAGTTCGGTTCCCCGTTCTGCGTTCCCCGTTCCCCGTTTTCCGTTCTGCGTTCCGGGTTCACATGAGGCGATAGGCGCAGAACGACGTATCAGTGGATCGATGGAGCAGTGTGTCAGTCAGTGGGTCGGTGAGTCGGTGTGTCGACTGATCAGTGAATCCGATCTCGACCTCCGACTTCCGACATCCGACGTCCGACGTCCGACGTCCGACCTCTGATCTCCGGCCTCAGACCTCCGACCCCAGGTATCCCGGCCGCAGATCGGGCTCACCGCGCGGGTCCGCCAGGGCCCGCTCCAGCTTGTCCAGAAATTGCCCACGGCTCACCTCGCGGGCGCCGAACTGGAGCAGATGCCGAGTCGTCTGCTGGCAGTCCAGGAAATGGAATCCGTGACTGTGGAGCACCCGCATAAGGGCGATCAGGGCCACCTTGGAGGCGTTGGTCTCGCGGTGGAACATGGACTCCCCGAAAAAGGCCCGGTTCAAGGCAACTCCGTAAATCCCCCCCACCAGATCCTCTTCGTGCCAGACCTCCACGGAATGGGCGTACCCCTGCTCGTGCAGGCGGCAATAGGCCGTGATCATCTCCGGCAGGATCCAGGTGCCCATGGCGCGCCGGAGATGGACCGAGGCGCAGGAGGAGATCACTCCCTCGAAGTCCAGATCCAGGCTCAGGGTGAATTCCCGCCGACGCAGGATACGCCCTAGCCTGCGCGGCACGTGCAGGCGCTCCGGCTCCAGGATAAGCCGTGGGTCGGGGGACCACCACAGGATGGGGCTGCCCCGCTCGTACCAGGGGAAGATGCCCTGGCGGTAGGCCTGCACCAGCCGCCTGGAACCGAGATCACCTCCCACGGCGACGAGATCCTCCACCCCGTCCTTTCGCGGGTCCGGAAACACGGGGTCCTGTGGCAGCCAGTATACGGGCATAGGCTCCGCTGTTCAGGAGTCAGCAGATAGGAGACGGGATTCAGGATGAAGAGGGCTGATGAATCGAATAAGCAACTCGACAACTGGATCCCGTGCTCTGCTACCCGTCTGTTGACTCCACATTATCTGTCTTCTGGCTTCTGTTTATTGACTCCTGACTCCTGGATCCCGTTTCCCGTCTCCTGACCAGACCGAAGAAACTCTGCGCCGTGGCCGCAGTGGCGCGCATCATCGCCTCGGTCTCCAGGCCGTGCGTGCGTGCCGCAACCTCGGCGATATAAGGAATCAGAGCGGGCTCATTGGTCTTGCCCCGATAGGGCTCGGGAGCCAGGAAGGGACAGTCCGTCTCCAGAGCCAGCCGCTCCAGGGGGATGGTGCTCACCGCATCGCGCAGTGCGTCCGCCTTCTTGAAGGTGAGCATGCCAGGAACGGAAATGGTCCAGCCGCAGTCGAGGATTCTGGTTGCGAATGCCGCATCCAGCCCGAAACAGTGCCAGAGCAGGGGCCGGTCCCTGAACCCCATGTCCAGGAGGGTCTCCATGGTCTCCTCCTCGGTGTCGCGGGAGTGGATGACCACGGGGCTATCCACTTCCCGGGCCAGCTCCAGCTGCTGCCGGAATCGTTCTCGCTGGCCCTCCCGGGAGCTCCGCTCCCGATTGAAGTCCAGGCCGATTTCCCCCAGTGCCCGAATCCGGGAATCGCTTTGCAGGGCGTCGCGAAGCTCGGCAACCGACTCTTCGTCTTCCGAATCCGCTCCGTGAGGATGGACCCCCAGGATGAAAAACACCTGGGGAAGATGATCGAAATCCGGGCTGTCGCGGCGGTACTGCTGCGGGGAGAGGAAGACGTTGCCGATGGAGTCCAGGCCCGCCTGCCTGGCTCTGGCCACGGCCCCGTCGATATCCTTGTTGAGCGGGGCCATATTGAGATGGGCGTGGGTGTCCACGCCCCGAAGCTGCCCGTGGGGTGATTGCTCAGTATCCGAGTGCCACATGGATCCTCCGTTGTTCGCCTCTTCGCCGCATGGTCCAAACAAAAGGCCGGATGGCTCCCCATCCGGCCCTGGTATCCCGCAGTGTGCTCACAACACGTTTATCCGCTCTCGATCTCGATCTTCTTGGGCTGCACCCGTTCCGCCCGAGGCAGATGCAGGGTGACCACCCCATTCCTCATGCTGGCCTTGATCCCGTCCCGATCCACTGCGTCGGAAAGGGTGAACTTGCGCACGAAATAGACATTGCCGAATTCGTTTTCCCATTGCTTCAAGTTCCTTATATCAGGATAGCTCGTCTCTCCCGCCACGGTCAACACATCCTTGTCCACGGTGACGTCCAGGTCCTCCTTCCGCACGCCGGGCATATCCAGGACGATATAGTAGGAGTGATCCCGCTGAACCATATCCGCGGCAGGATGCACCCTGGGCATTGTGCTTTCCTGGGTATCTCGCGTCGCGCTCATATCCCGCCTCCTTATTCCTTTTCGATCTCGATCTGCTGGCGCTTGGCTTCCTCCACCTTGGGCAGCACGATGGTAAGCAGGCCGTCCTTGAGCCTGGCCCTGGTCCGTTCCTGATCCACGCGGATGTTGAAGTTGATGATTCGCTGGAAGGGACCGGAGGGGCGCTCCTGCCGGAAGTAGCGTCCCTGTTCCGGCTGGCGCTCACCCTTGATGACCAGGCTGTTCTCGGAAAAGGTCAGATCGATGTCCCGCTGGTCCACCCCGGGAACGATGGCGTAGATGGTCACGTCCTCCTCGTTCTCCACGATGTTCACCGGCGGATAGGCCTGCTTCCTCTGGCTCAGATGCAGCGGATGCCACATCTCGTCCAGGAACTGCTCCATATTGCGCGGAAGATCCTGATACAGTGTTCTGAAATCCAAAACCATATTTCCTCCCTCCTCTGTATTGGTGTTCTATTCCCGGTTTTGCCAATTCCTTTAAGCACCCATTCCCGCCTGTCAAGACCTTTCCCGTGCTTTTCCGGCGGGTGGTTCGTTCCGGGCATTGGCTCCCGAGGAAGGAAGAGGGATGGTCAAAAAGATGAGCAAATGAGGTGTGACGCTTGAAAGATTATGCGAGGTGTTTTGCCATGGCTGACAGGAAAAGAGTCCCCTTGGACGGACTCCTCCCCCTCTTTAAGCCACTTCCCAGGCCAAGAGACGGCTGGCGGGATTTGACGCTTGATCCTGGAGCGGAAGGAGTCAAGGGCGGGGTTACTCGGGCCAGTCCTGGAGATTGAACGCCTCCTCCACCAGCATGACGGGGATGTCCTCCTGGATGGGATAGACCAGCTCGCAGGGCCTGCAGATCAGGCCGTCCTCCTGCCGAGTAAGCTCCAGATCCCCTTTGCAGCGCGGGCAAGCCAGGATTTCCAGCAATTCGTAGTTCAGGCTCATGCTCATTTCCCCTAAGATGCTTTCAATTGACATGATTCGGGCTGCCGCCTATAAATGATGGCCTCGAGCGGCGAGCCGAAAAACGGCTTCCCGGAATCGGGCAACACACACCAGAATCTAACCGCCAGACCCTGAAAGCGCAAGCCCTCGGAGGGCTGACCCGGCAACCTTCATTCCCCATTTCGGGAAGAAACAGGAGACCTTTCCCATGAGCCAGATCGATCTGCATACCCATACCACCGCTTCAGACGGGACGCTAGACCCGGCGGATCTTGTGCGCAAGGCCGCCTCCGACGGTCTCAAGGCCGTGGCGATCACGGACCACGATACCGTGGGCGGCCTGAGCCAGGCCCTGCGGGCCGGAGAGGAAACGGGCGTGGAAGTCATCCTCGGATGTGAGCTTTCCATCGACTTCAAAAGCGGCCAGATGCACATCCTGGGCCTGTTCCTGCCCGATCCCCCTCAAGGACTCCAGACCACCCTGGACGACCTGCAGGACCGGCGCAACAACCGCAACGACCGGATCCTGGCCATGCTCCATGAGGCCGGCGTGGATGTGAAGCTCGAGGAAATCCAGGAGCTCGCCGGCGATGCGAGCATCGGCAGGCCCCACATCGCCAGGGTCCTGGTCCAGAAAGGGGTTGTGCAGAGCATCGACCAGGCCTTCAGGGAATACATCGGCCCCGGGGGCGCCGCATACGTGCCCAAGGACAAGCTCGATCCGGAAACCGCGATCCGGATCCTCAAACAGGAAGGGGCCACCGTGGTCCTGGCCCATCCCTACTCCCTGGAGATCGACACCGACGAGCTGCGCGAGCTGCTGGGCAGGCTCAAGGAGCAGGGCCTGGAGGGCGTGGAGGCCTACTACTCCGAGCATACCCCGGAGCAGACCCAAACCTATCTCCAGCTGTGCCGCGAATTCGACCTCCTGGTCAGCGGAGGCTCGGACTTCCACGGCAGCGTCAAGGAAGATGTCGGACTGGGAACCGGCAAGGGGAACCTGGACCTGCCCTACAGCCTGGTCCGGCGCATGCGCGAGGCGCGGGGGGAGACCCCGTCCGCCTAGCAGCCTGTTGAAAAAATCCATTTCGGGCAGGCCGTTCAAAAATTTCAAGTGCAAGGCGCGACCCGGCACTCACTTTTTCCCCCGAAGTTCAATATATTACGAGCAAACATAAAAAAGTGAGTGCCGGGCAAGGTCGTAGCGTAGTTAGCCTACGTGAGAGTTTGAATCCGGCACCTATTTGTGAAGACAAGTCAATCAGACGCCCTTTTGTCAACTCAAATAGGTGCCGGACAACGCAGCAATTGGAAGTTTTTCAACGGCCTGCTAGGACAGCCGCCGGAGAAGGGCGTCATCCCCGCACCAGGCGCTGGATCGCCTCCTCGCCCTCGGGTCCCATATCCCGGCTCAAGCCGGTGACGAAGGTGTCGATGTGCTCCCGGACAGTGGCCTGGTCCATTTCCTGGGCACAGTCGCGGATGAAGGGCCACAGCTCATCCGGAGCGCGCTCCGCTTCCTCCAGGCTCCTGCGGATGCGCTCCTCCATCCAGGTCTGGACCCCTTCCCCCAGAGAGCGGCGCGCCGCAATCACACCCAGGGGAACGGGCAACCCTGTGGTCTCCTCCCACCAGCTGCCCAGATCCAGGACCTTGTGCAGCCCGTGAGCGGGATAGGTGAAACGGCCCTCGTGGATCACCAGGCCCGCGTCAGCGTCTCCCGCGGTTACGGCGGGCATGACCCGCTCATAGGACATCTCCAGGATTTGACCGGGCTCCGCCCCCAGACGCTGCATCAGGAGAAAGGCCGTGGTCAGGCGTCCCGGGACGGCGATGCGAAGCCCATTCAAATCAGAAGGGGCCAGCGGTCGCCCGGAGACCAGGACCGGGCCGCATCCCCTGCCCAGCGCGCCTCCCGAGCGCAGCAGCTCGTACTCCCCGCTTACCCTGCCATAGGCGGCCACGCTGATCTTGACCACGTCGAGCTCGCCGCGCAGGGCCATCTCGTTCAGGGTTTGCACATCCGCCAACGTGTGCCTGATGCCGTAGGGCGAGGTATGGATACGGCCCTGGAGCAGGGCCCCGAAGATATAGGTGTCGTTGGGGCAGGGAGAGAGCCCCAGGCTGATGGTTTCCGTCATTGTCGCCTCTCTCGTTTCGGCATTGGTTTTTTTTCGATCCGTCGTAATTATTCACTACCTTGTCGAATCGTAAGCCGACACGGGGTATTTTGCCTCATGCAGCTCCGACTCTGGATTTTCTAACGTCCGGCACTCACTTTCCCAGAGGCATAGAATTTTGGGCAAGCGTCCAGAAAAGTGAGTGCCGGACCGCTGAAATGATTCAAAATACCCCGTGTCGGCTTACAATGATCAGTGGGGAGATGAATAGTTACGATCCGTCTTTGCTTTGAGCCATCCTAGCCGCCGCCAGCATATCCGGCAAGGGATTCCCTTACTTGCGCTCGATCGGGGTGTCCTGTGGGCTGTTTGACATTTCCGCAGCCTGATCTACAATCTGCAATTCCCCGTCACGCGGCCAAAGCCGCCGGATATTGCCGACAGGAACAAAATCCCCATGCCTGCGCAGAGGCAGACTTAGCGAAGCATAATTCTTAGATAAATCAACTTGTTAAACCCATTTGCATACAACCTTCATTCCCGGGCGGACCCGGGCACAACCAAGCATACAATGCGAGGCAATTGCGGGTGGACGCTGAAGCGTGGGTTTCATCACGGGTTTCACATGATGGGATACGCAACACCGTATTGACATTTTCGGTCTCACGTCCTTTGAAACAGGATTCAATTTATGTGTCTTCTCTCTGGAGCGGACTCGATTTCACCTCATGCGGTTCCGACAAGGCCAAGGTTTATTATGAAACCCAGCGAAGCGCTCCACCCGCTGTTGCCTCGCGGACAATCACCTAATAATTCAGCAAGTTAAACGCATTTTCATACAAAAAAATAGCCATGGATCTCCAACAAGCGTGCCAGCATCACCACCTCGAGGACATTCTGGACAAGGTGGATACCGGAGACAGACTGACCCTCGAGGAGGGGACCCGTCTCTACCACTGCCCGGATCCGGTACTCCTCGGAGAGCTGGCCCACCGGGCCAGAACCCGGCGCCACGGCGAACGCACCACCTATGTCCTCAATCAGCAGATCAACTACACCAATATCTGCGTCAACGCCTGCCTCTTCTGCTCCTACCGCCGCTCGCAGGACCACGGGGGAGGCTTCACCCTGCACCCGGACCAGATCCGGGAAAAGCTCGAGACCCAACTGAGCGAGCCCATCCGGGAGCTGCACATCGTGGGCGCCTGCCATCCCGAACACGGTCTTAAGCACTATCTCCGGATTCTGCGGACGGCGCGCCAGGTCCGCCCCCAGGCCACGCTCAAGGCCTTCACCCCGGTGGAGATCGACCACTTTGCCGCAGTCGAGGGGTGCGAGCCCGAGGAAATCCTGAAACGGCTGCGCGATGAGGGCTTGCAAATGCTCCCCGGCGGGGGAGCGGAAATCTTCGATCCCGAGGTGCGGGAACAAATCTGCCCCCACAAGGCGAGCGGACAGCGCTGGCTGGACGTCAGCCACCGGGCCCATAAACTGGGAATCCCCACCAACGCCACCATGCTCTTCGGCCATCTGGAGGGGCGCCGGCACCGCCTGCAGCACATGGACGCCCTGCGCCGTCTCCAGGACGAGACCGGGGGTTTTCTCTGCTTCATTCCCCTGCCCTTCCAGACCAGGAACAACCCCCTGGGCGGAGTGGAGCCCATCACCGGCCTGGAGGAGCTGCGAACCATCGCCGTGTCCCGACTCATGCTGGACAATATTCCCCACATCAAGAGCTACTGGGTCATGCTGGGCCTGCCCCAGGCCCAGGCGGCGCTGTGCTTCGGCGCGGACGATCTGGACGGGACCGTGGTGGAGGAGCGCATCGGCCACACTGCAGGGGCCGATTCCCCCCAGGTTCTGGACCGCGACGAGCTGGAGGCGATGATCCGGGGTGGCGGGCAGACCCCGGTGGAACGCAACGGACTCTTTGAGCGGGTGCAAAGGGTATGAGCCGGGAAGCGGACAGCGCGAGCACACTTTTGAAGCGGACCGCTTCTGGAGGCAGGCTCGAACGGGACGAGGCCCTGCACCTGTGGAACGAAACGAGCCTGCACGAGATGGGCCGGGCGGCGCATCAGCTACGTATGCGCCGGCATCCCCATGAAAGGGTCACCTATGTGGTGGACCGCAACATCAACTACTCCAATGTCTGCGTCTGCGGCTGCCGCTTCTGCGCCTTCTTCCGCCCTCCGGGCGACCCGCAGGGATTCGTGATCTCCCGCGAGGATCTCTCCGAAAAGATCCAGGAGGCCGTGGGGCTCGGGGCCACCCAGATCCTGATGCAGGGAAGCCACCATCCCCATCTGGATCTCGCCTTTTATCTGGATCTCCTCCGGGGCATCAAGGAGCGCTTCCCAGGTATCCATCTGCACGCCTTCTCCCCGCCGGAGATCATCCACTTCCGGCACATGTTCGGCCTGTCCGTCAGGGAGATCCTCTCCCGGCTCATCGAGGCCGGCCTGGATTCCGTCCCCGGAGGCGGGGCGGAGATCCTCGTGGACCGGGTACGGGAAGAGATCGCCCCAAACAAGTGTTCAGCCGGAGAATGGCTGGAGGTGATGCGCACGGCGCATCTGCTTGGCCTGAAGACTACGGCGACCATGATGTTCGGGCATGTGGAGGAGGTCGCGGACCGTCTGGAACACCTCCTGGCCCTGCGCCGCCTTCAGGACGAGACCGGAGGATTCACAGCCTTCATTCCCTGGACCTTCCAGCCGGACAACACCCGCATTCCGGCCAGAAAAACAACCAGCACCGAGTATCTGCGGACCCTGGCCCTGTCCAGGCTGGTCCTGGACAACATCCCCAATCTGCAGGCCTCCTGGGTCACCATGGGGGCCAAGATCGCCCAGCTCAGCCTCTTCTTCGGGGCCAACGACTTCGGCTCCACCATGATCGAGGAGAACGTGGTGGCCGCTTCCGGGGTCCGCTTCCGCATGAGCCAGGAAGAGATCGACAAGCACATTCGCGAGGCGGGATTTGCACCCAGAAAGCGACGCATGGACTACACCCTCCTGGAATAGCCCCGACCGCGGGAACGAACCGCACGGCTCCCTCCTCAGGCTGGGCAGAATCGGATATATCAACGTCCTGCCTGTGTACTACGCCCTGGAACAGGGACTCATTGCCCACGACATGGAAATGGTCTACGGGACGCCGGCAGAGCTCAATGAGCTCGCCTGCCGGGGTGAGCTGGATATCGCCTCCACCTCCAGCATCGAATACGCCCGCAACTGGCGGAGCTACTACCTCGTGCCCCATCTGGCCATCGGCAGCCGGGGGCCGGTGCAGAGCGTGCTCCTCTTGAGCAGAAAGCCGCTGGATCAACTGGACGGAGGCACCATCCTGGTGAGCGCCCAGACCCATACCTCGGCCACGCTCCTGCGCATTCTGCTGCGGAGGCATGTGGGGATCCGCCCCCGCTATGAAAACGGGGACATCAGCAGCCTTCTCCGGAAAGGAGAAACCCCTGAAGCCTTCCTGGCCATCGGGGACGAGGCCCTCCTGCTCCGGGACCACCAGGAATATTCATATTCCCTGGACCTGGGCCAGGCCTGGCTGGAGTGGACGGGTCTGCCCTTCATTTTCGGGGTGTGGGTGGCGGATGCGGCATCGGTCCGAAACAGGGCCGCGGCCGTGCGGCAGGCCTGCCACAAGCTCTACCGCTCCAAGGAGTGGGGACGCACCAGGACAAAATTCTTCGCGGACCTGGCCGCAGACAGGGGAATGCTGGACCGTCGGAGACTGGCCTCCTACTTCCGGGGCCTGGTCTACGAGCTGGAAGAGTGGGAGCTGCGGGGGCTGGACCGCTTTTTCGAGCTCCTGTGTGAAGAGGGGGAGATCACCGAGAAGCCCGGCATCCGCTTCTTTCCCTCTCCTGAGGAGATTCGGCGGAACGAAAAGAATGGTCACACCTGAACCAGGGGGGCTCAGTTCTCCCGGTGCCGGATGTATTCCAGCATTCGGGCCAGGAGGGACTTCTCGCGGGATTCCGGCAGGGCGGCCAGGGCGTGATAGGCGGCCTGCAGATAGGTCTCCGCCTCTTCCCTCGCCCGGGTGTGGAGCCCCTTGGACCGAATGCTGCGCATGGTTTGCTCCAGCTCCTGTTCGGTCAGGGCCTTGTCCTTGACCCGGGCCAGAAAGCCCTTTTGCTCCTCGGCCTCGAGCAACTGCAGGAAGTAGATGAGAGGCAGAGTAATCTTGCCCTCCCGAAGATCCCCGCCCATGGGCTTTCCCAGATCCGAAGACGAGGTGTAGTCCAGCGCGTCGTCCACCAACTGGAAGGCAACCCCCAGATTGAGGCCCAACAGGCGGGCGGCCTCGCGGTCCTCGTCCCTGTTGCCGGCCAGAATGGCACCGCTTTCGCATGAGCTCTGGATCAGATATCCCGTCTTGCCCTTGATGATGTCCAGGTATTCGGGCCGGCTCAGATTGGTCTGGGACATCTTCTGGATCTCCAGGATCTCTCCGGTCACCGTGCTGGAGATCGCCTCGGAAATGCAGCTGACCAGATCCGTGTTGTGGTACTCGGAAACGATCTTGTTGCCTTGGGCCAGAAGGGCGTCCCCCGCCAGAATCGTCTCCTTGGTGCCGAAGACGAGGTGGGCCGCGTGCTCTCCCCGGCGCAATTCCGCGTTGTCCAGGATATCGTCGTGGAGCAGCGTCGCGGAGTGGACCAGCTCCAGGGTGCTGGCCAGGGGATAGACGGCCCGTTCCCGATACCCCAGGGCTCCGGCCATCAGGACACAGAGCAGGGGCCGGAGACGCTTGCCCCCTGATCCCAGGACATGCGAGGCAACGGGGTAGACGTAGCTGTTCAGCGCGGTGATCTGTTCGCGGATACAGGCCTCAATATCCGGAAGGACGCTCTGGAAGTATTCCTGAAGCTCGGAGTGTACCTTCATAATCTATGTTCTTTCTCTATGGTGCCGGGGGATGCGCCAGATTCGACACAGCGCTGTCAAGCCATGCAATCTCTCAAGACGTCCATGACAGTGCCCAATCCCGCCATGGCTCCCCGTATGTCCCAGTCTTTCCTGTCTCTGGATCCCACCGCATTGGAGACGCAGCGCACTTCCGCAAAGGGTATTTCGTATTTGAGGCAGGGCCAGGCCAGGGCAAAGCCCTCCATGTTTTCCAGATCCGGGCTGTAGCGCCGCCTGTACCATTCCGCCTGCTCGGGATCCCCCGAGGCCCCGGCCACAGTCAGGCTCCTGCCCTGGCGCCAGGGCAGGCTCGTGGTTATTCCCATCCGGGCCAGGGCGCTCTCCGGATCGAGCTGGAGCCGATCGCGCACCGTTTCCCCGCCGAGCGTGCCGTGACCGTATTTGAGTCCCGAGGGATCGACTCCATCCGCGGTTCGCAGGCCGAACTCCGGCCAGATCTCCTCGCGCACGACAACGGCCTGATACAGGGGCAGCGCCTCCGGGTCGAAGCTGCCGGCAATTCCGAGGTTGAGCACTCCCCCTAACTCGCTTCCCAGCTGGAGAAGCCGGCCCAGGCTCAAGGCGGCGTTGACCGGCCCCATACTGCAATTCACGAGGTAAAGATCGATCCCCCTCCAGCGCCAGGGCACCGGCTCCGGGGACGATATTCCGGGAGCACCGTCCACTGCCGCCCGGAGCTCCCTGTTTGTGGCGGTCACGATTGCCAGTCGCCGCACCTCGACCTCGCGATGGAAGACTCCCGCCTCTCAGCAACCCCCATCGGAAAAACCCGCCGGGGCCCTGCAGGTAGAGACAAAGAAACGGGCGCACTCCGGATTGCTCGCAAAATGCACATGGATGTAGGAGCCAAGGACACTGCCCAGCTGAAATCCCTGGGGCTCGCGCTGCTCGCCGCGCCGGTCACGAACCCGGTACACGCTTTGTGCCGTCCTCGGCTCGCTCTGCATAGAGGAGTAGTGGAACTCGTGCCCGCGGAGGACGGTACCTGCCTCCCCCAGCGGGGTCCGTTCCAGGATGTTCACCTCCCGGTATCCCAGAGCCCTGAACCGTGCCCCCATAACGGCGTCGAAGGGAAAAATTCCCGCCATGGGGAAAGACTGCCCCTGTTCGTCGCGTATGGAGCGCATGAGGTACATGAATCCACCGCACTCGGCGTATATGGGACTGCCTGATGCGGCCATGCCGGCGATTTCCCGCAGGAGATGCGTGTTCCGGCTCATGCGCTCGGCATAGAGCTCGGGATATCCCCCGCCCAAATACAGGCCGTCTGTCGCGGGGGGCAGGCCGCCGTCCCTCAGGGGGGAAAAGAAGCAGAGCCGGGCTCCGGCCTCCTGCAGAAGGCGAAGATTTTCCGCATAGTAGAAACAGAAGGCCTCGTCCCGTGGCACGGCAATGCACACCGCTTCGCGTTTTTCAGCTTCCCTATCAGTTTGCGCTGCAGTTGAAAAGGACCGCAAAAACGGCCCGGAAGCGGGACCTTCCGCCACCTCGGTGTTGACGTTGCTGCAGGCCGCCTCGACAAAACCGCTGCAAAGACCCGAATCCATCCAGTCGGCGAGTCGATCCGCCTGTTCTTCGTCCCATCCAGACTCTTCGGCGGTCACCAGCCCCAGATGCCTGGAGGGCAGGACGAGCTCCGGGTTTTGAGGCAGAAAGCCGAGACAGGAAAGGCCTGTGGCGCAGTGAACCGCTTCCTGCAGTATTGCGGCATGGGAGCTGCTGCCCACCTTGTTGAACAAGACACCAGCCAGGGGCAGCTCCGGATCGAATTCGGCATATCCCTTCACCATCGCCGCTGCGGATCTGGCCAGGGAGCGCGCATCCACCACCAGAAGCACGGGCAGGCCCAGCCACTTGGCCATCTCCGCAGTGGAACCGGATTCCTCTGTGGGGGAAAAACCGTCGAAAAGCCCCATAACCCCTTCCACGATGCAGATATCGGCCCCGCTGCCGTAGCGCTGAAAGATGTCCCTGTTGGCACGCCTGGAAAGCATCCACCCGTCGAGGTTGTGCGAAGTCCTTCCCGTCACCATGCTGTGATGGCCCGGATCGATGAAGTCCGGCCCCACCTTATAGGGCTGTACATCCCATCCCCTGCGAGAGAACCAGGCCATGAGGGCCAGACTGATCAGGGTCTTGCCGCTTCCGCTGCTGACTCCGGCTATTACGAATCCGCGCATAGACCACAAGATAGAAGCATCGCGGGGAAAAGTAAATCCCGGGCCTGCCGGAAAGGGGCTTGCGGGACGTCGGCGGGGCCTTTTTGTATGCAAATGTGGGTAAATTGCTGATTTGTAATGCAAAAATCGGGTGCGCGAGGCTCATCAGGGAGTGTGCTGATGCCGTGTTTCATAAACAGGCGAGCCCTTGTTGCTCGCGATAGGGGGACCGTCCGGTTTCGACCTCAAAGCCCGCGCTGTAAAGAGTACGAGAAAGACATACTGTGCTCGGGAGCCGGAACTGATCAGCTTGAGCAATTCCCGGCACTGGATGCCGAATGAAACACCGGCATCAGCGCATCCCACGACTCGCCTCGCACCATTGTATGCTTCGTTGTGCCTGCCTCTGGGAGGCATGGGGATATTGGCGACAGCGTGGCCGTCCTGTTTGCATTGAACACAAGGAAGCGCTAGAATGCATTTTCCTTCAATTGAGCGGCAACAGCGAAAAAAGGGGGACACCATGGAACAGCTGCCCATTCGAAGGGCCCTTCTCAGTGCTACGGACAAAACGGGCCTGGCCGATCTGGGCCGCTTTCTGGCCGAGTGCGGCGTGGAGCTGGTATCCACTGGCGGGACCTACAAGACACTCGCCGAGGCCGGACTTGCGGTCACGCCGGTCAGCGAGGTAACCGGATTCCCCGAGGTGCTGGGCGGACGGGTCAAAACCCTGCATCCGCATATCCATGCCGGGATCCTTGCGGACAAGGACAATCCCGAGCACCTGAAGTCCCTCGAGGAGCTCGGCATCACCCCTTTCGATCTCGTCTGTGTCAACCTCTATGACTTTGCCGGCGCCCTGGAAAAAGGTCTCTCCGCCCAGGAGCTGGTGGAGGAGATCGATATCGGCGGCCCGACACTTCTCCGCGCGGCGGCCAAGAACTATCACAGTTTGGCTGTTCTGCCCGATCCGTCCTTCTATTCCCGCTTTCAGTCCGAGCTTCGGGATAGTGAGGGCAGCATCGGCCTGGCCTTCCGCAAGGAGCTCGCTACGTATACCTTCTCCATGATCTCCCGCTATGATCGCCTGATTGGCGAAGGCTTGCAAGGCTCCTGATAACCGCGCGCACTGGACGTTCCAGCATATCGTGCTTTCCAAAAAGGAGGGATCTTTATAGCGGAAAAAATCTGGGGCAACACCACAGGGCTCAAGCCCAGCCAAGCCAAGGCCCTGTCCCATATCTACCGCAGGCATTTCCCCGACATTGGGGGATACAGCAAGGAACAGGCCCGGGAGCTCGCTGCCCTGAGCCGGGAGATCGGCAGGCAGATCGGTGTGCTCGTGGATCGCCGCGGCCGGCCCTACATGGTGATCGTAGGGGACAGCGACCGTATCATCATCCCCGAGCTGGGACGCCAGCGCGAACAATCCGCCAGGCTCCGCGGCCTCAGGCTACTCCACACCCACCTCGGGGATACCGGCATCACGGAGGAAGACCTCATGGATCTCGTCTTCCTCCAGTTGGATTCCATCTGCGTTCTGACCGTGAATGGCGAGGGCGCTCCGCACACCTTCCAGTGGGCCCATCTCATGCCCTACAGCGCGGGCAGCCAGCTCTACCACTATTCCCCGCACCTCCCCTGGGACCAGGTGGAGATCGATTTCAGCAGCGAAGTGGAAGGCCTGGAAAAGGAATTCGCCCGCTCCACTCCGGAAGCCGTCTCCTCCTCGGATCCGGAAAGGGCCATCCTCCTCAGCGTGGACACCAGACCCAGACACGTCCAGGAAAACTCGCTTCTCGAGCTTAGGGAGCTGGTCCAGACCGCCGGTCTCAAAGTCACGGAGACCATGATCCAGCGTGTGAGCAAGGTCAATCCCAAGCACATCCTGGGCAAGGGCAAGCTTGCGGAGCTGGAGATCCTGGCCCTGCAGACCTTTTCCACCACACTCGTCTTCGACCGGGAGCTCACCCCGGCTCAAATAAGACACCTCTCCCGCCTCACCGAACGCAAGATCCTGGACCGGACTCAAGTCATTCTGGACATATTCGCTCAACACGCCTCGAGCAGGGCGGGTAAGCTTCAGGTGGAGCTGGCTCAGCTGAACTACACCCTGCCCCGTCTTTCGGACCAGAACAAGGCATTCAGCCGCCTGAGCGGAGGAATCGGAGGAAGGGGGCCGGGGGAAACCAAGCTCGAGCTGGACAAGCGGCGCATCGCGGACCGCAAGACCAAGATCAAGAAAGAGCTGAACAAGATCCGCCAAAACAGGGCCCACACCAGACAGCGCCGCAATTACGCCGGAATGCCCATCGTGGCTCTAGTAGGCTATACCAATGCGGGCAAGTCGACCCTGCTCAACACCCTGACCAACAGCGGAATCCACACAGCAAACAATCTCTTCGCCACACTGGATCCAACAAGCCGGAGACTGCGTTTTCCCCAGGACAGGGAAGTCATCCTGACGGACACTGTGGGCTTCATCAATTATCTGCCGGACAATCTCAAGGAATCCTTTCTGGCCACTCTGGAAGAACTGCATTCAGCCGACCTGCTGGTACAGGTGGCGGACGCCAGCCATCCGGAGCTCGAGAATCAGGTCCAGGCAGTGAATAGCATGATCGAGGATATGGAGCTCGGCGAGACCCCGAGGATTCTGGCCCTAAACAAATGGGATCTGGTCCCCGAAGAGAATAGAGGCCCCCTGCGAAACCTCTATCCCGACGGGGTGCCGTTATCCGCGTTGGATCGCACCAGCCTGGACACGCTCATTGACAGGATTGTGCGAAACCTTCCCCCCTCCACCCGGGAGATAGGGGATAGCGAGGAGGGATCCTCGCTGCAGCACGCCTTTTTCTGAAGGGAGCAAGGATTGCGGGGTTCCGAGGTCCAAGCTCAGGCGATAGGCAATAGGCGATGGGCGATGGGCGACGTGTCAGTGAGTCGGTGAGTTAGTGGATCATTGTATCCGACCTCCGATCTCCGACCTTCGGAACGCGCCAGTCACTAGGCACGGTTTCCAGCATGAAGCTTCATACAACCATCATTCCCGGGCCACCCCGGGCACAACGAAGCATGAAAATGCGAGGCGAGTCGGGGAGTGCGTTGATGCCAGTTTTTCATTCCCTGTTTCAATTGACGGGGCTGAACAAGCTGATCGATTTCTGCGTGTGACAGAACGTGTGTTCAATGTCTCTCTCGTCAGCGCGGATCTTACCGACGCTACTGGCAAGGTTGTCATATCTTGTAGAACAAGGGCGCGCCCGTATATGAAACACGGCTTCAGCGCACATCCCGACGAGCCGCGCCCGATAGTTTCTTGCAATAATTCAGACAGTTGGACACATTTTCATACAAAAAAAGAACAAGGACGAGGTCCCTTCCTCATGCAGAATTTCGCGGAAAAATGAATTATCGATTGCGGGAATAAATGGTATGCTGGAAATTAATTCTCATTTTCAGAGGCACTCCTTTCCGGAAAGGCATGCAGCAGATACGTGAACATGCTTCGCCCTAATCCTTCCGGAGAAACCGCCAAGAACATATTGTGCAGCAATCGTTTCCGCCAAATACAGCTCGAGAGTGGCTCGAACAAGCAATCATCGGATTCGGAACACCAGCCATGGAGTAAGCAAGAATCGACTTCGTGGATTACATGAAACTATGAGACCTCCCATTCCGGGAAGCCTTTGAAAGCCATCTTTTTGGATCGTTTGTGAATAATTTTTTTGACAAAGAGCCCCAGGCCTCCATTTGCTTCAAAGTACAATTTGCGACTTGCTTCGCTGTATTATCTATGCTAAAAGTTTATTGCTTTATTCAAATCTTACACTCATAACCACGTTTTCCGTCCAAGAATGTTAAACACAGATTCCTTATTTCGTGCCCGAGGGTGATTCGACTTCATGTGCGTCAGGGATCCCTACTCCAAGGTTGTTACTGCTCAAAATATCCTGGAGAACACACAAACCACGAATTCCCCCTCGAACACAGTATTCACCAACGGCTGTTTCGATCTCCTGCACCGCGGGCATGTGGACTACCTCATGCGCTGCAAACGACTTGGAGACACCCTTATCGTCGGCATGAACACCGATGCCTCCGTACGCCGACTCAAGGGCGGCACCAGGCCGGTCACCAGCGAACAGGACAGGGCCTATGTTTTGGGCTCCCTGGAATGCGTGGACTACGTGGTTTTGTTCGATGAGGATGACCCTCTGCGGCTCATTCAGACCCTTCAGCCCGATGTGCTGGTCAAGGGAGGAGACTGGTCTCCGGACATGATCGTGGGGCGTGAAGTGGTTCGAGCCCGGGGAGGAGCCGTTTACAGCCTCCCTTTTCTGCAGGGGTATTCCACTTCCGGGCTCATCCAAAGGATCTCCTCGCTTTCCGAACCCGGGGAGTCCTCTCCGACTTGAGAACACCTGAGTCGCATGCGTCCACAACGCGACGCACAAACGGAGATGTCTATGGCCGCGATCAAGAAAATACTCTGCGCAGTGGACTTCGCGGACTTCAGCCCCCAGGTGGCGGACTACGCCAACACCCTCGCAAATGCTTTTCAGGGTGAGGTGCACGTCCTGTACATCGTGCCCTCCATGTCCCAATACGTCGGTCTTCAGGTCGCTCCCAGCTCCATCGAGAGCTTTGTGGGCGAGATCATTTCCGGAGCTGAAGAGACCATGAACCGGTTCATTCAGGATCACTTCTCGGATGTTCCGGTACAGGGAAAGGTCATCACCGGATATGCCGCTGAGGAGATCATGCGCTACGCCCTGGACCAGGAGTTGGATCTCATTGTCATGGGCACCCATGGGCGCAAGGGCATCGATCGCATTCTTTTCGGCTCCGTGGCGGAACGGGTGGTGAAGAGCTCCTCGATCCCCGTGCTCACCCTGCGACCGCAGCAATCCGAACAGACAAAGCGCTGATTGTGCAATGAGACTACGAAGCAGCAAAAAAGGCGTGGGAACCGGTCTGGATTTGGGCCAGCGCTGGGCCAAGCTGGTCAAGTTGCAGCCCAAGCGAAAACAGACCACTCTGCAGCGTTTGGGCCGTCTTGCCTGGCAAAAGGAGGAGAAGGACGACAGCGGAAAGATGGCCGCCAAGCTCAACGGAATGTGGGAGGGATTGGGCCTCAAGGAGAAAAAGGTGATCAGCGCCCTGGCCGGCCACGGAGTGATCATCAAGCATCTCAACGTGCCCGGGCAGAATCAGGACATGGACAGCTACGTCCGGGAGCAGGCCCAGGAATACATCCCCTTCGACCTGAACGAGGTCTATCTCGACTACCAGTTTCTGGATACGGACGAGAGCGGCCAGTCTGTCCGAACGATTCTCGTTGCCAGTAAAAAGACAATGATCGATGAACTGCGCAATCTTTTCAACTCCGCTTCTCTCGCTCTGAACACCGTGGATGTGGAAGGATTCGCCTTGAGCAACTGCTTTGAGTTCAATTACCCCGAACGAATGAGCGAATCCACCTACATTCTTGATATCGGCAGCCAAACCAGTATATTTTGCGTCTACTCCCGGGGGTATCCGCTCTTTATCCGTGATCTCCACTTGGGAGGAGAACAAATCACGGAAAAGATCAGCCGCAGCTTCAACATCCATACTACAGAAGCGGAACAAATCAAGCTGCAAGGCCTGGACGAGACGGACAAACCCGGAAAGGAACGTGTCAAGCAGGATATCCGCAGCACCATCATCTCCTGGAGCGAGGACATCCAGAGACTGATCACCCTGCACAAAAACTCCGGGGAACAGGGAGGGGACAAAATCTTTCTTTCCGGAGGGGGAAGCCTGTATCCCGATTTGAAGGAGACCATTGCCGAAGAGCTCGGCCTGGATGCGGAACACCTGAACCCCTGGCGCAACATCTCCTACGATGAGCGCCATTTCGATGCTGCCTATTTGCGCTCTTGCGCCCCGCAATACGCCGTTGCCACGGGGTTGGCGCTTCGCGGGATCAGCTAGTCGATTTCGTATCAAAAAATTTTCCCGTGATGCGAGAGCGGGTTTCATTTTTCCGGAAACCCTTTTCTTTCTCCAGAAGCGGGACAATCGTCGTTTCCGCAGGGAGTGCGCATGTTACGCATCAACCTCATGCCCGGGCCGCGCAAAGCGATCTCTACGGGCCCACCACGGTTCACATTTATCCTTGTGGTTGCCATCGTCCTTCTTATCGGCGGTGGTTTTTTCCTCCAGAACAAGCTCCAGGCCCAGATCGATCAGCTCGAACAGACAGAACAGCGCAAACAGGAAACCAAGGCCGAGCTCAAGGAACAGCTCAAGGAAATCCACACCGTAAAGAACCAGCTGGAAACCATCAAGAACAAGATTTCGGTCATCAAGGATATCCGCGAGGATCAGGCCCGCCCCTTGCGCTACATTAACGGCCTCATGGAATCCATGCCCCCGGAAAAAATCTGGTTCAACTCCATCCAGATGGACTCCAGCAAGAATATGAGGCTCAAGGGCATCGCTCTGGACAATCAGGCTTTCGCTCAATTCGTGGGTGTCCTTCGCAAACAGGACTTCTTCAAGGATCTCACTCTCAAGCAGACAAGCCGGAAGACTATATCCAACTTGGATCTCGTATCCTTTCAATGCACCTTACTGACCAAATAGGCGTTGACCGCTATGGATATCAAAGACGCATTCTCCAAGATAGAAGGTCTCCAGCGCTCCAGGAAGATCTTGATTTTCCTGGCGGCTGTCATTCTTATCTGCGGCGGCTATTGGTATTTCTTCTATCAGCCTGCGACTGACAGAATTTCCGAGCTTGAGGACAATATTCAGTCCCTGGAAACCCAGATCGCGAAATACAGAAAACAGGTGCAGGAGCTTCCCAAGCTCAAAAAAGAGCTGGACTCCAAGAAGCAGGTACTCGCCCACGCCAAGACCCTGCTCCCCGAAAGCAAGCATGCTGTTGAACAGCTTCTGGCTGAAATCGAAAAGCTGGGCCAATCAGAGAATGTTTCCTTTCTTTCCTTCGACCCGGGCAACACGAACAAGCACGACCTTTACGCCACAAGGACCCTGTCCATAAAGCTCGAAGGCCCCTTTCACAATCTGATGCAATTCTTCAGCCGCATCTCCAGCCTCAACACGTTGATCACCATCGAATCCCTCGATTTCAATCCGGGCAATCAGAAAACCGACGAAGAGATCCCGATATCCTCCTCGGTCCGTCTTTTCGTCTACCGAGCCCTGAACGAGTAGAACGTCCTATGCGTACAGAAAAGACACTCAATTCCCGTTGGTGGAACGACGCTCGCTCTGTGTGCGTTCCCTTGGCCATTGCTCTGCTTGTGATCCCCTCGCTCGGCGTTTTTGCTCCGATTCAGGGTTTTCTGCAGACTGAGGCCTTTGCCCAGGAACCGCAAGGCAATGCGACCGGAGAAAGGCCCTCCTGGATCGATCCCAGTCCCTTTCAGTACAATCCGCAAAACAAGCCCAATCCCTTCGAGCCCTTCCTCCGTCAAGCCCCGTCCTCACAAGAAGAGGAAACCGAGAACAGGGAGGCTCTCTCTCCTCTGGAGCGGATTACTCCCTCCCAGCTCCAGCTCGAGGGCATTCTCAGCCGCGGTGGAGCCAACGCTTCTGTCGCTCTGGTGAAGCTGCCGGACGGGAAGGGATATATCCTGCGCCCGGGCACAAGCATTGGCACCGAGGGTGCCCGCGTAAAGCGTATCGAAGAGAGCAGGGTTGTCATCCGCGAATACTATATCGACGTCATGGGCGAGAAGAAATCCAAGCAAACAGTACTCAAGCTTCCGCAATCCGCAGGAGAGAATAATGAGTAACAAGACCGCGCTTCTCAAATACTGGCTCGCCATGGCTCTTGTTCTTATCTTGGGCCTTTCCTGGGGCTGCGCAACGCGCAGCAACGGGACCCCCGGCACTGATGCAGCTGAGCCGTCGAGCTCGGCCAATGCCAGCCTGGCCGCGCCAGACCAGGAAGAAGGCGATCAGGAAGAGGTGCAGCAAACCGACAAACAGGCAAAAAAGATCCGGATCGACAGCGCGGATGGGGCGACGCGCCTGAGACTGCCCATCGCCCGCAGCGTCAATGTGGACACGCAATACGAAGATTCTCGCCTGACCCTCAGCTGCGCTCCAGCCCTTCCCGGACCGATTACCCACGAGACTGTGTCCGGCGAAGTCCTGGAATCCATCGACTTTTCCACAATCCCCGAGACAGACCGTATCCAGGAAATTGCCATCCAGCTCGAGCAGCACGCCAATTATTCCCTTTCGCGAATGGATGCCGATACTATGGAGCTCGTCCTGGCCACTCCCGATGCGGACGAAGCTGCTGCTTCGGATCAGCAGGGAGTGCGCCGTCTGAGGGATATCAATTTCTACGAAACCGAGGAAGGCGGACTCAAAATCGTCCTGACCGGGGGGGAAAGTCTGGAATACAAACTGCGGCCCAGCGAGAACAACGAGCTCAATCTCGCCCTCCCGGGCACGCGAATTCCCGCACCCCAGACCAAGCTCTACAATCTGGACAAATTCCAATCCCCTGTTCAAAAGGCCCTGTTGAGCAACTCTCCCTCCGGCGGCCGGGTCCAGCTCACCATGACCCATCGGATACCGGTCAAAATCAGACGAAAGGACAAAGATCTCGTCCTCTCGGTCGCAGCGCAAAAGAAAAAGACCGCTGAAACCACGCAAGTCGAGATGGAAGACGCGAGCTCGGACACAGCTGAACAGGCAGAGGAAGAGCCCGAGCAACAGCCTGCTTCGCCGGGAAACGAAACCATTGCTCAGTTTCAGAACACCCTGGGCGACGGGCTGATCGTCCCCGGGATGCAGGACCGATACACGGGCAAGCCCATCTCCATCGATGTACAGAACGCCGAGCTCTCCCACGTCCTGCGTCTGCTTTCCGACGTGGGTGCGTTCAATCTGGTCATGGACGAGGGTGTGAGCGGGACCATCACCCTCAAGCTGGATGAGGTACCCTGGGACCAGGTGATGGACAATGTCCTGCGCCAAAAGGGCTTGGGCATAAAAAAGGTGGGCAACAGGATCCTGCGCATAGCGCCCATTGACAAGCTGCGCCAGGAACAGCAGCGAAATATCCAGGTACGCAAGTCCGCGAAAGAGGCAGAACAGAGCAAGGAGGATCTCGCGCCGCTTAGTACGGAGTACATCCAGATCAACTACAGCGACGCCCAGAGCCTCCAGTCCCAGGTGCAAAAGTTCCTTTCCGACAGAGGCCAGGTTTCCCACGATCCCAGGACCAACCAGCTCATCGTGTCCGATACTGAAGGGAGCCTGAATAAAGTCAAGAGCGTGGTGAACAAGCTAGACCAAGCCGAGCGCCAGGTCCTCATTGAGGCGCGCATTGTCTACGCCACCGAAAACTTCACGGAGAATCTGGGGCTTCAATGGGGCGGAAATTATGCAAATGCTGATGGGCCCGCTGGCGTTTATGGCACCGGAGGTACGACTGCCCAACCAGGATATTTCACTGGTACAACACAATCCGACACACCCTCGGGGCAAGTACTTTCAGGTGGGGGGAGTGCTCCCCAAGTCGGTCCAAGTCCCGGGTATGCAGTAAACCTCCTCCCGCAACAGGGGGCAGCGACTCTCGGTATTGGCGGCTTCCTGTCCAAGGTTACCGGCTCCGATCTGTACGCGCTCGACGCGCAACTCCAGATCGGCGAAAGCGAGAACCAGGTCAAGACCGTCTCCAAGCCCAAGGTCGTGACCCTGAACAATCAGGAAGCGGCCGTGGAACAGGGGACCATGCTTGCGACCCAGTCCGAGTCGGAAAGTGGCGGGACCACTACGGAATATACCGAGGCCACTTTGAATCTGACGGTCACTCCGCAGATCACCCCAGACAACAAACTAATCATGGAGATCCAGATCAGCGACGACAGCCCGGTCGGAGGCGGTGGGGACGATATCGAGACCCGGAGCGTGGAGACCAAGCTCATCGTGGACAACGGCAACACCATTGTCATCGGCGGGGTGCAGGAACTCTCCCAGACAGAATCCCAGCAGAGCGTTCCCGGTGTCTCCAACCTTCCCATTCTGGGCTGGCTGTTCAAGAATAAGTACACCCAGGAGGCCAAGCGGGAGCTCCTGGTCTTTATTCGGCCCAAGATTCTCTAACAGGCTGTTGAAAATTCTCCAATCGACAGGCCCTTTTCATCCCACAAACGGGCTCATAAGGCCAACCTCACACATGCCCCGGTTGAGCCAAACTTGGCATAACCGGGGCTCATTGCGTATTTGTCTTATCGTAACTATTCACCACCCCATTGATCATTGTAAGCCGACACGGGGTATTTTGAATCATTTCAGCGGAAACTCTGCCAGATTTTCTTCGCTCGCCACGTGGGGGAAACCCGACCGTGAACATGTTTTCAAGTGACAAAAATTTCTAGCAGGGGAAATTTTGCTGAATCCCGGAAAACAGCAGCCACCGAGAGTCGGGTGGGGGCAGGGATGCCCCCACGTGGCGAGCGTTAGAAAATCCAGAGTTGGAGCTGCATGAGACAAAATGCCCCGTGTCGGCTTACGGTTCGGCAATGTGCTGAATAGTTACGTCTTATCTTCAAAAAAGCATCCTGAAAGCTAACACATGCAACAATTCATTCTCGATCGATTCCCCGTACGGCCGGTGGTCACCACATTCGCTCCCTACAGCCCCGGACAATCCATTCAGGAAATCCGGAAGGCCTATCAGCTGAGCCAGGTCGTCAAACTGGCAAGCAACGAAAACCCCCTGGGAACTTCCCCGCTGGTCAAGCAAACGATCGCCAGAGAGGCCTCCAGCGTATTCCGCTACCCCCGAGCCGGCAATCCCGATCTTCTGCACGGGCTGTCCCGGACACTCGGGGTCGATGAATCACGTCTGGTCGCCGGCAACGGATCGGACGAGCTCATCGACCTTCTTCTGCGAGTTGTCGGCCGCACGGAAGAACACAATGTGGTACTGCTGGAGCCCAGCTTCAGCATCTACCGCATGCAGGCCGGGCTTAACGGGTTCGAAGTCCGCAGGGTGCCTCTGAACAGTGATTTCAGCTTTCCCTGGCGGGCCCTGGAGCAAAACATCGACGAGCGTACCGCCTGCGTTTTTCTGACCAATCCGGACAATCCCTCTGGATACGCGGAAAATTCGGAAAATATCCTGCGCTTTGCCAACAGGCTGCCGGATCAGGCCCTTCTCGTTGTGGACGAGGCCTACGTCGACTTTGCCGAGGACCCTTCCGCCCTTTCCCCGCTTGACTCTTTGGAGAAGACGGACAATCTTGTTCTGTTGCGCACGTTTTCCAAGCTGTACGGATTGGCAGGCCTGCGTCTTGGCTACGGGATCATGCATCCCGAGCTGGCCGAGCTCATCCAGCGGATCAAGCTCCCCTTCAGCGTGAATATCCTGGCGGAAAAGGCGGGCATTGCCGCGCTTCAGGACACCGTTTTCCGCTCCATGACCCGGGAGACCGTATTGCATGAACGTCGTGCGCTCACGAGTTGCCTGGCCGATTCGGGCTGCAGGGTATATCCCTCGCAGGCCAACTTCCTCATGTTCCAACCGCCTGCGGATACTCAGACCCTGCACCAAAGGCTGCTGGAAAAGGGAATCATTGTCCGCCCGCTCGGCAGCTATGGCCTCCCCCATCTCCTGCGTGTTTCCGTCGGCAGGGAGGACGAGAACCGGGCCTTTGTTCGGGCCCTGCAGCGCATTCTTACTGATATTGCCTAAAGCGGGAATCGAGGAAAAAAGGAAAGTCTGATGGATAGGCCCGAAATTCGAGGAGCGCTCAATAATCGTTTTGATAGTGACCCTGTGGTGATCACCCTGGACGGGGCAGCCGGTACGGGGAAGACGTCCCTGGCCCGCAGCCTGGCCTCCGATCTCGGGGTCAAGTATCTGGATACAGGGGCCATGTACAGAAGCATCGCCCTCTATCTCGGGGAAGGAGCCTGGAGGCAATCCGCCGAGTGGCTCGAGAGCCAATTGACGGGGCTCAGCTTCAGCCTCTCCGAATCCGGGGAGAACACGCTTCTCTCGCTCAACGAAGCTCCGGTGGACGAGGCAATACGCCGCGAGGAAATCGGTATGTGGGCGTCCGAGGTGGCCAGGCTTTCCGTGGTGCGCGAATACCTCACCCGATGCCAGCAGGAGCTGGGAAACAGCTTCTCCCTTGTCGCCGAGGGACGCGACATGGGTAGCGTGGTCTTCCCGGGCGCCCGGTTCAAATATTTCCTCGAGGCGGACACGGAGGAGCGAGCCAGGAGAAGGCTGGCTCAACTGCGGGAGGAATACGGCCAGGAAGGAGACCTGGAGGCCATCAAAAGGGATCTCCGAAAAAGGGACGGACAGGACAGCGAACGCTCAGTCGCCCCCTTGTGCGCAGCCGAGGACGCCGTTCGGATCGACACCACGGACAAAGATTTCCATCAGGTGCTCGGCCTTATTTTAGAGGACATGCAGTCCCGTCTCACTCCGTCCTGATACACGACCGACTTCGGCGACATGCTCACCGAGCGACTCCAGGAATTCACTCGCCTCCCGGACCTGTTCCTCCGGAACCGCCAAGAGCAACCCCCCTGAGGTCTGGGCGTCGAAGATAAGGTCCAGCATCAGCTCGTCCACTCCCTCTCCATAATGCACCAGGGAGCTGCAGAATTGCTTGTTCGCGTAGCTCCCTTCCGGAAGAATGCCCATGCCCGCCAACTCCCGGGCGCTCTCCAGAACAGGCACCCGCTCCGACCAGATCTCAATGGTCCGCCCGGCTGCGCGCGCCATTTCCAGACAGTGCCCTCCGAGGCCGAACCCGGTTATGTCCGTTGCCCCCTGCAAACCGAGCTCCCGGATCGCCCTGGAGGCCTCCTTGTTCAGCTTACCCGCCCAGGATATGAGGTCCCGTTCCAGTTGGGGGGCATTGGGCCACTCCGCCTTGATAGCGGTGGCCAGGATTCCCGTGCCCAGCGGCTTGGTCAGAAAGAGGCGGTCACCGGGGCGAATTCCGCGATTCGTCGCACAATGATCGGGATCCACGACACCGGTCACGGACAGCCCATATTTGGTTTCCCGATCCTCCACACTGTGTCCCCCGCACATAATCGCCCCGGCTTCCCGGATCGTCTCCAGGCCTCCGCGCAGGATCTCCTTCAACACCGAGAGCGGTTGCTCCTTGCTGGGGAAGCACACGATATTCATGGCCGTATAGGGCTCGCCCCCCACGGCATAGATATCCGACAGCGAGTTCGCCGCGGCAATACGCCCGAATCCGTGGGGGTCATTGACCACGGGAGTCAAAAAGTCTAGGGACTGCACCATGGCCTTATCCGGGGGAAAACGGACAACAGCGGCATCCTCGCTTTCGCGCGGAGAAAGGATGATCCGGTCGTCCTCTTCCCAGACAATATCCGCGAGTATCTGCTCCAGGTCCCCAGGAGCGAGCTTTGCGGCTCACCCCGAGGCCTGAACGCTTTGCACCAGATTCGACGCTTTACTCATGGAGATCCTCTCCTTGTCCGGCGGTGGAATCAGACACACCCAGATGCCGCTGCAGAAGCCGTGAAAAACAGTTCACCGCGGATGATGGCGTGCGCTGTCTATGCCACAGCATGTAAAAGGATCGCTCGAATGCCCAGCCCGGGTCAACACCCAGAACTCCGGAATCAATCCCGGCAATCTCGTCTGCAGCCCACCGTGAGGTAATGGAAACGCCCAGTCCGGCTTGAATGCATTTGAGCACAGCAACTGTGCTGTCCACAGTTGCCACTACCCGGAGATCGGGCAGACGCAGGTCGAACTCTTTCAAGCCCAGCTCCAGGGCCCTGCGCGTACCCGAGCCCTGCTCACGGACAATCCAGGGCATTTTCAATACGTCGTCGCGACTCAGCCCGTTATCTCCCAGTTGGCCCATAACATCATCGCGGCCGAGCACAAGGAGACTATCCCGTACAAGAAGCTGACTGGCCAGATCCGACTCCTCGCTCGAGGCTCCGATGATTCCCAGATCCACTTCCGCCGCGGCAACGAGCCGGGAAATGGCTTCCGAATCGCTCACGCGAAGCTGAAGGGACACCTCTGGATAGAGCCTGTTGTACTCCTGCAGGACAGCGGGAAGAAAAAAATTGCCCGGTATAGTGCTGGCCCCTACCACAAGGGGGCCGGCGACCTTGTCACGCAGCGCATTGATCTCTTCGAGCGCCTGGTCTACCTCTTCAATGGCCTTGATGGCGCGCGCGTATAAGAGCTTGCCGGCCTGAGTCGGGGTTATGAGCCGACCGATGCGGTCAAAGAGTTTTTGCCCCAGTTGTTGCTCCAGAACAAGGATATGCGAGCTCACAGTGGGCTGAGACAGATAAAGCCTTTCCGCTGCCTGGGAGAAACTCCCCAACTCATAAACACGGCAGAAAGTGGTGAGACGGTTAAGATTCATAATTGGAATGCTTTGGATTTTAAATCATAATACAACAAAATAAAAAAAAGCAGGGCTTGCACCCCGCTTTAACTATCGGAACAAATGGGGATTTATTTACTGGGCCTTGGAGGTGAACTCCACAACGGCCATGGGAGCTGCGTCCCCCTTGCGCCTTTGAGCGAGCTTGACGATCCTGGTATAGCCCCCGGGCCTGTCAGTAAAACGAGGAGCGATCTCGTCGAAGAGCTTCTTGACCAGGGTACGGTCCTCAAGGATCTGGTAGGCCTTTCTTCTGGCGTGCACCGTATTCTCCAGACCATAGCTTACCAGCTTGTCGCTGAGCTTGCGAAGCTCCTTGGCCTTGGGCTCGGTGGTCTGGATGTGTTCCCGCTCAACCAATGCCCTACTCAGATTGCGGACCATCGCTTTGCGATGCTCCCAATTTTTTCCCAGCTTACGGCCTTTTACCCTATGTCTCATGATTTTCCTTCCTCTTCAGCCATTGCTTGTACTTTTCCTCGAAATTGTCGATTTGCATGCCCAGATCAAGGTTCAGGTCGCGCAGAACCTTCAGGATATCATCAAGGGACTTTCTTCCGAAATTCTTGGCCTTGAGAAGATCGTTTTCCGTCTTCTGGACAAGCTCGCCAACGAGATGGATATTGGCCTTTTTCAGGCAATTGCTGGCTCGAACCGGGAGCTCCAGCTCGTCAATGCTCTTGAAGAGGCGCTCGTCGATATCTTGTGAGGAAGGGTCCTGCTGCAAGGAAACGGAGCTGTTTTCGTCGAAGTTGACGAAAAAACTCAATTGATCGCGCAGGATCTTCGCACTGTAGGCAAGGCTGTCCTCGGGCCGGACGGATCCGTCGGTCCAGATCTCCATGACCAGCTTGTCATAGTTTGTCATCTGGCCTACACGGGCCTGCTCCACATTGTAGGCAACCTTGCGTATGGGGGAAAAGGCCGCATCGAGAACAATGACGCCGATCTGGTCACTGAATTCGGTCTGCTGTTCCATGGGGACATAGGACTTGCCCATACGGACCTCAAGCTCCATGGTAAGCTCCCGGTCCTCGGAAAGCGAGGCAATGTGCTGCTCGGGATTGAGCACTTTGACGTGCTGATTCTCCTGGATCGCGGCAGCCGTGATGGGGCCCTTCCCATTGGTCTGCAGAATGAGCTTCTGGGGCTCGTCCGTGTCCATGAAAAGGCGCACTTGTTTCAAATTAAGGACGACGTCGGTCACATCCTCCTGTACGCCGGGGATGGCGGCGTATTCGTGCGGAACGTCCTCAATGCGGACGGCGACTATTGCAGCTCCTTGCAGCGAGGAAAGGAGTACCCGGCGAAGGGCATTTCCCATTGTAATCCCAAAGCCACGCTCCAAAGGCTCACATTCGAATTTTCCGTAGGTATCGTCGGATTTCGGATCTCGCTGAAGGGACTGGGGTTTGACCAACTCGGTCCAATTTCGGTAGTTCACCGCCCTGTCTTCATTCTGTTGAGTCATATGGTATCCAGCTCGGAATATTTCGTGGTTACTTGGAATAGAGCTCGACAATGAGGTGTTCATTAATGGGGAAGGTAATATCCTCACGCTCGGGTTTCTGCTTGATCCTTCCCTTGAACTCCTGGCTGTCCATCTCGATCCATTCCGGTATGCCGCGCCTGTCGACAACATCAGAAGCCTCTTGAACAAAGGGGATCTTCTTGCCCTTATCGGACACCGCGATCTCGTCCTCGGCCCTGAGCTGAACAGAGGGAAGATCGGTCTTGCGGCCATTCACCTGGACATGGCCGTGGCGTACGAATTGACGGGCCTGGTCGCGGGAATTGGCAAAACCCATCTTGTAGACGATATTGTCCAGCCGCATTTCCAAAAGGCGCAGAAGATTCGTGCCGGTAACACCCTTCTGACGTTCTGCGATCAGGAAATAGTGGTGGAACTGATCCTCCAATATGCCATACATGCGACGCACCTTCTGCTTCTCGCGCAGCTGGTTCTCATAGTCGGAGGACTTTTTTCTCTTTCTGCCGTGCTGTCCGGGTGGATAAGGTCGACGCTCGTAAGGGCACTTATCAGTGTAACACCTGTCGCCCTTGAGGAATATCTTCGTGCCCTCTCGCCGGCACAACCTGCATTTCGAACCAGTATATCTCGCCAATGTTCTTTCTCCTCTACAAATCCTGACTTAGACACGACGCCTTTTGGGCGGACGGCAGCCGTTGTGCGGTATTGCGGTAATATCCCGGATAAAGGAAACCTTGAATCCTTCATTATTGATTGCGCGCATCGCAGATTCGCGACCTGATCCGGGTCCCTTGACCAATACGCCCACCGTGCGCATGCCGTGTTCCTGGGCCTTCTTGGCTGCAGTCGAAGCCGCGACCTGAGCGGCATAGGGCGTGCTCTTCTTGGAGCCCTTGAAGCCGGACATTCCGGCAGTGGCCCAGCTCACGACATTTCCGCTCATGTCCGTAAATGTAACGATTGTGTTATTAAAGGTTGCATTAACGTGGGCCATCCCATTGGGAATGTTCTTTTTGACCTTTTTCTTGGTAGACCTTTTCGCTTTCGCCATGCTTTCACTCCAAAAGGTTATTTCTTCTTCTTACCGATAAGGGATCGCTTGGGACCTTTTCGGGTGCGCGCATTCGTCTTGCTTCGCTGGCCTTGTGCGGGGAGATTGCGCTTGTGTCGATTCCCCCGGTGACACCCGATTTCCATGAGACGCTTAATATTCGCGTTCACCTCGCGTCTGAGGTCTCCCTCGACTTTATAGTTCTGCTCGATACCTTGACGAAGGATGTTGACCTCGTCTGTGGAAAGATCGTCGGTCTTCTTGGTCCAGTCGACACCCAGGGAATCCAGGATCGAGACAGCTGTGGAATGGCCGATTCCGTAAATGTATGTTAAGGCCACGTCCAATCGTTTATTCTTGGGTAAATCAACACTAGCGATTCGTACCACTTTGAACCTCCAGTTAGCCTTGCCTTTGCTTGTGGCGAGGATTTGTGCAAATTACGCGCAAAATGCCTTTTCGCTTAATAACTTTGCACTTGGGACAGACTTTTCGCACGGAAGGCCTTACTTTCATAACTTACTCCTCAAAGATAACTATAATACGCCCTTTTTCTTGGCTTTTTGCATCAAACCTTCGTATTGATGGGTAATCAAATGGGATTGTATCTTGGTCATGGTATCAATGGAAACACCAACGACAATCAACAAAGCCGTGCCCCCAAAGTAAAAGGGGAGGTTCAGCTGGTTGATCAACTGCATGGGAATCACGCAAATAGCCGCGACGTAAAGGGCGCCCCAGAAAGTAATCCGAGTCAGAACCTTATCGATATATTCCTTGGTCTGCTTACCCGGACGAATACCGGGAATGAAGCCGCCCTGCTTCTTGAGGTTTTCGGCAACATCCTTGGGATCGAACACAATAGCCGTATAAAAGAAGCAGAAAAAGATGATCAATCCAACATAGACAATGGTATAGGGCAAAGAGCCCGGTCGAAGATAGGCAGATATATCCTGGAGCCATGTAATCTGCGAAAAGTTTGTGATTGTCGCAGGAAACATGAGGATTGACGAGGCAAAAATCGGCGGAATCACTCCTGCAGTATTAATGCGTAAGGGAAGATGTGTGGACTGCCCCCCATACATTCGGCGACCCATCATTCTTTTGGCATATTGTATGGGAATCCTGCGCTGGGACGTTTCCATAAAACATATGAAAGCAAGAACTCCCGCCATGAAAGCAATGACGAGCAAGAGCACAAAAAAGGTCAACTCCCCTGTGCTCAAGAGGCTGTAGGTCTTGGTCAGGGCGCCCGGAATCCTGGCCACGATGCCGGCGAAAATGATCAGGGATATACCGTTGCCGATGCCGCGGGCGGAAATCTGCTCCCCGAGCCACATGATGAACATGGTTCCAGTGACCATCGTGATCACAGTGGTCAGAACAAACAGAAATCCTGGATCCGGCACGACGGGGGCCCCAGAGGGACTGGTCATCTTTTGCAGCCCAAAGGCGATGCCGCTGCCCTGGACAAGGGTAATCAGCACAGTGGCGTAACGGGTATACTGATTGATCTTTTTTCGCCCTGCCTCGCCCTCGTGCTTTTTCAAACGCTCCAGTTCTGGGCTGACGACGACGAGGAGCTCAAATATAATCGCCGCAGAAATGTAGGGCATAATGCCCAGGGCAAAAACAGAGAGCCGGCTCAGCCCACCGCCGGAAAACATGTCAAAGAGGCCGAAAAGGGTGTTCTGGGCATTGGCGAAAAAATCGGCGATCGCTTCACTGTCCACGCCTGGCACAGGGATATGAATGCCCAGACGATAGACAGTCAGCATGGAGAAGGTAAAAAGAATCTTGTTCCGCAGCTGCTTGAATCCGGACTGGGACTGTGAGCCTTGAGCCAATTAGGATTCCTCCAATGCCTTGGCTTCACCGCCCGCGGCTTCTATCTTTTCCCGAGCGGACTTGCTGAATCGATGCGCCTCGACACGCAATGGCCGATTGAGCTCGCCCTCACCAAGGACCTTGACCGGGGCTTTGTCGCCACAGGCCTGAAAAAGATCGTCAATTCCGATATCCATCTGCCCGGAGAATTTCGATTCCAGGTCCTTGAGGTTTATAATGGAATACTTGACCGGAAAAGGGCTCTTGAATCCGCTCTTGGGAACCCTGCGCACGAGAGGCAGTTGGCCGCCCTCGAATGTGGGGTGTATATTCTGCCCCGCACGCTTCTTTTGGCCCTTGACTCCTCTGCCGGCGGAAAAGCCGAGGCCGCTTCCGGGACCTCGACCTCTTCGCTTCCGCTTCTTTTGATCCGTTGGGAATGCTTTGAGCTCGTGAATCCGCATTATTGCTTCACCTCGACCAAGTGCTTGACTTTGTTGATTTTGCCCCAGACGGTCGGATCGTCGGAGTGGTTACGAACCTGATTGATACGGGTCAATCCGAGGGCCTGCAGGTTTCTGCGCTGTTTGGGCGTCCGCTTATTGGGGCTTCGCACCAATTTTACTTGCATTGTCGACCTCATCTTATCTGGAGATTGAGAGTTCCTTTCCCCGTACGCGGCTCACTTCCTCAGGGGTTCTCAACTCAAGAAGGCCGGTCAGCGAGGCCTTGACCACGTTCACCGGATTGTTGGAACCAAGGGACTTGGTAAGCACATCCGTAACACCGAGTGCCTCCATGATGGCGCGCACAGGGCCACCGGCAATAATGCCGGTTCCAGCGCCGGCAGGCTTGATAAGAACCCTTGCCCCGCAATAGTCGCCGACAATTTGATAGGGAAGCGTGCCGTCCAGTACAGGGATTTCGTAAAGTGTCTTCTTGGCGCGCTCGGTGCCCTTGGCGATGGCATCAGGGACCTGATTGGCCTTGCCCTGGGCAGTGCCGACCTTGCCCTGACCATCGCCCACAACAACAAGCGCGCTGAACTTAAAATTGCGGCCGCCTTTGACGACTTTGGCCACTCTGTTCAAATGAACAATCTTTTCAATGTAGCCCAGTTCATTTCCTGCCATTATCAACCTCAGCTAGAATTTAAGGCCTTCCTCGCGCGCACTGTCAGCGAGTGCTTTGATGCGGCCGGTATACACATATCCATTCCGATCGAACACCACGCTTTGCAGACCGTTTTGCCTGGCTTTTTGGGCAATGTCCTGCCCAACCAGTCGAGCTGTTTCCTTGGTCAGTGTCTTGTCCTTGGCCAGGGAAAGACTCGAGGAGGCAACTTGTGTTTCCTGATTCTCGTCGTCCACGATTTGTGCGTAAATATATTTGTTGGATCGAAAGACGACGAGTCGAGGCATTTGCGGTGTCCCCGATATTTTTTTGCGGATGCGGCGCTTACGCTTATGACGCGCTTCATTTCTGGTCAGTTTCATATCGGGCTTCCCTTACTTCTTAGAAGATTTTCCGGCTTTTTGCTGGATTTGTTCACCCACATAGCGAATGCCTTTGCCCTTGTAGGGCTCGGGCCGCCTGATACGACGGATGCGGGCGGCAAATTCGCCAACGCGTTCCTTGTCAATGCCGGAAATGAAAAGCTTGTTTCCTTCCGTGCGTGCCTGAATGTCATCAGGAAGCGGTACGTGCTGGGAATTGGAGTAGCCAACGTTCAAAATGACCGTCTGTCCGTCGACTTGGACCTTGTAGCCAACGCCCACGAGCTCCAGACCCTTTTCGTAGCCCTGACTGGCTCCCTGTACTGCATTGTTCAGCAAAGTGCGCCGCAGTCCGTGCTGTTCCTTGGCAACCTTGCTGTTGTCAACGCGCTGAACATGAATGACGGAACCGTCCTGTTCATAGCGAATTTTATGATGTGTGGCGAGTTGTATCTCGCCCTTGGGGCCTTTTACTGTAATCCTGCCCTTGTCGAAGCTGAGTTCGACGTTATCCGGCAGGGGAACAGGCAATTTACCGATCCTCGACATAAATATCTCCGCTTACCAGATTTGGCAGAGCAGCTCTCCGCCGACATTGTCACGTAGGGCTTGATAGCCGGGGATAACCCCTTGGGATGTGGAAAGTATGTTGATGCCCAATCCGCTCTGGACCTTCGGGGTTTCCTTGGCCTTGACATAGCGACGGCAACTGGGCTTGCTGACTCTGGTCATGCCCTTGATGGCCGGCTTGCCGGTCACGTACTTGAGTTGAATACGAATCTCGCGCTCCGTCTCGGAAAAGGACTGAATATACCCCTCTTCCTGAAGGATTCTTGCGACTGAAGACTTCATCTTGGATCGCGGTACTGCGACTTCTTTGTGCAAGGCCATGTGGGCATTGCGTATTCTAGCGATCATGTCCGCGATGGGATCGCTCGTTGGCATAGAGTTCTCCTTACCAGCTGGCTTTTCGAATTCCGGGAATTTCGCCATGGAGGCTCATGTTCCTGAAACAGATGCGGCAGATTCCGAACTTGCGCAGAAAACCCCTTGCTCGACCGCATAGGGGGCAACGATTATATTCCCGGACGCGGAACTTCTGCTTTTTGGCGGCTTTGGCCATGAGCGCTTTGCGTGCCAATTCTCGGTCCTCCTTATTTGACGAAGGGCATGCCCATATTCTTGAGCAGGGATTTCCCTTCCTTATCCGTGTGCGCGGAAGTCACGATGGTCACGTTCAGACCCTTGATACGATCGACTTTTTCCTGATTGATATCGGGAAAAATCGTGTGCTCACGGATTCCGAGCGTATAGTTGCCCCGTCCGTCAAACCCTCTGTCGGATAGGCCGCGAAAATCCTTGACTCGCGGCAGGGCAAAGTTAACGAGCTTCTCAAAAAATTCCCACATACGCAATCGGCGAAGGGTTACCTTGCACCCCACCGGCATGCCCTGCCGTACTTTGAAGGCGGCAATGGACTTTTTGGCACGTGTCACTATCGCCTTTTGCCCTGAAATCGTGCTCAATTCGCTCGTGGCGTCCTGCAGGAGTTTGTTGTCCTGACTTGCTTCACCGAGACCCATATTCAAGGAAATATAGCGCAGGGCGGGCACTTCCATGTAGGATTTGTAACCGAATTCCTGCTTGAGCTCGGGAGCGACTTTTTCTTTATACACGTTTTGTGCACGGGTCATGATCGCCTCGCATACTCCGCTTTTTAGTCAATGTACTCCTTGCACTTCTTGCAGTATCGGAGCTTTTTTTCACCATCCGTTACATGATAGCCGATGCGCGTCGCATTCGTGCAGGATGTACACAATAGAGCAACATTGGACATGCTCAAGGGGGCGTCCTGATCCTGAATCCCTCCCTGTTGACCGGATTGGGGATTGCCTCTGGTGTGGCGCTTGACTTGATTCACGTTCTCAACCACCACATTGCCCTTCTTGGCATCGACTTTCTTGACAGTTCCGATTTTTCCCCGATCCTTTCCGGTGAGGACCTTGACTTTATCGTTTACCAAAATCTTCTTTTTCATCGCGGAACCTCTAAAGGACTTCGGGTGCTAAAGATACAATCTTCATGAAATTTTTCTGTCGCAACTCGCGGGCGACCGGCCCGAATATCCTGGTGCCAACCGGTTCATTGTTCCTGTTGAGCAACACAGCGGAATTGTTGTCGAAAACAATGATCGATCCGTTCTCGCGAGCTATCTCCTTGCGCGTACGGACAATAACGGCACGATAGACTTCGCCCTTCTTCACCTTGGAGCGGGGGATGGCCTCCTTGACGGAGACGACAATTATATCGCCGATACCGGCGTATCTTCGCTTGCTCCCGCCGAGAACCTTGATGCAGTTCACGAGCTTGGCACCGGAATTATCCGCTATATCCAGCTTGGATTCTACCTGAATCATTGGATCCCCCTAAACAGCTTTTTCCTCAAGTTTCTTGAGCGACCATCGCTTGCGCTTGCTCAGCGGGCGACTCTCAATAATCTGCACCTTATCGCCTATATTGCAGGAATTGTGCGGATCGTGTGCCATGAATTTCTTCCGTCGCCGGATATATTTCTTATAAAGCGGATGCTGAACCATTGTCTCACAACGAACGACGACCGTCTTATCCGCTTTATTGCTCACGACATAACCTGTCATAATACGTTTACTCATGGCCCTGCTCCAGATCCCTTTCCCTTAAAATGGTCAGAATTCGCGCTACATTTTTTTTGACCGTCTTCATGCGCTGCGTGTTCCCAAGCTGGCCTGTAGCGTGCTGAAACCTCAGATTGAAAAGTTCCTTGCGATAGTCGCTCAACCTGTTTTGCAGTTCGGAATGATTTTTTTCGCGCATCTCAGAGGATTTCATGGATCACCCCTTATCCTCGATTTTCGTCTTTACCGGCAATTTCTGGGCAGCCAGCAAAAGGGCTTCTCGTGCCCGGTTCACATTGACCCCGGAAATCTCGAACATGATTTTGCCCGGCTTCACGGGTGCAATGTACCCTTCAGGGGTACCCTTTCCCTTGCCCATGCGGGTTTCTGCTGGTTTGGCGGTATAGGGTTTGTCCGGGAAAATACGGATATAGACCTTTCCGCCCCTTTTCAGATGACGCATGATGGCCACACGGGCTGCTTCAATCTGACGGTTGGTGATTCTGCCGTGTTCAACCGTCTTCATTCCGATATCACCAAAAGCAATACGCGCTCCGCGCAAGGCCTTGCCCTTATCGAAATTGCGGTGTTGCTTTCTCCAGCGTATCCGTTTGGGACTAAGCATGGCTGGTTACCTCGTCGAGTATTTCGCCTTTGAATATCCATACTTTGACGCCGATAATCCCGTAGGTGGTATGGGCTGTGGCAAAGCCGTAGTCAATATCCGCGCGCAAAGTGTGCAGCGGAACGCGTCCGTCCCTGAACCATTCGGTTCGAGCAATCTCGGCGCCTCCGAGGCGTCCGGCGCAGCTGATCTTGATCCCCTCGGCTGCGAATTTTCGGGCCAGGCCGATTGTGCGCTTCATGGCCCTGCGGAAGGCAACGCGGCGCTCAAGCTGCATGGCCACGTTTTCCGCTACAAGCTGCGCATCGGTTTCGGGCCGGCGTACTTCGTTGACTTCGATGACGAACTCGTTCTTGAACTTGTGCTTGAGCTCGTTCCGAAGCTTTTCGATTTCGGCTCCCTTGCGACCGATGACGATTCCGGGTCGGGCCGTGTAGATGATCAGGCGGACCTTCTCGGCGGCCCGTTCGATCTCGATGCAGGAAATACCGCCGTGATAGAGTCGTTTCTTGACAAAGTTACGGATCTTTTTGTCCTGGTAGATGAAGTTGGCGTAATTCTTTTCGCTATACCACCGGGAAAGCCAATTCTTATTATAGCCCAGGCGAAATCCGTGGGGATGAACTTTCTGGCCCAAAATTACCCTCCTAAGGTTCGTCGACAGTTACAGTTATGTGACTCGTTCGCTTGAGGATCCTTGTTGCACGACCCATTGCCCTGGGTTTGATGCGCTTCCAGGTCGGTCCCTCATCGACTTGGATCCTTTTGACAAACAACCTGTCCACGTCGAGGGATGCGTTGTTTTCCGCATTGGAAATGGCGGAATACAACACACGATACAGGACACGGGCTGGCTTCTTATTGGTAAAGCGAAGCAGGTTGAGTGCCTCGTCTACGGGAAGATCCTTCACATTTTTTGCCACCAGACGCGTCTTGCGCGGTGACACTCGAGTAAAGCGGGCCTTGGCTTGAACCTCCATGCAGCACCTCGAATATCGTTATTTCTTGCCCTTGGCTCGGCTCTTCTTGTCACCCGCATGGCCGTGAAATGTACGTGAGGGTGAAAACTCGCCCAGCTTGTGACCAACCATATTTTCCGTGACGAAGACGGGAACGAATTTCTTGCCGTTGTGTACGGCGAATGTGGTTCCCACCATTTCCGGCGTAATCGTAGAGCGGCGGGACCAGGTCTTGATCACGCTTCGGTCGCCACTATCCTTGGCACGGTTGACCTTCCCGAGCAGTTGACCGTCGACAAAAGGGCCTTTTTTAAGGGACCTCGGCATAAGGGCTCCTCTCACAGTTGAGCTGATCTGTCCAGTTTCATGAATCGTTGGGACACAATACGTCGGCTCGACAAGTGCTGGATACGGCGAATCAATAAGAGCTGTTCGCATGAATTTGCGGTATCCGCTCCCAGTCTTACGAGCTCTGATCGTCTCAGGGGGCTTAGCGCTTTCTGCGCCTGACGATAAACTTGGAAGAAACCTTCTTGCGAGGCCTCGTCTTGTATCCCTTCGTGGGAGCGCCCCAAGGCGTAACGGGATGACGCCCACCTGAGCTTCGGCCTTCACCGCCACCAAGGGGGTGGTCGATGGGGTTCATAGCAACGCCGCGAACTTGGGGACGCTTGGCACGATATCGGTTCCGACCGGCTTTGCCGATCTTGATATTCTCGTGCTCGATATTGCCCACCTGCCCCACTGTGGCCTTGCAGCCGGAAAGGACCTTGCGGGTCTCTCCGGAAGGAAGGCGAATAAGGGAAAACTTGCCCTCCCGGTCTACCACCTGAGCGTAGGTGCCGGCTGAACGGCAGATTTGACCGCCCTTTCCGGGCTCGAGCTCAATGTTATGGACCACGGTGCCGTTGGGAATGTTCTTCAACGGAAGGGCGTTTCCACGCCTGATTTCGGCACTGGGGCTGACCACAACGCGTTCACCGACTTTCAGGTGGCGCGGCGCGAGGATATAGCGCTTTTCGCCGTCAACATAGTGGAGAAGGGCAATACGGGCGCTCCGGTTCGGATCGTATTCCAGAGCGGCCACCTTGGCCTCGACTTCGGGCTTGTTGCGCTTGAAATCGATAAAGCGGTATTTTCTCTTGTGCCCACCGCCGCGTCGACGACTGGTAATGCGGCCATAGACATTGCGACCGCTCTTCTTGGTCAGTCCCTTGACCAGATTCTTTTCGGGACTCTTTTTGGAGAGATCCCGAAAATCGTGGATACTCTGTTCGCGCTGTCCGGGGGAGGTGGGTTTCAGATTCTTAACCGCCATAATTAAGCACCTTCAAAGTATGAGATTTTCTCTCCGGGCTCCAGAGTAATATAGGCCTTCTTGTAACCGGACTTCTTGCCCAAGGTCCGGCCAAAGCGCTTTCTGAGCTGAGGCTTTTTGTTCGTGGTGTTTACGCGCTGAACACGTACCTGAAAAGCCTCTTCGATAGCTTTCTTGATTTCGATCTTATTGGCCTGATCCTGCACGAGAAAGACAAGCTGGTTGTCCTCCTCCTTGAGGGCAGTGGTCTTCTCCGTTATATGCGGCCTGTACAAAATCCGTGTATAGTCCATGACTAGTGCAACCTTTCCTTGATTTTTTCGACGCCTTCGGTGGTCAAGACAACATGCTCGTATTTGAGGATATCGTAGGTATTTAGATTGTCCGCGGAAACGAGCTTGGCGTCGGGAATATTCCGCGTGGCAAGATCAAGATTTGTATCTTTTTTTGCCACAACGATCAAGGGCTTGCTCAGATTCAATAAGGATCGAATTTGGGTGAAGTCCCGGGTCTTGGGTCGCTCCAAACTCAAGTCATTAAGGAGAACGAGCTCGGAATCCCTGAGCTTACCGCTCAAAGCCATCTTCAAAGCCAGGCGCTTGGTCTTGCGGTTCACCTTCTTGTCATAAGCCCTGGGCTTGGGTCCGTGGATGATCGATCCCCCGGGCCAGAGAGGCGAACGTACGGAGCCGGCTCTGGCCCGGCCGGTTCCTTTCTGCCGCCAGGGCTTCCTGCCGCCGCCTCGGATGGTGGAGCGGGTTTTGTAGTGAACGGTACCCAGCCTCCCGGATGCGAGATGAGCTTTTACCACAGAATTGAGAATCTCGGGCTTGATCGGCACATCGAAGATGTCTTCCGGAAGCTCGTAATCACCGACAGGATTATTGTATTGATCGACTAGCGATATTGCGCTCATGATTTCGGCCCCTTCCTAGTCCTTGCGAAGATAGAGTATTCCGTTCTTCGAACCCGGCACTTGCCCCTTGATGAGGATGACATTGTCCTCGGGCCGCACATCGACGATCTCAAGATTCTTGAGCGTGATCTTGCGATTGCCCATTCTGCCGGGCATTTTTTTCCCTTTGTACACTCTTGCCGGGTCGGACATTTGACCGATGGAGCCCCCGTGGCGGTGCACCTTGTGTGTTCCGTGCGTATCGGGCATACCGGCGAAATTCCAGCGCTTCATGACACCGCTGAAGCCTCGGCCCTTGGAAAGGCCGGTCACCTTGATTTTGTCCCCGATCCCGAATTGATCCGCCTCGAGCTGCTGGCCTTCCTCGTAGCTCTGGACACCGGAAAGCCGGAATTCCTTCAAGTAACGGTAATATGCGTCAACATGCCGGCTGTAATGACCCTTGACGGGCTTGGTAAGTTTCCGTCCGGGAATGGATTCAAAGCCGAGTTGAACGGCTTCGTACCCGTCAGTGGCATGTTCCTTTTTCTGCACAACCTGACACGGACCAGCCAAAACAGCGGTACAGGGAATCCTTTGGCCATTCTGCCCGAATATGGCAGTCATGCCGATCTTTTTGCCGATTAGTCCTACCGCGCTCATATCCACCTCATTAGAGCTTGATTTCCACGTCCACACCTGCGGGCAAGCTCAATTTGCCCAGGGCATCAACGGTCTGCTGAGTCGGCTCCAGGAGATCCAGCAATCGCTTATGTACACGGATTTCGAACTGCTCTCTGGATTTCTTGTTTACGTGGACAGAGCGGTTGACAGTGAATCGCTGGATCTTGGTCGGCAAAGGAATGGGACCGGCTATGCTGGCTCCGGTGTTGTGCGCGGAGTCGACGATTTCTGTCACGGCCTTGTCCAGGATTCTGTAATCATAGGCCTTGAGCTTTATGCGGATTCTCTCTCGTGTCATCGTAGCCATTCTTCAACCCCTAATGCGGTCAGCAGGTTCTCTTGTCTGCTCTCACCGGGCCTTTCGTTATTCCACGATTTCGGAGACGACCCCGGCTCCAACCGTACGCCCGCCCTCACGGATGGCGAAGCGGAGACCGTGCTCCATCGCGATGGGATAAATCAGCTCCACCTGGAACTGGGCGTTGTCACCGGGCATGACCATCTCCACGCCCTCTTCCAGCGTCACAACACCGGTCACGTCCGTGGTGCGGAAATAGAACTGCGGACGGTATCCGGAGAAAAACGGAGTGTGACGGCCGCCTTCGTCCTTCTTCAACACGTAGACCTCGGCCTTGAACTTGCGGTGCGGCGTGATCGACCTGGGCTTGGCCAATACCTGGCCGCGCTCGATCTCGTCGCGCTTCACGCCGCGCAAAAGCACACCAACGTTGTCTCCGGCCTCGCCCTGGTCCAGTGTCTTGCGGAACATCTCCACGCCGGTCACAACCGTCTTTCGCGTCTCGTTGATGCCGACGATCTCCACCTCGTCCTGAATACGGACTTCTCCGCGCTCAACGCGGCCTGTGGCAACCGTGCCGCGGCCGGAAATGCTGAAAACGTCCTCAATGGGCAGCAAAAAGGGCATGTCCTTGGCGCGCTGGGGCTCCTGGATGTGCTCGTCCATGGCCTCCAGCAGACGGTAGATGCTTTGGGCCTCTTCGCTGTCGGCATCGTCCGTCTCCAGAGCCTTCAAGGCGCTGCCCGACACAACCGGAATCTCGTCTCCGGCAAAATCGTATTCGGAAAGCAGCTCGCGAACCTCGAGCTCAACGAGCTCCAGCAGCTCGGGATCGTCCACCAGATCAACCTTGTTCAGATAGACCACGATGCTGGGCACCCCCACCTGACGGGACAGCAGAATGTGCTCCCGGGTCTGGGGCATGGGACCGTCGGTGGCCGCCACAACAAGAACCGCACCGTCCATCTGCGCCGCGCCGGTGATCATGTTCTTGATGTAGTCCGCGTGGCCCGGGCAGTCCACGTGCGCATAGTGGCGGTTCTTGGTCTCATACTCCACGTGCGCCGTGGATATGGTGATCCCGCGCTCCTTCTCTTCCGGTGCCTTGTCGATCTGGTCGAAGGGAATATAATTGCCCAGCCCGTCCTTGGCCTCCAGCAGCTTGGTGATCGCCGCGGTCAAGGTCGTCTTGCCGTGGTCGATGTGGCCGATCGTGCCGATGTTGATATGCGGCTTGGTCCGCGCGAACTTCTCCTTGGCCATACTTACCCCCTGGTGCTCTTCACGATTTCTTCGGCGACGCTGGAAGGCACTCTGTCATAGTGATCGAATTGCATGCTGAATGTTGCCCTGCCCTGGGTCATGGTACGCAGATCCGTGGAGTAGCCGAACATTTCCTTCAGAGGGACATAGGCTCGGATGATCTGTGTGCCGTGGCGGGGCTCCATACCCTGGACACGCCCCCTTCGGCTGTTCAGATCTCCGAACACATCTCCCATGTAGTCCTCGGGGGTAAGGATCTCCACGTACATAATGGGCTCAAGCAAAACGGGATTCGCCTTGTTGCAGCCCTCCTTGAGAGCCATGGAACCGGCGATGTAGAAAGCCTGTTCCGAGGAGTCCACTTCGTGGAAGGTACCGTCGCGGAGATGGACCTTCACATCGATCATGGGGTGGCCGGAGATGATGCCGTTCTGCAGGGTATCCCGTACTCCGTTGTCCACAGCGGGGATATATTCCTTGGGAATGACACCGCCGACAATGGAATTCTTGAATTCGTATCCAGTGCCAGGCTCTCCGGGTTCTATGTTCATAACGACGTGCGCGAACTGCCCACGGCCTCCCGTCTGCTTGACGAACTTCTTTTCCGCAGTGGCCGGCTTGGTAATGGACTCGCGGTAGGCCACCTGGGGCTGGCCGATATTGCCGTCCACCTTAAACTCGCGCGTGAGGCGGTCGACAATAATTTCAATGTGCAATTCGCCCATTCCGGAAATGATTGTCTGGCCGGTCTCCTCGTCTGTAGCCACACGGAAGGAGGGGTCCTCCTTGGCCAGCTTGGCCAGGGCCTGGCTCAGGGTGTCCCTGTCGGCCTTGGTCTTGGGCTCAATGGCCACGTCGATAACCGGCTCCGGAATCTGCATGGTTTCCAGAACGACGGGATGCTTGTTATCACACAGGGTGTCGCCTGTGCCGACGTTTTTCAGACCCACGGCGGCCACGATATCGCCTGCGTAGGCCTCCTTGATTTCCTCCCGCTTGTTGGAATGCATCTTGAGCAGGCGGCCTATGCGTTCCTTCTTCTTGCTCGTGGAATTCATCACCGTCATGCCGCTCTCGATGTATCCCGAATAGACACGCAAAAAGGTGAGATGACCCACATAGGGATCGGTCATGAGCTTGAAGGACAAAGCACTCAGCTTTTCATCGTCGCGGGCCTCGAATTCCTTGGGCTCTCGGGTGTCCGGATCCACGCCCTGCACAGGGGGAAGATCGGCAGGAGAGGGCAGAAAGTCGACAATGGCGTCCATCAAGGGCTGAACACCCTTGTTCTTGAACGCGGAGCCACAGAAAACAGGGCATATATCGATATTAATCGTCGCCGCTCGCACGCCGCGCCGAATCTCGTCCGGGGTCAGCTCCTCCCCGGAGAGATACTTATCCAGAAGCTCCTCGTCCTCCTCGGCAATTGCCTCGACGAGGATGCTCCGCCATTGCCTGGCCTCTTCCTGGAGCCCCTCGGGAATCTCGTCGGAATAGGTGTTCATGCCCAGAGTCCGCTCGTCGAAATACAGGGCCTTTGCCTCGACGAGATCGACAACCCCCTGGAAATCGGCCTCACTTCCGATGGGGATCTGCATGGGCACGGGCTTGGCATTGAGACGGCTCCGCAACTGTTCCACGACATGGTGAAAATCGGCACCCACACGATCCATCTTGTTCACGAAAGCCATCCGGGGGACCTGGTACCGATCGGCCTGTCGCCACACGGTCTCGGACTGCGGCTCCACGCCACCAACAGCGCAGAAAACGCCTACTGCGGCGTCGAGCACTCGCAGGGAGCGCTCCACCTCAACCGTAAAGTCCACGTGGCCCGGTGTATCGATGATATTGATGCGGTGGTCCTTCCAGAAGCAGGTCGTGGTCGCGGAAGTAATAGTGATGCCGCGATCCTGCTCCTGGGACATGAAGTCCATGACGGCCTTGCCGTCGTGCACTTCACCGATTTTATGGGAAACGCCGGTATAGAAGAGAATCCGTTCCGTCGTCGTGGTCTTCCCGGCGTCGATATGGGCCATGAAGCCGATATTGCGCTGTTTTTCAATGGGTTTTTGTCGTGCCAATGCCGATCCACCTCGATTATCGTTGTTATTGGGCCGAGCCTGTATCAAACAGGACACACTCCTATATGCCCAGAACAGGACAACTTAGCGCGTGCTTCGGGATTCCTCTACTCGCCGGCCCGGAATTGCATCACTGGAGCCGTTTGCGTGGCCAGGTGCTGAGAACTTCCTCGGACCGACGCTGGGCAGGATTACCAGCGGTAGTGGGCGAAGGCCTTGTTGGCCTGGGCCATGCGGTGGGTCTCTTCCCGTTTCCGGATGGCTCCGCCCCTATTGTTGAAGGCGTCCGTGAGCTCGGCGCTCAACCTCTGAACCATACCCTTTTCCGACCGACCTCTGGCCGCACGGATGAGCCACCTTGTGGCAAGGATCTGCTGCCGGTGCGGATCGACCTCTACCGGAACCTGATAGGTCGCACCGCCCACTCTTCGGGGCTTGACCTCTTTCTGCGGCTTGACGTTCTCCACGGACTGCTCAAACGCCTTGAGCGCGTCCTCGGAAGCCCTGCGACCCAGTTCATCCATGGCGTTGTAGAGGATGCCCTCCGCAAGGCTCTTCTTCCCGTCGCGCATAATCCGGTTGATCATCTTGGCGACGAGCCTGCTGTTATATCTGGGATCTGGGAGTATGTCCCTCTTCGCGACGCGACCTTTCCGCGACATCTTCCGACTCCTTTGAAATTACTTGGGCCGTTTCGCTCCGTATTTGGAGCGGCTCTGCTGCCTGTTCTGCACACCAGCTGCGTCCAACGCACCGCGAATCACCGTGTAGCGAACTCCCGGAAGATCCTTGACACGCCCTCCGCGCACCAGAACCACGGAATGCTCCTGCAGATTGTGTCCTTCACCGGGTATATAGGATGTCACCTCGATACCGTTGGTCAGGCGCACCCTGGCCACCTTCCGGAGAGCCGAATTGGGTTTCTTCGGGGTGGTGGTAAAGACGCGCACGCATACACCCCTACGCTGAGGGCACTCCTGCAGTGCGGCCCTCTTATTGCTGCTCACCATCTTTTTCCGCTTCTTGTTAATCAGCTGGTTGAGCGTGGGCATAGTTGTCTCCGTTTTTATGGCTCGAAAAGAGTAAATTTTTAATATAGAATTTTGTACTTGTCAACCGCATGCTGGGTCCAGAGCCCATTTACCGGCCGGAGCCCGTGATTGTCACCAGGGCGTCCGACCGGTTGGCCTTCCTATTCCTGATCCTCTTCCTCGTCAACCCCTTCCAGCTCGCTCCAGAAGGGACTCTCCCTCCCGGGCTGCTCGGGAACCTCCGACTCGAGGTTCATATAGGGCCTGAATCCAGTGCCCGCGGGAATGATGCGCCCCACGATCACGTTCTCCTTCAGGCCCTGGAGATAGTCGATCCGTGCCTGCATCGCGGCGTCGGTCAGGACCTTGGTCGTCTCCTGGAAGGAAGCGGCGGAGATAAAGGAATCCGTGCTCAGGGAAGCCTGGGTGATGCCCAGGGCGATGGGCTCGGCCTTTGCGGGCTTGGACCCCTGCTGGATTGCCTTGGAGTTCTCCTTGAGGAATTCCTGTTTTTCCACCTGCTCCCCGATGAGGAACTGAGTTTCTCCCGGCTCGGTGATGCGCACCTTCTTCAGCATCTGGCGGACGATGATCTCCACGTGCTTGTCGTTGATGTGGACGCCCTGGTACTTGTACACGTCCTGGATCTCTTCCACCAGATAGTTGGCCAGGTACTTCTCGCCCTTGACCCGCAACAGATCGTGGAGCTCTGGCGTACCTTCGGTCAGGAACTCGCCCGCCTCGACATAATCGCCCTCCTGGACGGTTATATGCTTGCCCTTGGGCACAAGGTATTCCTTGGACTCCCCTGTCTCCGGGGTCACATAGACTTTCCGCTTGCCCTTCACGTCCGGGCCGTAGCTCACCGTGCCCTCGGTCTCGGAGATGACGGCCATCTCCTTGGGCTTTCGCACTTCGAAGAGCTCAGCCACTCGAGGGAGACCGCCCACGATATCCTTGATCTTGGCGCTCTCGCGGGGCTTACGGGCGATGACATCCCCAGCCTCGATGCGATCCCCGTCGAGGACCATGAGAATGGCCCCGACAGGCAGATAGTACACCGCCTCGCTGCTGGTGTTGGGATGGGTCAGGACCTCTCCGTTCTCATCCTGGATGGAGATGCTTGGCCGGAAGTTCGTGGAGCGGTATTCGATGATCGTCTTCGTCGCCATCTGTGTCGTGTCGTCCATCTTCTCCTGGTAGGTTTTGCCCTCCACAATATCGGTGTATTTGACCTTTCCCGAGACGTCGGCGAGGAAGGGCTCCTGGAAGGGATCCCACTCCGCGATGAGATCGCCCTGCTTCACCTGGGCGTCCTGATTGACATAGAGCTTGGCCCCGACCGGAAGGGTATAGCGCTCCCGTTCCTGGCCCTGCTCATCGACAACGCCCACTTGGCCGTTCTTGCCCATGACCAACAGCTCACCGTTCTTATTCTCCACGATGGATACGCCGTTGAAGATGATCCGTCCGTCATAGTTGGCGTTGATCGCGGACTGCTCGATCTCCTTGGAAGCCGTGCCGCCGATATGGAATGTCCTCATGGTGAGCTGCGTGCCCGGCTCACCGATGGACTGGGCCGCGATAATACCCACGGCCTCGCCCACGTTCACCATGTGTCCTCGAGCCAGGTCCCGGCCGTAGCAGCAGGCGCAGACACCGCGTTGACACTGACAGGTCAGCACAGAGCGGATGGTCACGGAGTGAATTCCGGCCCCTTCGATGGTACGGGCGAGGTGATCATCCACGAGGGTGTTCGCCGAAGCGATCAGCTCACGTGTATCCGGGTGATAGACGTCATACAGGAGGAGCCTGCCCAGTATACGATTGTACAGGCCCTCCTGAACCTCGCCGGGCGTGTTCTGCTTGGCGATCTCGATACCGTCCACAGTGCCGCAGTCCATCTCGGAGACGATCACGTCCTGGACCACGTCCACCAGCCTGCGGGTGAGGTATCCTGAATTTGCCGTCTTGAGCGCGGTATCCGCAAGCCCCTTCCGGGCGCCGTGGGTGGAGGTAAAATACTCCAGCACCGTCAGCCCCTCCCGGAAGGAGGAGGTAATCGGCGTCTCCAGGATTTCACCCGAGGGTTTGGCCATAAGACCGCGCATTCCGGCCAGCTGCCGCATCTGGTCCTCGTTGCCGCGCGAGCCGGAGCTGCTCATCATATAGACCGGATTGAAGCTCGTATTGGCGATCTCCTTCTGATTCTCTTCGTCGTACACGGTGTTCACAGAGATCTGGTTCATCATGGCCTTGGCCACGTCGTTGGTGGCCTTGGTCCAGACATCCACCACCTTGTTGTAGCGCTCGGTCATGGTGATGATGCCTTCTTGGTGCTGGGAATAGACCTCCTCGGTCTCGGACTGGGCCTTGTTCAGGATCTCCCGTTTTTCCTCCGGAAGCTCCAGGTCGTCCATTGAGATGGTGATACCCGCCCTGGTGGCCGATTCAAAGCCCAGATCCTTGAGTTGGTCGGAAAGGATCACCGTGGCCTTGGTCCCGGCCAGCTGATAGGTACGCGCAACCAGCGTGGCCAGGGCCTTTTTGTCCAGATTGGTGTTCACCAGATCGAAGGGTACTTCCGGAGGCAGAATATCGCCCACCATCACCCTGCCGGCGCTCGTCTCCACCAGGCGTCCCCCGATGCGGACCTTGACCTTGGCGTGCAGGGAGATCACTCCCGCTTCATACGCGGTCAGCACCTCCTCGGGGCTCACGAAGACCTTGCCCTCCCCGGGCTCGAACAGGGAGATCTGGGAAAGATAGTAGAGTCCCAGAACGATGTCCTGACTGGGCAGAATGATGGGGTTGCCGTCCGCCGGGGAGAGGATGTTGTTGGTGGACATCATGAGCACCCGGCACTCCACGCGGGCCTCGATGGAGAGAGGCACGTGCACGGCCATCTGGTCCCCGTCGAAGTCCGCATTATACGGAGTGCAGACCAGGGGATGCAGCTGGATGGCCTTGCCCTCCACTAGTACCGGCTCAAAGGCCTGGAACCCAAGACGGTGCAGGGTGGGCGCCCTGTTGAGCATCACCGGGTATTCCTTGACCACATCCTCCAGGATGTCCCAGACCACGGTCTCTTCGCGCTCCACCATGCGCTTGGCGCTCTTGATGGTGCTGGCGTAGTCCTGTTCCTCGAGCTTGGCGTAGATGAAGGGCTTGAAGAGCTCCAGGGCCATCTTTTTGGGCAGTCCACACTGGTGCAGCTTGAGCTTGGGGCCCACAACGATCACCGAGCGCCCGGAATAGTCCACGCGCTTGCCCAGCAGATTCTGCCGGAAGCGGCCCTGCTTGCCCTTGATCATGTCGCTCAGGGACTTGAGGGGCCGACCATTGGTCCCGTTGATGGCCTTACCCCGCCTTCCGTTGTCCAGCAGGGCGTCCACCGCTTCCTGGAGCATGCGTTTCTCGTTGCGGATAATGATATCCGGCGCCCCGAGCTCCAGGAGTCTCTTGAGGCGGTTGTTCCGGTTGATCACCCGCCGGTAGAGATCGTTGAGGTCGGACGTGGCGAAGCGACCGCCATCCAGCGGCACCAGCGGACGCAACTCCGGCGGAATCACCGGGATGACCTCGAGGATCATGTAGTCCGGGTTGTTTCCGGAGCTCAGAAAGGAGTCCACCACTTTGAGCCGCTTGGAGAGCTTGCGCTTCTTGGCCTGGGACTTGGTGGCCATGGACTCTTCCATGAGCTGCGTCCGAAGCTGGTTCAGATCCAGGGCCTGGAAAAGCTCCTTGATCGCCTCAGCGCCCATGCCCACGCGAAGGACACCTTCTCCGTAGGTCTCGATAACATGAATGTACTGGTCCTCGTTGAGCAGCTGATGGCGCTTAAGGTTCGTTTCGCCCGGATCGATCACGATATAGGAGTCGAAATAGAGCACCTTCTCCACTTCGGCCATGGTCATATTCAGAAGCAGAGCGATCTTGGAGGGCATGCTCTTGAGGTACCAGATATGGGCCACCGGAGCCGCAAGCTCGATGTGGGCCATACGGTCGCGGCGTACCTTGGAGGCGATGACCTCGACACCGCACTTCTCGCAGACAATGCCGCGATGCTTCATGCGCTTGTATTTGCCGCAGTTGCACTCGTAGTCCTTGACCGGACCGAATATCTTGGCGCAGAAAAGGCCGTCCCGCTCCGGCTTGAAGGTACGGTAATTTATCGTCTCCGGCTTTTTCACCTCGCCGAAGGACCACTCCCGGATCTTCTCCGGAGATGCCATGGAAACCTGGATCCCCTTGAGATCCTGGCTCTTTATTTGAACATCGCCTGACTGGGCGCTGTATAGGTCATCAAGTGTCATAGGCAGTCAATCTCCTTAACGCCTAAGCATTAACTTTTTGCCCCTAGGGGCGGGCGTTCTGCGGATTGGTCCGCCCCCCCGGGCGGGGGCGGACGGGACGCCGAAAGGGATTAATCCCCTTCGCTGAGCAGGTTTACCTCGAGGCCCAGGGCCATGAGCTCCTTGATCAGGACGCTGAATGACTCGGGCATGGCCGAGGTCAGATAGTTCTCGCCTTTGACGATGTTCTCGTACATCTTGGTCCTGCCCTGCACGTCGTCGGACTTCACGGTCAAAAACTCCTGCAGCAGATAGGACGCGCCGTAGGCCTCCAGGGCCCAGACCTCCATCTCGCCGAGACGCTGGCCGCCAAACTGGGCCTTTCCGCCGAGCGGCTGCTGGGTTACCAAAGAGTAGGGGCCCGTGGAGCGGGCGTGGATCTTTTCATCCACGAGGTGGTGCAGCTTGAGCATGTACATGTAGCCCACGGCAACCCGATAGTGGAAGGCCTCTCCGGTCCTTCCGTCGTAGAGGTCCGCTTTAGCGTCCTCGGCCAATCCGGCCCGTTTGAGCCAGTCCACGATCTCCTGTTCAGTAGCCCCGTCGAAAACCGGGGTTTTGGTCCGGATTCCGTTGCGCAGTTTCTTGACCTCCTCCACGAGGTCCTCGTCGTCGAGGCCGTCCACGATCTCGTCGATATCCGGCGAGTTGAAGATTTCCTTGACCTCCTTGCGGAGGGGCTGAGCCTGCACGTTGCTGTCGGTCATGGTTGCCAGCTGGGTCCCCAGCTCCTTGGCGGCGTACCCCAAATGGGTCTCCATGACCTGGCCGATATTCATTCGGGACGGCACGCCCAGGGGATTCAAGACGAGGTCCACGGGGGTTCCGTCCTGGAAGAAGGGCATGTCCTCATCGGGGAGGATACAGGAAATAACGCCCTTGTTCCCGTGACGGCCCGCCATTTTGTCCCCGACGCCGATTTTCCGCTTGATGGCCACATAGACCTTGACCATCCTGATCACTCCGGGAGGGAGGTCGTCCCCCTCGGTCACCTTGTCCCGTTTCTTCTGCTGAACGGACTGGATGAACTCCAGCTGCTGATCGTAGCGTTCCAGGATTTCCTGCACCTGGGCGTTGGTCTCCTTGTTGGCAAAGGCGTCCTGGAGCCTCTTGATGGGAATCTCACACAGGGTTTCCCACTGCAGGGGCTTGTTCGCCTCGGCCAGGACCTTGCCCTTGTCCTTGGCCTTGATGGACTTGGCCAGGTTTTTCCCCTCGATCACGGACCACAACCGTTCGCGGGTGTTCTGGACCAGCCCGTCGGTGTACATCTGCTCCTTCTGATCCAGGAGCTCCAGCTCCTGGTCCTCGATCTGCCTGGTTCGCTCGTCCTTTTCCGTGGATCTGCGGTTGAACACCTTTACGTCGAGGACAGTGCCCTCGATTCCAGGAGGGACCTTCAGGGAGGTATTCTTCACGTCGCGAGCCTTGTCCCCGAAAATGGCCCGCAACAGACGTTCTTCCGGGGTCAGCTGAGTCTCGCCCTTGGGAGTGATCTTGCCCACCAGGATGTCGTCGGGCTTGATCTTGGCCCCTTGGCGGATAATACCACTTTCGTCCAGATTGCGCAGCATCTCCTCGCTGACATTGGGAATGTCCCGAGTGATCTCTTCCGGACCCAGCTTCGTATCGCGCGCCAGGGCCTCGAACTCCTCAATATGCACGGAAGTAAAGACGTCCTCCTTGACGCACCGCTCGGAGATGAGGATCGCGTCCTCGAAGTTGTACCCGCCCCAGGGCATGAAAGCCATAAGCAGGTTCTTCCCCAGGGCCACCTCGCCTTGATACGTGCTCGGGCCGTCGGCGAGGGTATCCCCCTGCGTCACGACCTGCCCCGGCTTGGCTATGGGCTGCTGGGTGAAGCTGCTGTTCTGATTGGACTTGTGGTATTTCTGCAAATCGTAGATCACCACCCCTCCGCTCTTAAGATAGAGATGGGGATCCCGGTAGCGCACCGAAATCCGAGTGGAATCCACAAAGTCGACAACACCGTCGCCCTCTGCCAGGAGGCAGTTTCCGGAGTCCTGGGCAACAAGGCCCTCCATATCGGTGCCGACAATGGGCGGATCGCTCCGCAGCAGGGGAACCGCCTGGCGCTGCATGTTGGAGCCCATCAGGGCCCGGTTGGCGTCGTCGTGTTCCAGGAAGGGGACCATGGACGAGGAAACGGAAACGATCTGGCTCGGGGCGATGTCCATGTAGGTCACCGTGTCCCGGCTCACCATGGAGAATTCCCCCTTCTCGCGGGCCATGACCTGCTCGTTGACGAAGTATCCGTTCTCGTCCAGCGGAGCGTTGGCCTGGGCGATGATCTCCCCGTGCTCGGCGGATGCGTCCATATACACGATCTCGTTGGTGGCGCACCCGTTCCGGACCACTCTGTAGGGTGTTTCGACAAATCCGTAGACGTTGACCTGGGCATACGTGGTCAGGGAGACGATCAGGCCGATATTGGGCCCCTCGGGGGTCTCGATGGGGCATATCCGGCCGTAGTGGCTGGGGTGCACGTCGCGTACCTCGAAGCCGGCCCGCTCGCGAGTTAGCCCACCCGGACCCAGCGCGGAGAGCCTTCGCTTGTGGGTCACCTCGGACAAGGGATTAGTCTGGTCCATGAACTGGGACAGCTGCGAGGTCCCGACGAACTCCTTGACCGCGGCGGTCACGGGCTTGGGATTAATCAGGTCGTGGGGCATGAGCGTACCCACGTCCTGCTGGGTCATCCGTTCCTTGATCGCCCGCTCCATGCGCACCAGGCCGATGCGGTACTGGTTTTCCACCAGCTCGCCCACTGGCCGCACGCGCCGGTTGCCCAGATGATCGATATCGTCCGCCGGACTGTGCGCCTCCTTGAGCTCGACCAGCCTCTTGATGGTGCACAGGATGTCCTCGTTGGTCAGCGTGCGCTTGTCCAGGGGCTGATCCAGCTCCAGCCGCTTGTTCAGCTTGTAGCGGCCCACCGCGGACAGATCATAGTACTCCGGGTTGCGGAAGATATTCTCAAAGAAGGACTGCGCCACCTCCGGAGTTGGCGGCGAGCTCGGCCGCAGCCTGCGGTAGATCTCGATCTGTGCGCTCTGCGTGTCCTCGGTCTTGTCCATCTCCAGGGTTTCCAGGATGCATGCCGACACTTCCTGGCCCTTGGTGTGGAAAACGCTCAACTGTCTATCGCTCTCCTTCTCCAGCAGATCGATAAGCTCGGGAGTAACGCGCTGTCCCAGCTTGGCCATGACCTCACCCGTTTCCGTATCCACGACGTCCTCGGCGAGATATTCCTGCTCGAGGGCGCTGCGGTCCACCTCGATCCACTCCACACCGTTCTTGGTAATCTTCTTCCAATCGGGACGGCTGAGCTCCTTGCCGGCAACGATCAAGACATTGCCGTCCTTGTCCTGCACATCGGAGGCAACCTTCTCGCGCCGAAAGAGCTTGGAATTCACCTGCAGGTGGAAGCGACCGTCCTGAATGGAGTAGGTGTCCTTATCGTAGAAGTAATTGAGGATCTCTTCCTCACTCAGACCCATCGCCTTGAGCAGGACAGTAACTGGCATTTTGCGGCGACGATCGATCCGGACGTAGAGGAGGTCCTTATGATCGAAGTCGAAATCGAGCCAGGATCCGCGCATGGGAATCACGCGGGCACTGTACAGGACCTTCCGGCTCACATGGGATTTGCCATAGTCGTGATCGAAAAGAATGCCGGGTGAGCGCTGCAGCTGATTGACCACTACTCGTTCGGTGCCGTTGACGATAAAGGTGGCCTTGCTCGTCATCAATGGAATGGTGCCGAAATAGATGTCCTGTTCCTTGATGTCGCGAATGGAGCGGTTTTCGGTCTCAGTATCGAGATCGTACACGATAAGGCGTACCTTGAGCCGCAGAGGGGCTTCGTAGGTCAGACCTTTGGTGATGCACTCGTCGACGTCGTATTTGGGCTCACCGATTTCGTAGCTTACATATTCCAGGGTGGCAGAGTGATAAAAGTCCTCTATGGGAAATACAGACCGAAAGGCGGCTTCCAGACCTTTTTCTTCCCGACTCGTTGGTGGAATATCGTGTTGAAGAAATTCTCTATAGGATTTACGTTGCAAATCGAGGAGATGAGGCTTTTTCAGTACTTCCTGGATCTTCCCGAATTTTTTAACTAATTGAGTCATTCTCATCACCCTTGCAATCTGATAATTGAAAATGTAAGTTTAATGAAAAGAAGTGCGACAAGTAAGGATTTTTAAGCAATTTTGCGGCCTCTAACAAACCTCTTTACAGAGGATGCACTCGAGAAATATATGGTTACAACGGGGGAGTATTTGCTACGAGGTGGGATGCGCTAAGTACATACATGAAATGCGAATTGCGAGCCAGAGAGTAGATTTGACACGCGTCATTATTAGGAGGCAAGTAAGCCTGGCGGCACCAGCCTGAGCCTGGTTCCGCCAGGATGAATCGATTTATTTGACTTCCACGTTGGCGCCGGCTTCTTCGAGCTGCTTCTTCGCATCCTCGGCATCTTCTTTGGTAATGCCTTCCTTGAGCGTGGCGGGCAGCTCATCAACAGTCGACTTGGCTTCCTTGAGCCCGAGACCGGTAATGGCACGCAGGGACTTAATGACCGCGATCTTGTTCTCGCCGACATCCTTGAGAACAACATCAAATTCGGTCTGCTCCTCTTCCTCGGCGGCGGCTTCCTCACCGCCGGCAGCGGCAACGGCTGCCGCCGGCGCAGCGGGAGCTGCGCTCACTCCGAACTTCTCCTCCAGCTCCTTGATGAACTCGGAGAGCTCAAGGACGGTCATATTGGAGATAAACTCGATAACTTGCTCTTTTGTGATCTCAGACATGCTTTCCTCCTTAATTCAATGGCTTTGGCTTAGGCCTCTTTCTGATCTTTAATGCCGTTCAGGGCATTGAGGAAATACCTCAATACATTGGCAAACACGCTGACACAGTTGGTGGGTACGGCGTTCATGGTACAGAGCACTTGCGACAGGAGCTGTTCCCTGCCCGGAAGCTTGGCGAGCTCCCTGATCTGCTCGTCATCCAAGATCTTGCCGTTGTAGCTGCCGTACTTGACCCCGAACTGCTTGAAATCCTTTTCGTGCTTGACGAGCACCTTGGCCGCGGTCACGGGATCGTCGTATCCGAAGGCCACTGCACAGCATTCGGAAAGCTGATCATTGAGGACCTCATGGGCTGTCCCCTCGAACGCGATCCGGGCCAGGGTGTTCTTCACGACCTGATAATGGATGTGATTCGCCTTGAGCTCTTGGCGGATCTTTTCCAGCTGCTCCACTTTCAGGCCGCGAAAATCACTCACGAGCGCGATGTTCGCCTCTTGAGCAGCATTCTGCAGACTTTCAATGGATTCGGCTTTTTCCTCTCTTGACTTGCTCACGTGCCAAACCTCCCTGATTCTGAGCCAAAGCCCGTCTCGGCAGGAAATTAAGGCCCTCGGGCCACCTGCTGTCTTTGACTCTTTTTCAGAAGCTATGCTTCAATGAATGTGTTTGCGTTCTTGATGTCGATCTTGACACCGGGGCCCATGGTCGTGGATACGCTTACGGAGCGGAAATAGGCACCCTTGGAGCCGCTGGGCTTCGCCTTGTACAGGCTGTCCAAAAGCATCTTGGAATTGTCCAGAAGCATGGACGTGCCGAAGGAAACCTTCCCGATAGGTGCGTGAACAACACCGCCCTTATCCACCTTGTACTCGACTTTGCCCGCCTTGAGCTCTTCAATGGTCTTGCCCAGCTCGAAGGTTACGGTTCCGGTCTTGGCATTGGGCATCAAGCCCCGAGGGCCGAGGATTTTGCCGATCTTGCCCACTTGGGCCATCATGTCCGGTGTGGCTACCGCTTTGTCGAATTCCAGCCAGCCCTGCTGGACGCTTTGAATCAGGTCCTCGGCACCGACGACATCCGCTCCCGCATTGCGGGCTTCCTCTTCCTTTTCACCCTTGCAGAAGGCGGCGACGCGGACCTCCTTGCCCAGGCCGAAAGGCAGGGTCACGGAGCCACGCACCATCTGATCGGGATACTTCGGATTCACGCCGAGCCGAACGGCGACGTCGACGGTTTCATCAAAGGAGGCATACGCGGTATCCAAAGCGATGCCTATTGCGTCCTCCAAAGAGTATCGCTTGGTTTTATCGAATTTCTGCTGGGCGTCACCAAGATTTTTACTGATCTTTGCCATCGTGAATACTCCGGGGTCTTTACGACTCGACTTCTAGGCCCATGCTATGAGCTGTTCCGAGCACGGTTCGGACGGCGGCTTCCATATCGTTGGTATTGAAGTCGGGGAGCTTTGTTTGAGCGATCTCACGAACTTGCTCCATGCGCACCTTTCCGATCTTGTCCTGCTTGCAGTCCCCGGACCCTCGTTCAATATTGGCCGACTTTTTGAGAAGAATGGAAGCCGGAGGCGTCTTGGTAATAAATGTGAAGGAGCGATCCTGAAAAACCGTGATCTCCACGGGAATGATCGTTCCCTTTTGCTCGCTGGTGTAGGCATTGAAAGCCTTGCAGAACTCCATGATATTGACGCCGTGCTGTCCGAGAGCCGGACCAACAGGAGGCGAGGGGTTCGCCGAGCCGGCGGGTATCTGCAGCTTAATCTTTGCCAGAACCTTTTTGGCCATAGCTAGTTCCTCTTGGGATTTACTGAGACTTGCTCACTTGCACAAAATCGAGTTCAACAGGTGTGTTTCGGCCGAAAATGGAAACGGATACTTTCATGGTGCCCTTGTCGTGGTTAACTTCCTCGACATATCCGTCGAAATTGGAGAAAGGACCGTCGATAACCTGAACCTTGTCGCCTTCCTGAAAATCGTATTTGGGGCGGGGCTGTTCCTTCCGCTCCTCGATTGTCTGCAACAGTTGTTCGGCCTCTGAATCCTTAAGGGGGATGGGCCGTTCGGTATGACCTATAAATCCTGTTACTTTGGGAATGTTTTGGACCATGTGCCAGGATTTATCATTCAAGATCATCTTGATGAGGACATATCCAGGATAAAACTTGCGAGTGGTCGTTTTCTTCTGGCCCTTCACCATCTCCACAACTTTTTCCGTAGGCACGAGTACATCCTGGATAAGTCCTTCAGCCTTGCCCTTGCTGATCATTTCATTGATCATCTTTTCCACACGCTGCTCATAGCCTGAGAGTGTGTGGATGATGTACCACCGGCTTTGTTCCGATTGCATTGTAGGACCTTAAGGCAGGAAAATTTCCAGAATCTGAGCGAAAAACACGTCGACGATGCCAAGAAAGAGGGCGATCACAGTGACGATGAAGAGAACCGAGCCACATGTGGTCAGAGTTTGCTTTTGGCTCGGGTAGGTCACTTTCTTCATCTCGAATTTGGACTCATCCAAAAACGATTTGAATTCGTTGATCTTGTCGCGCAAACTAAAGGAGGGAGCCTGCTTAGCTTGGCTCCCACCTTGTTTCTTGGCTTGCTTGGCGTTCTTTTTCTTATTCATAATATCTTATGGCAGGCCAGGAGGGACTCGAACCCCCAGCCCTCGGATTTGGAGTCCGATGCTCTGCCAATTCGAGCTACTGGCCTGCAAATCTTATTTACTCTCTTTGTGGAGAGTCTGTTTACCGCAACGGGAGCAGTATTTGTTCAGTTCCAGCTTACTGGGCGTATTACGCCTGTTCTTGGTGGTTGCGTAATTCTTTTCCTTACACTCTTCACAGCGAAGTTGCATTTTGACGCGCATATTCGTCTACTCCACGATTTCGGAGACGACCCCGGCTCCAACCGTACGCCCGCCCTCACGGATGGCGAAGCGGAGACCGTGCTCCATCGCGATGGGATAAATCAGCTCCACCTGGAACTGGGCGTTGTCACCGGGCATGACCATCTCCACGCCCTCTTCCAGCGTCACAACACCGGTCACGTCCGTGGTGCGGAAATAGAACTGCGGACGGTATCCGGAGAAAAACGGAGTGTGACGGCCGCCTTCGTCCTTCTTCAACACGTAGACCTCGGCCTTGAACTTGCGGTGCGGCGTGATCGACCTGGGCTTGGCCAATACCTGGCCGCGCTCGATCTCGTCGCGCTTCACGCCGCGCAAAAGCACACCAACGTTGTCTCCGGCCTCGCCCTGGTCCAGTGTCTTGCGGAACATCTCCACGCCGGTCACAACCGTCTTTCGCGTCTCGTTGATGCCGACGATCTCCACCTCGTCCTGAATACGGACTTCTCCGCGCTCAACGCGGCCTGTGGCAACCGTGCCGCGGCCGGAAATGCTGAAAACGTCCTCAATGGGCAGCAAAAAGGGCATGTCCTTGGCGCGCTGGGGCTCCTGGATGTGCTCGTCCATGGCCTCCAGCAGACGGTAGATGCTTTGGGCCTCTTCGCTGTCGGCATCGTCCGTCTCCAGAGCCTTCAAGGCGCTGCCCGACACAACCGGAATCTCGTCTCCGGCAAAATCGTATTCGGAAAGCAGCTCGCGAACCTCGAGCTCAACGAGCTCCAGCAGCTCGGGATCGTCCACCAGATCAACCTTGTTCAGATAGACCACGATGCTGGGCACCCCCACCTGACGGGACAGCAGAATGTGCTCCCGGGTCTGGGGCATGGGACCGTCGGTGGCCGCCACAACAAGAACCGCACCGTCCATCTGCGCCGCGCCGGTGATCATGTTCTTGATGTAGTCCGCGTGGCCCGGGCAGTCCACGTGCGCATAGTGGCGGTTCTTGGTCTCATACTCCACGTGCGCCGTGGATATGGTGATCCCGCGCTCCTTCTCTTCCGGTGCCTTGTCGATCTGGTCGAAGGGAATATAATTGCCCAGCCCGTCCTTGGCCTCCAGCAGCTTGGTGATCGCCGCGGTCAAGGTCGTCTTGCCGTGGTCGATGTGGCCGATCGTGCCGATGTTGATATGCGGCTTGGTCCGCGCGAACTTCTCCTTGGCCATACTTACCCCCTGGTGCTTCGATTGACTTCACAGTGATTTGTTGTCTGCGGAAAAGCGCCTAGAAAACGGAAGGACTGGACAAGCAGGAAAATGAATGGAGCCCACGACCGGACTTGAACCGGTGACCTCTTCCTTACCAAGGAAGTGCTCCACCGCCTGAGCTACGTGGGCTCAAGACTGGAAAGGAGCGGGAAACGGGAATTGAACCCGCAACCCCCAGCTTGGAAGGCTGGTGCTCTAGCCGTTTGAGCTATTCCCGCTTTCCGCTGCGATAAGTAGTCGCTGACGGGCGTCTCCTACTTATCCAGATGCCTTCAATGGTGGAGGGAGGAGGATTCGAACCTCCGAAGGCTTACGCCGGCAGATTTACAGTCTGCTCCCTTTGGCCACTTGGGTATCCCTCCAAAGTCGCGAGCGCCTGGAGCTGGCGGTGGGACTCGAACACCCAACCTGCTGATTACAAATGAGCTGCTCTGCCTTTGAGCTACGCCAGCCAAGCAAAAAAGAAATTTAACCAAGTTTTGTCTTCTTGACAACCCCTTGGCACAATTTTTTTAACTTCCCAAAATATCTTGAAATAATCTAGATTTAAGTCTATGGCCAGTCAGGAATAAAAACTCGGTGTCTGTACATTAGAATAAGGAGGGACCGGTACGTAGCCGCTTGAAGAAAACCCATACACCCGGGAGGGGTTAACCGGCGGTTTGCGGAACGGCAGCGGCTTTGCGCTTTTCCCGGACGCGCTCCTGCTCAACTTCACAGCATTCGAGGAGCTCGCTCTCATGGGCAAGCAAATAGCGACAGAACATATTATTCATGGCGTGGCCGGAACAATAGACGTGAAAATGGCCTGTTAAGGGATAGGGCAGCAAAGCGAGATCCCCGAGAAAGTCGAGGATCTTATGGCGCACCGGCTCGTCCGGGTAACGCATGCCGTCGTTATTCACCACTCCCGCTCCGTCGAGCACAAGGGCATTGTCCAGGGAGCCACCGAGCGCCAGGCCGTTGGATCGCATCGCTTCGACATCGTTGAGAAAGGCAAAGGTCCTGGCCTTGCTAAGCTCCTCGAAAAAGGCCTCCTCTCCGAGACTGAAGGAATACTCCTGACGGCCGATAAACGGGTGGTCGTAATCGATGGTATAGGCAACACTCAATCCGGCTCCCGGATAGGCCGAAATTTGTTTGCCGTCCTTACCGAGCTCGACCGGCTTCTTCAGACTATAGACCCTCTTTTTCGCCTGCTGACGCACAAAACCCGCCTGCTGGAGAAGATAGACGAAAGAGGCGGCACTGCCGTCCATAATGGGAACTTCGTTGCTGTCCACCTCAATATGGACATTGTCCACATCGCTGCCTTTCAAGGCAGCGAGAACGTGCTCAACCGTACCTATGGAGCTCTCACCGTCGGTCAGACCAGTGGCGAGTGTGGTCTCGTGTACCTTGTGCGGATCGGCCTGAATAAATCGACGCCCCCGCTCCGTTTTCAGAACGAAAACGACTCCTGTGTTCACAGGTGCGGGGTGCAGGGTCATGGTAACCTTACCCCCCCGGTGGAGGCCAACCCCTGAACAACTGACTGCTTTCCCGATTGTTTTCTGTCGCATGAGGGATCCTCCCGATTCGACTACTATTAGCAACATCCATGCCACAAGGATCTGGTGCTCCACCACGCCGTATTCGGGAAGCAGCCCCTTTCATTGCACAAATATGTATGTTGCACTCACAACACAGTGTGTTCTTAAAGCCACACCCTTTGTGCGCTTATTAAACGATCGTTTCCGCTAAGATCCGTATGAACTCGCACGCTCTGCCAGGCAGTGCCGGGTAATCTCATTTCCTCGGCAGTGAAACGGGCCTGATCCCGACCCGTTTCCATGAGCAGATATCCCCCCGGGGCCAGACTGACGGCAATTGTTCCGACCGCGGTCCTGACCGCCTCGAGCCCGCCCTTCCCGCCATCAAGGGCAATCCTTGGCTCGAATCCGGCAACCTCGCGATCCAGAGCGGGATGGTCCTCAGCTGAAATATAGGGCGGATTGCAAACAGCAAGATCCACACTCTCCGGTTTCAGGGTGGAAGCAAAATCCTGTTTGACCGGTTGGGTCCGGTCCGCTACTCCGTGGCGGCTTGCATTCCTGAAAGCTATTCGAAGCGCCTGATGGGAGATGTCGGCCATAAGGCACTGAGATCTGGGAAACTCGGCACAGAGCGTTACTCCCAGATTGCCGCTGCCCGCACAGATATCGGCCATGCGCAGCCGCGCATCTGAAGGAAAGAGCCGCTTGCATTCCTCAACCACCAGCTCCGTTTCCGGACGAGGGACAAGTACCTCTGGCCCTACTTCGAACTCCCGCCCATAAAATTCCTTTCGCTCAAGGAGATAGGCCACTGGCTCCCCCTGCCCCCGCCTGCGGATCAACTCGCGAAAAGTTGCAACCATCTCCGCATCGAGCTCCATCTCGGGACGGACCAGGACGTCCAGACGCCTTAATCGCCCGGCCTGGGCCAGGAGCAATTCCGCGGACAGTTGAGGGGAGTCCACTTGTTGCCCATGTAAATATGCCGAAGCCTCACGTAGGAGCTTGCCAAGCTGATGGGATGTCATATGCGGCAGGAATGTCGAGGTGGCTGGCCTCAAAGCGTTTACGGGCAATGCCAATCCAATTGCTGATGATCACTGAGCTGGCCTCGGCAGGCGGTTCGATATCTCGGACTGAATGGTCATCTGCTGAGGGAGATTCCTGGTAACAATCGCACAATGTCTTGACCCGAATCAAACGCGCTTTTCTCGCCATACAGACACGCGATCCCCTGCCCCCATATGACCAATCATTCTTTGAAAGCCCTGCCTCCTCAAAAAACTCGATCAAGGAATGGCAAGAGGCCGGCTAAACCTGCACTGCGGACTTGAGATTCGCTGCCTGGAAATTCTTTTCCAATGGATCGAGGAGCTGATCCAGATCGCCGTCGAGGATAGCGTCGAGATTATATGTGGTGAGATTGATCCGATGATCAGTAATACGGCTCTGCGGGAAATTATAGGTCCGTATTCGTTCCGAGCGCTCGCCGGTTCCGACTTGGCTCCTGCGCGATTCGTCCTGTTCCTGTTTGGCCTCGTCCTGCTTCATTTTCAGGAGCTTGGAACGAAGGACCTGCATGGCCTTGGCCCGATTCTTGTGCTGAGACTTTTGGTCCTGACAGGCAACGACAACACCAGTGGGTATGTGTGTAAGACGAACGGCCGAATCCGTGGTATTCACGCTCTGTCCACCCGGGCCGGAAGCGCGGAAGACATCGATGCGCAAGTCGTTCTGATCGATCTGGACATCAACCTCTTCCGCCTCCGGAAGCACGGCCACAGTCACTGTCGAGGTATGGATCCTGCCCTGCGATTCAGTAACCGGAACCCGCTGCACTCTGTGGACGCCGAACTCGTATTTGAGACGACTATACACCCTGTGACCGGAAATCTGGCCGATGACTTCCTTGTATCCGCCGGCACCGGAATCCTGGGTGTTCAATAACTGGGTACTCCAGCCCTTGCCTTCCGCATAACGGATATACATCTTAAGCAGATCGGCAACAAACAGCGCGGCTTCGTCTCCCCCGGTGCCAGCCCGGATTTCAAGGATCACGGCCTTCTTGTCCATGGGATCCTCGGGCACGAGCTTCATCTTGAGCTGATGCTCGAGGCTCTCAACCCTGTTTTCGAGCTCTTCCTGTTCCGCCTTGGCGAGCTCGCGAATATCCGGATCCGAATCACGCAACAGCTCCCTGTTTTTGTCCCGCGCCTGCAGCACTTCCTTGTACTCCCGGAATGCGGAAACAATCTCGCCAAGCTCTGCATGAGTCTTGGCGAGCTCGCTGTAGTGCTTCTGATCCTGCAGCACCTCTGGAGACCCGAGTTGTTGCTCGATGTCCAGATAGCGCTGCTCGATATCCTCAAGCTTACTCAAAAACGACATGGATTTTTGTCCTCAATAAAAAACAATCGACAGCATCTATTCGGACTGGCCGTAGTTCTGGCCGTACTTGCGGCGGAACTTGTCAATACGCCCGGCAGTGTCAACAAACCGCTGCTTCCCTGTGTAAAAGGGGTGGCAGTTGGAACAGATCTCCACATGAATCTCCTCGGCCCTCGACGAATGGATTTGCTGGGTATAACCGCAGGAGCACTCGATCGTGGCCTCTTTCTGCTCGGGATGGATATCCTTTTTCATAACCTCTCCTTTTTTTATATGTAAATGCGAAGAACTTGCTGATTTGTATGTCAAAAATCGGATGCTCCAGGCTCGACGGGGAGTGCGTTGAAGCCGTGTTTCATAAGCGTGCCGCCCTTGTTCTGCGCGATTTAACAACCTTGCCAGTAGCGAAGGTAAGATCCGCGCTGCCGAGAGAGACATTGAACACACGTTCTGTCACACGCTGTAATCGATCAGCTTGTTCAGCCCCATCAATTGAAACAGGGAATGAAACACTGGCCTCAACGCACTCCCCGACTCGCCTCGCGTTCTCATGCTTCGTTGTGCCCCAAGTTGGCCCGGAAATGAGGGTTGTATGGAATTGATGCCCCACCGACTGGATTCAAGGAACAGCCAAACGACGAGGGTTGCAAGGCGTATTCCTTGCCACGGAAGCCGCGTTTCATCCCTTTCGCTCGCGGTGACCCGCATCCGGACAAGAGCGAAGTCACAGAGAAGTCACAAGCGGAGGGTACAAGGCATGGCCTCCTTGAAAAGAAAAGCAATCAAATACTATATACGAGAAAGAAAGCCTTTGACAAGGGGTGCAGCTGGACCGGTTACGAGGCCTGAGAGAGGCGGAAGGCCATGGATATGAGATGATTGGAAAAGTCAACATAGTCGACGATCACCTCGCTCGACACCTGGATGCGGGTCGGAGCGAAATTGATGATCCCTTTAATACCTGCCTGCATCATGTAGTTCGCGGCCCGTTGCGCTCGTTCCGGAGGAGTGGTGATCAATCCGATGTCAATATGCATGATCTGGGCCTTTTCCTTCAGGCGACGGGTACAGATCACTTCATGACCAGCCACGTGCTCACCGATCTTGAACGGGTCGCAGTCAAAGGCCATCTGGATCATGAACCCCTTCTCGGCCAGCTGCTGATGCCGCAACATGGCCCGTCCCAGATTCCCGACACCAACGAGAATGCAGTTCCAGTTTCGATCAATGCCCAGAAAATGCTTGATCGCCTGCAGGAGATCCCTCACGTAGTAGCCGACGCCGCGAACTCCGAATTCTCCGAAGTAGGCTAGATCCTTGCGGATTTGGGAGGAATTGACCTCGCATTTTTCTGCGAGCTTCTCGGAGGGGATGACCTGGTATTGTTGGAGTTGGAGCTCCTCGAGAACCTGAATGTAGACTCCCATTCGTTGAATGGTAGCCTGAGGAATTTTATCGCTTTTGGTGACCATAATTGATTTTGAGAAAAATTTCACAAGATAACAGGGAAAAAGGGAGGCCTGCATAGAAGGCCTCCCTTTGCACCCGTTTTGTTTTTACAGAAAGGGGTTGGCGAAGAGGAGAATCAGATCGATCACGAGGGTGTAAATCGCGAGAGATTCGATCAGGGCAAGACCGATGAGCATGGTCACGGTAATCTGACCGCCTGCATCGGGATTGCGTGCTGTGCCTTCGCAAGCTCCCCTCAGGCCGAAGCCCATGCCGATCCCGCAACCAAGGGCGGCAAGGCCGATACCAATGGCAGTGGCAATTGCGATCATGGAGACGACATCTCCCCCCGGGCCCTCGGCAGCACTTGCGCCACTTGCGATGGCGAGCAAAGCAAGCGTGCTCACGGCGGTCATCAACATTCTACGCATACAACGAACCTCCTCTATGGTTTATTCGACAGGTCACGAGACCATTTCCCCCGCAGTATTAATGGGCTTCCTCAAAAGCCAGCTTGAGATAAATCATGGAAAGCATGAAGAAAATGAAGGCCTGAATGGTGTCCACCAGGCTATAGAGGAAATACATGGGCAGTGTGGCAATGACCGGCAACAGGGCGAAGAAGAGGATCAACACCAGCTCCTCGCCGAAGATATTCCCGAAAAGCCGGACTGTCAGGGACAGGGGCCGAGCGAGATGGCTCAAAATCTCAATGGGGAGGATAAGCGGGGTAAGCCAGGGCACCGGCCCGGTGAATTGCTTCACATATTTCATGCCGTGCACTTTCATGCCCACAATATTGTAAAAGATGAAGACAATGATCGCCATTGCGGCATTGGTGTTCAGGTTGGCGGTAGGAGCGATTCCGCCCGGAACAAGCCCAACAAAATTGGCGAAAAGAATGAAGATGAACAGGGTCATCAAAAGGGGAAAAACCGTTCTCCCCCGCTCACCCATGGTGGAGACGACAAAGTCCTCGAGCCCTCCTACGACAATTTCCCAGAAATTCTGCACTCCTTTTGGTACAAGGGTTATATTCCGGGTTGCCACCCAGGCCAGGGCGATCAGAATGAGCATGACCAGCCATGTATACAGCACATGGTTCGGAATCATGACATGACCGTCTTTGACCAACCCCACGGCATGCATGAATTTTTCCAAGAGGACCACATGGGGTGCTATTTGCACGGACATCCCTTACGCCTCCTTCTGTTTGCGTGACACGAGAACCATTCCACCCCAGGCAATGAATGAGGCCAATATCGTTGAAAGCCCCAGCAAGAGCCCCAAGGCGTTGAGCTGAACAATATATATGGCGGCGAAGAGAACGCCACCGGTGAACGCAAGACGAAGATAAAAGCTGACCAAGAGGGCAAACACTGCCCCTGTTTGCTCGAACACGAGCTGCGGAAGGAGCCGCGCGAGCACAAGGAGATTGAAGCTCACCAACAGCGCCCCGACAGCATAAGGGATGAACAAATGGCTTAACCCGCACCCCAGGAGCAAAAGGCCAAGAACGAGCACAGTTGCCGAGTGAAGGCCAAGTATTTGCTTGATCTGAGGAATTTCCTCTCCCGGCAGTCCCAGATAGCCGAAGAGTCTATCACTCCTGGTTTCCGCCACGTTCCTTCTCCCCTCGCTCTATCCGCTTGACTTCACGGAACATGTTCGTGAATCCACCCGCAATTCCGAAAAGCAGGAAGAGCATAGTAAGCCAGGGCCCGGTCTGCAACCATTTGTCCAGGAAATAGCCCATTGCCAGCCCGACAAAGGTGGAAGCAACCATGTGGACGCCAATGAGGCTCGCGCGCAAAAGGCTGTCCACATAGCCCTGGCCGAAGCCCTTGAAAATCTTCATTCGTTCATTCCTTCACAAAGTTTGATTTACCTATCAGACTCCTGCGTGCACGTCAACTCTTTTGCCATATGTCCCTAGGACAATCTGGCATCTCAATGCTTGACAGACAAGGATCAAGAGCGGCTCGCCGGGATCTGCCGAGACCGCCATCGAAGCATCAGCTCGCTGTCCCGGCTTGTGTGCCTTTGAACAAGGCACTCACTGACCGACGTTGCTTCAAAATGGTTCGACAATCTCCTGCGCGCTCGAGCTTTTCTATGGCCCCTGCCGTCTGAAAAAGCGTGACTGGCATGTCTTTATCATGTAGCCTAATCCCGTAGGCATTGCTGATTCGACACAGGGCTCTGCATGAAGGCGATCGTTCCGCTTTTTTTGTATGAAAATGCGCTCAACGAGCTGATTTATCGGGGAATTGTCCGCGAGGCATTTTCATGCTTGGTTGTGCCCGGGTCGGCCCGGGAATGATGGTTGTATAAAACTTCAGGGATGTGCATGGACCCCGGAACCCAACAGTCGATGTTTCCCTGCTGTTCAAAATCGGCGTCCGGACCCAGTGGCAAAGCTCATCTGCCCATACCCTTTTGCGGGCGAGAACGCGGCTGCCGCGAACCGAATGGGACACAGACTTTCTTCGCTCGCCACGTGGGGGAAGCCCGGCACTCAATTTTTTCAAAGTTCAAC